>CANIAA010000265.1 GCA_947465255.1 Flavobacteriales bacterium | reverse complement strand
CTCGGATTGAATCCGCAGAACAACGGCGACCTCATCATCATCTCTGTTCCTATGCTCACCGAAGAGCGACGCAAAGACCTCAGCAAGCGTGCACACGCCGAAGGCGAACACGCCAAAGTAGGTATCCGCAACGCCCGCAAAGAAGCGCTCGACTTCATCAAGACCGCTCAGAAAGACGGCCTGCCCGAAGACGAAGCCAAAGCAGGTGAAACAAAGGTGCAAGACCTCACCGACAAATTCAACCGCAAGGTGGATGAGATGATCGCGGTGAAGGATAAGGATATCATGACGATTTAGTGGCGAGTGGCGAGTGGCGAATGGCCAAGAGCTCAGATTATCACGCGGGCGCTACACTCCACCTCCGGGTACGGACGCACTGCTGTGCGTCCACATACGCTAGAAGCCATCCCATGGGCAGCCCCCGCATCTAACGGTGGCCGAGCTAACGGTGGCCGAGCGAAGCCGAGGCCCGCGCCGCAGCATCACTCTCAAAATAATCCTGCAACACAGGCTTCTCGATAAATGGTACGCTGTTCATGGCGTGCTCTACCACTTCGGGTATTTGCAGGAAGCCTATCTTTTCTTCGAGGAATAATTTCACCGCAATCTCATTGGCGCCGTTGAGCACGCACGGTGCGTTGCCGCCACGGTGCATAGCTTCAAACGCTAAGTCGAGGCAGCGGAAACTCTTACGGTCGGGTTGCTCAAAGGTGAGCGAAGGATATTTCAAGAAATCAAAACGCGGGAAGTCGGCATAGATGCGCTCAGGATAAGCAATCGCGTATTGAATGGGCAGCTTCATATCGGGCAAACCCATTTGTGCTTTCATACTGCCATCAGTGAACTGTACGATGCTGTGAATGATGCTCTGCGGATGCACAATCACGTCGATCTGCTCGGGCTTCAAGTGAAAAAGCCACTTGGCCTCGATTACCTCCAGCCCTTTATTCATAAGCGATGCAGAGTCGATGGTAATCTTCGCGCCCATGTCCCAGTTCGGGTGCTTGAGGGCTTGTGCTTTGGTCACCTTTGCCAGCTCTTCGATTGAACGTCCGCGAAACGGTCCACCCGACGCGGTGAGGTATATCTTTTCAATCGGGTTGTGCCACTCGCCGGCCAGGCATTGGAAAATGGCTGAATGTTCGCTGTCGACAGGGTAAATATTGACTGCGTGTTCTTTTGCAAGAGCGGTTACCAACTCACCTGCGACCACCAACGTTTCCTTATTGGCGAGTGCAATGTGCTTTCCTGCCTTGATGGCGCGTATGGTAGGTTCCAATCCGGCGAAGCCGACTAAGGCCGTTAATACGATGTCAATCGACTCCGCCTCGACCACTTGAGCCAATGCGTCTTTGCCGGCATAGACTTTTATATCGGCCGACCACAACGCATCCTTTACCTCCGTGTATTTCGACTCATCGCCAATGACTACGCAGTTGGGTTTGAACTTCAGCGCTTGTTCAATGAGCAGACTCGCGTTGCTTTGCGCGGTCAATACTTCGACAACAAACTTGTCTGAGTTTGCAGCTATGACATCCAGTGCCTGCGTGCCGATGCTGCCGGTACTACCAAGCAGAGCGATGTGTTTCTGTAATGACTCTTTCAAACCTTATTGTAAAAAATATAAAACACAGAAAGCCTGGCAATGTTCAACTGCGCTAAATGGCAAATCCAAATGACAAGGAAAGGATTGTTAGCACCAGTATAACGAACAACATTCCTACGATACCAAGCACCAATCCGGTGATGGCCATTCCGCGGCCCTTTAACTCCGGATTACGGTTGGTACGGCCCAACCCTACACCTCCGAAAATGATAGCCAAAATAGCCAGCACCAACCCCAGAACAGGAACGAAAAAGCTGAGAATACCGCACACCATTGCAGCGATGCTCAAGCCATCTGTGCGCGGCTTATCTTCCGGTTTAATTCCACCAAACAACAACTTCATCGGAGAGTGAATGCTGGAAGGAAAAGTAAATCTCTGCTTTGTGAGCTTTTCAGAATGATTCTTCGCTTTACTATTTCCATTTACTGGCGCTGCTTGTTCCTCCAAATCTCTTGGCGCAGCAAGTTCTGCATCAGCGTTCATTGTCTGCATCTCTTGCTCCAGCGGCTGTGCAGCTACTTCTGCTGCAAGAGCAACATCGTGTTCTGCAATATCCAATGCCTGCTCAGGTTTTTTCTCCCTTTGCACTTCACTGTGCGAATCCTTCGTATTCCATTCAATATGATAACCCGGTAAATGCTGGCGTTTCTGAATGCTGCAAGACTGTGCAAACACTATGATTACCGCTAAAATGAAATAGATGTTTTTCATACAATTGGATTTTGATTTCGATAAATGTAAAGTAGAATTTTGCTTCAAAAAAAACGCCCCGGTATCGGGGCGCATTTTCAATTTCAGTTGGATGTTATCCTTTCAATGACTCCGCTCCTGCCACAATCTCCAGGATCTCTCCTGTGATTGCTGCCTGACGGGCCTTGTTGTAATTCAATTTCAATTCTTTCACCAGTGCACCTGCGTTGTCGGTTGCCTTGTGCATTGCTGTCATACGAGCTCCGTGTTCTGAAGCTACTGAATCGAGCAAAGCCTTGAACAACTGCACTTTCAAGGTGCGAGGAATCAACTCATCGATGATCTGCTCCTTCTGCGGTTCGAAGATGTAGTCGGTCTGTGACGACTTACCTGCAACTTGTGTAGGAACAACAGGCAGGAATTGTTCGGTAACGATAAGCTGTGAAGCTGCGTTTTTGAACTTGTTGTACACCAGAACTACTTTGTCGTATTTGCCGGCCACAAACTGCTTCATCACGACATCGGCTATTTCAGAACTATTGCCGAAAGTTAGTTTATCGAATACACTATAGGGAGTTTCTCCTAAACCTTCCGTGGTATGATGTGAGGTTTTCTTGTATACATCAAACGCCTTCTTACCGAGAGAAAGAATCTTCACGTTGGCGTTTCCGAAATCCGCTTTCATCTGGTTGCGAATTTCCTTG
>CANIAA010000264.1 GCA_947465255.1 Flavobacteriales bacterium | reverse complement strand
GCGCATAAAACCAAACTCATTGCGCAACGCCTGAGGGGGCATTCTGCGCGCAATCATATTGGCTTCGATGGCCAGCGTGCCACTGCCGCACATAGGATCGTAAAAATGGCTTTCACCGCGCCATCCCGTTAGCATAATCATGCCTGCGGCCAGCACCTCATTGAGCGGTGCTCGCGCTCCTCGCGAACGATAGCCTCTGCGGTTCAGCGATTCCCCGCTGCTGTCAAGCGATATAGTGACGCGGTGATTATCGACGTGCAAGTGAAATAATACATCGGGTTTATCGGGGTGAACGCTCGGACGCTTCCCGAATTTGCGATTGAATGTGTCGGCAATGGCGTCTTTGAGTTTCACAGAGGCATAATTGCTATGTCGAATGAATTCACTGTTGACGTTGGGGTCGATGGCGAAGGTCTGGTTCAAATCCAACCATTCAGTCCAGTCGAATTTCATAGCCTGGCTATGAATGTCGTCGGCCTGACGAATGGGAAATTCGACAATGGGAATGAGCACTCGAAGAGCTGTTCGCAAATGCAGGTTACAACGATAAACGAGAGCCATATCGCCAGCGCAATGCACCACTCGCTTGCCGATTTCAATATTAGTCGCCCCGATTTCACGCATTTCATTAGCCAACACCTCTTCTAAATTTTGAAGTGTTTTGATGGTGATGCGAAACGGGGTTTTGGGGTATAAGTTCATATTACGATCCTGCTTTTTTGGCTTTGTATCCGAGTTGCGCAAGAATAGTCATGATCTTGTCGCGGTGGTCGCCTTGTATGATTATCTCTCCATCCTTGGCCGAACCGCCTGTGCCGCATTTGGTCTTCAGTGTTTTTCCCAACGCTTCGAGGTCATCGACATTGCCAATGAAACCTTTGATAACAGTGGCCGTTTTTCCACCGCGATGGTTCCTCTCTAGCCATACACGCAGGTCTTGTTGCAAAGGCGATAGCGATTCGGTGGTCTCATCAGTCACTTCGGGCTTGTAATTGGGGTTGGTAGAATATACCATGCCACCTAAGTCAGCGAGTGAATTGGATTTGGGCTTGGGCATTACTTTATGGTGTTGTTTTTCTCTGCGTCTTTTTCGCCTTTGCGGTTTTTGATTTGCCGCAGAGAGCGCAGAGTGCTATTAATATTCTTCTTCCGGAAAGTCTACTAAATCAGGATTATGTGTTACCGGTATCGACTTCGCTGTTCGTTGCAAATAGATGAGTAAATACACGTCGATGATAGTATGACCGACGATAGCACTGAGCAGCCCGCGTGTTTCTGTCAAGTAACCCAGCCATGCAATGCCGACGGTCATGAAGATACCATAGATGGACAAGCGCCAATCGCGAGGATTGAGATAGCCGTGGATGGCAACAAACAGTATGGAAGCAATGGGAATCCCCAGAAATGGCTGCACAGCTCCGCGAAATAGCATCTCTTCGCCCACGCCTGCGCAAAGGGAAATCAACAATATCTCGCTGAACGTAAGTCTGAATCTACCGAGCATACGGGCATAGGAGCTATTCACTTTATCGAGCAGGGGAGACGCGATGAGGGTGTGAGCACCAACTGCAATCATGATTCCTGCGAATGCACCGGCTGCTAATTGCTCCCAATACTTGCCATCTCCCGTAATGGCTAATTGAAGGTTTACGGTATCGGAAAATCGATCGACGATAATGGCCACCAGCGGCATGCCTATAAGTGTCGCTAGAGCCAGCCGAAGCAAAATTGTCTTTTTGACCATGACGCAAATTTAACGCTTCGATAGGCCTGATGAGCGTTGTTTTAAGAACTGCTTTTTTTCATGATTTTTTAATGTGCGGAGCTGGTTTATAATCGTACTTTTACGATAAACATAAAACGAATGGCCTTCGCCAAAACAGAGGAGTTTACCGCCAAACAAAACAAGGCTGCAACCATGCTCAAAGCGCTTGGTCATCCGGCCAGGGTTGCCATTGTTGAATATCTGATAAAGTGCGATAGCTGCGTGTGCGGCGATATAGTAGACCGACTGCCTCTTGCGCAAGCTACTGTTTCGCAACACTTAAAAGCGCTGAAAGAGGCAGGGGTCATTCAAGGAACAGTGGAGGGGACCTCTGTGTGTTATTGCGTCGATGTGAAGGCTGTGGAGTTTTTAAAGTCATACTTTACAACACTAGCAGATCGCATTGAACAACAGAACCAAACGTGCTGTTAACTAGAAACTATTCATATGAAACTATCCGAATTTAAATCACACCTGGAAGGCACGCAGAGCTTGTCATTCATTCAGCCCAATGGCTCGCCTGTGCCCGCGCATTTTCACATAACGGAAGCCGGAGTAACCACGAAGCACTTTATTGACTGTGGAGGAACAGAGCGCATAGAGAAATATGTCAGCTTCCAGCTTTGGGTCGCCGACGATGTTCATCATCGTTTGGTTCCTTCAAAATTGATGGGCATTATCGAAATGGCGCATTCCATCATTGGTAATGATGACCCCGAAGTGGAAGTGGAATATCAAGGCGTAACCATCGGTCGCTTTGGACTGGACGCAGACTATGGTCAGTTCATGCTTACACCGAAACTTACCAATTGCCTTGCCCCGGATAGGTGCGGTATTCCGGCTGTCAAACCAAAAATCAAACTTTCAGATTTACAAAGTCAAACCTCGAGTTGCACTCCGGGTGGCAAATGTTGCTAATACCATGAAACAGTTCCTCATCAAGTACAAAAAGCCGGTAATTATTACACTTTCGATTACAGTGCTTCAGCTCATCTTCGGTTTCGATCCGAAGTTCACACTCATGAATATCATTTGGCTATTCGTTTAAATCTATGAAAAAAGTACTTGTTCTATGCACAGGAAACAGCTGCCGAAGTCAGCTTGCAGAAGCCTATCTGCGTCACTTTGCCGGCGATCAAGCTGAAATCTACAGTGCCGGTGTAGAAACACACGGCGTCAATCCGCGTGCTATTGCCACAATGAAGGAAGACGGCATTGACATATCCGGTCACACATCCAATC
>CANIAA010000263.1 GCA_947465255.1 Flavobacteriales bacterium | reverse complement strand
TTCTGATGGATTATAGCTTGCCTTTGCAAGCGGCTCGCGCAACAAATCGGTATTGAAACCCTGGCGATAGGGGAACAGTGTTCCGTCCACATTCATATCGAAACCACCATAGCGATCTTCTTCAGGAATATTGCGGGTGTCGATGCGGATTACTTTGGCCAGATACTCGCCACTTTTCGAGAACTTGATATCATACGTAAAACCAAGTGGGAGTTTGAAATCATACTTACCGGTTGTACCGGCGTTGTATGTATCGAACACCATACCGTCTTTGAAAACCTGCACCGTAACTCCCTCAAGTTTCTTCTTGGTATTCTGATCCTTGAGCTGACCAAATACGTGTGCAATATCATTTTGAGAAAGCCCTATCTGCCCCATCAGAGCAGCACAACAAAACAGAAAGTATTTCAGTGTTCCGTTTAACATAGTCTCAAAAGTTCTCCTTGAACGTAAATGTAGAGCAATTTGTTTGATTTCAGTTTGATTCAATTAAAAAATGAATCGCTAAGAGGCTGTTAATTTCCCGAATATTGCCAATACTACTCGCTCGCCATCCATCGCTGCGCTTACGATTCCTCCTGCATAACCTGCTCCTTCAGCACACGGATAGAGGTTTTCCAATTCCACGTGACAAAGATTTTCAGGGTGTCGGGGTATTCTGACGGGTGAGGATGTTCTGGTTTCGGGTGCTACCAGCATTGCTCCGTCCGAAACATATCCTCGCATTTTCTTACCAAAAGCTTCAAAACCACCACGCAATCTTGATGACACCCATTCCGGCAACAGACCATTCAAATCAGCGGCCTCCACACCCGGCTGATAACTGGTTTCTCCAACGGTCCGCGACTTCCTGCGCTCGATGAAATCGACCAATCGCTGAGCAGGTGCGCGCTGCGTTGAACCTGCCGCCATCCAGCAAGCATGCTCAATTGCCCGCTGATAGTGAATTCCTGCCAGCGGACCATACTTTCGGAAGTCACCCATAACCGACCAATCAACAGGTACGACAATACCACTATTTGCAAATGGATTGTTTCGTTTACTGGGCGACCATCCGTTGGTTACAACCTCCTGCTGCTCTGTGGCACAAGGAGCTATAATTCCTCCGGGACACATACAAAATGAGTACACGCCCACTCCGCCTACCTGATGAACCAGGCTGTAACTAGCAGCCGGTAATAACTCGGGCCTTGTGGCACAGTGATACTGCGCCGAGTCAACGACAGACTGAGGATGCTCAGCACGCACTCCAACCGCAAAGGGTTTAAACTCGATGAGAATTTTTCGATCGTTCAGCAATTGAAATACATCTCGAGCGCTGTGTCCGGTTGCAAGAACGTAGCTGTCAGCTGCAAGCGCTCTACCATCTGCAAGCACAACCGATTCAATACTTTTCCCATCATGTCTTATGTCAACCATCCGTGCATCAAAATGAACCTCACCACCCATCTCGACTATTCTATTGCGCATGGTCTCAATGATTCCCGGAAGTTTATTCGTTCCAATGTGCGGGTGTGCATCCGATAGTATTTCATCCGACGCTCCAAACTGAACCAATGTTTCGAGTATCGAGCGAACATCGCCCCTCTTGGTGCTTCGGGTATACAATTTCCCATCCGAGTACGTTCCTGCACCTCCCTCTCCGAAGCAGTAGTTGGAATCCGGATTAACGCGGTGCTCTCGGTGAATAGATACCAAATCTCGTCTTCGAGCCCGTACATCTTTGCCGCGCTCAATGACGATTGGTTGCATTCCCAACTCGATACACTTCAACGCAGCGAACAATCCGGCCGGACCCGCACCAATAATTATTACTCGTTTGTGGGAGGAACTCACCCGCTGAAATTCCCGCGTGCGAAAAACAGGGGGGACCAACTCCCCTTGCAAGTAAATGGCGACCTTATAATTAATCTTGATGGATCGCCCTCGGGCATCAATGGATTTTCGCAAAATGCGAAAAACGGAGAGCTTCTGATCTTTCGACAATGATGCCTCGACCGCACCTTGTAATCCCTCTGAAACAAGCTCAGCAAGGGTTAGTGTAAATTCTTTTTCAATAGCCATGATGTGTTGGACTATTCATCCAAAAAATGGAATTAATAAAACAAAAGCCCTTGCGGGCTCTTGGTATGAAGTTACTTCAAAAATTCAACCTTTGGTTTTGATCCTTCAAACCAATTTGGCAAACCCCAAAGACCTGAACGCATTTTATTGCCCTTCGCATCCTGCGTTACCACAGCCAATTCCTTTCTGGCTTTCATGTTCGCAAGAATTACCGAGATATATTTACCTAAATCGGATCGCGATTTTCCAGGATATAACCCTGCTAATTTGTCCGTAATTACCGAATTTGTGGTGAATCGCGCATTCTTACCAACAATTTCCTGAATCTTCTCGGCGAGATTTGGTATGCGATTGCGTGTGCCCGGCTTCTTTGCTATCGGTTTTGAAGAAGCCTTCGATATAGGCTTAGCTACCGATTTTGGCTTCGCACTCTTAACTGCAGGTTTAATCGGCTTCGATACAGAAGCAACTACAGCTTGTGTTTTTTCAACTTTTACAGGCTTCACTGCCTTGGCAGGCCTACCTCTTTTCGCTGCAATCGGCTTTATGACCGTCTTTTTAACTTCCTCACTTGCCTTTTCATCCGCAGATGCGACAGACTTAATTACGTTTGTTTTAGGACCGGGCTTCTTTGAGCCGGGTTTATTCTTTGCCCCAGGCGGACGACCTCTCTTACCGGTCTTTACCTTTACTTCAGACCCCAACATTTCCTGAAGCGTTGGAATTTTAGCCTTGCGACCGCGGGACGAACCAACGCGATCCAATATTTGATAGGCTTCTGAAAGAGCATTATACTCTTTTTGAATAGACTCCATTCTATTACGAATTTGAGCCAGATAAATAGCTTTTGCCATCTTAAGGATTTTATTGCCGCAAATGTATGCATCACAACGACTTTACAATCGAAAAAATGACAACTTTTGTCATATTCATACAATATTCAATCACATAATT
>CANIAA010000262.1 GCA_947465255.1 Flavobacteriales bacterium | reverse complement strand
ATTCAAGCAAAATGCGATTTTTTTAGACAATGTATTCTGTATGCATTGGGGTGCGACAACACATGGAATATGCTCTATCGAAACTGCAAAACTCAATTGTCAACGGATTACACTTCGCCAGGCCCCGGAGGGGCCAACCATCAATAACCGATACTCCGAACCGCCCGCTCAATAACCGCCAATGCCTCATCAATCTCTGCCTCACTAATGGTAAGAGGCGGTGCAATGCGAAACGACCAAGGGCACGATAGAAACCAGAACGTGATGACGCCATGAGCCATGCAATACTCAACTACATGTCGCACGTGCTCTTCGCTTGGCATGTCGATGGCGAAATAGTATCCGCGCTGACGAACTTCTTTGACCTGCGGTAGACTGCGTAAAAAGGAAGCGATGCGTTGACCTCGCGCTTCGATGGGCGCCACGATGTTTTCGTTTTTGAAGACCTCCAAACACGCTGCAACACCTGCGCACACCAAGGGATGTCCGGCAAATGTGCTAATGTGTCCGAGCATAGGGTCGTGTGTAAGCAGCGTCATATGTTCGCGCGAAGCGACAAAACAACCTACGGGAACACCGCCACCGAGTGCTTTACCCAACACTAGAATATCGGGCACAATGCCAAATTGCTCGAACGCGAATAGCGTTCCCGAGCGTCCCATGCCGCATTGAATCTCATCGAGAATGAGCAAGGCACCTGTTTCATTGCACCGAGCGCGCAACGCTTGCAGCCAGGCAACGTCAGGTATTCGAACACCTGCATCGCCTTGAATGGTTTCTGCAATCACACAAGCCGTTTTGTGGGTGATCCTTTCGAGGTCGCTGATTGTATTGAAACCTATGAACTCCACATCAGGCAGCAGCGGACGAAACGTTGCCTTTTTCTTTTCGTTGTGACTCACGCTCATGCTACCATGCGTGTTGCCGTGATAAGCGCCTTTGCATGCAATGAGCTGCGTGCGACCGTTAACACGCTTGGCTAACTTCAGTGCCGCCTCAATAGCCTCCGTGCCGCTGTTCACAAAGTAGCAGGTATTAAGTGATGCCGGCAATGCGGCTGTAAGAAGGGTTGCAGCCTTCTTCTGTGATGCTTGAACGTACTCTCCATACACCATCACATGCAAGTGCGTTTCGATTTGCTCATGCAACGCTTGCTTGATGTGCGGATGTCCGTGACCCAGATTATTTACTCCGATACCCGAGATAAAATCCATGTAGCGCTTGCCATCCGTTGTATAGATGTAAACTCCTTCAGCGCGCTCGACCTCCAATCCGAACGGATGGAGTGTGGTTTGCGCGAGGCCGATATCTAATAGTGGGGTTGGCACTGGGGGATTTCGAGTTTTGAAGTGCAAGTATATGGGAAAGGATTATAGGATTGTAGGATAATAGGGACGGTGCCCGAGCGAAGTCGAGGGTCAACTTTCAACATTGATTTTTATTAACCGCAAAGGAAGCGAAGCAGCGCAGAGAATAAAACAACCATTCGCTTTGCGATTTTTTTGCGGTTAATCATTTTTTTTCCTAAAAGTTTAGTAAAAAAACCTCTCGAAGTTTCTCTGTGTCTCTGCGGTTAAAAAAACAAGCACTTTCTATATATTGCGCATCATTCACCACAACTATGGAAAAAAAGCAACTGGGTTTTTGGGAAATCTGGAACATGAGTTTCGGGTTCATGGGTATTCAATTTGGTTGGGCCTTGCAAATGGCCAACATGAGTTCCATCTACGAGTTTCTCGGCGCAAAGCCCGATGAAATACCTATGCTATGGCTGGCTGCTCCGCTAACCGGACTCATCGTACAGCCCATCATCGGCTACATGAGTGATCGCACGTGGCACCCTACCTTCGGCCGACGCCGCCCTTACTTCTTCATAGGCGCCGTGCTGAGTTCGATTGCACTGGTGATGATGCCCAACTGCAGCGAGCTGTGGATGGCTGCAGGATTGTTGTGGATTCTCGATTCATCCATCAATATTTCGATGGAACCATTTCGCGCATTTGTTGCGGATAAGCTCCCTGAAAATCAGCGCACGTTTGGCTTCAGTATGCAGAGCTTGTTCATTGGCTTGGGATCGGTAGTAGCAAGCGCTTTGCCCTGGATCTTTACGCATTGGGTAGGCGTTGAAGATGCCGCCGGACACACCGGTATCCCAACAAACGTAAAACTCAGCTTTTACATCGGTGCAGCTGCGTTTTTTCTCTTTGTTCTGTACACCATTGTAACCACGAAAGAATATCCGCCGCAAGAAATTCCGGATCGCGAAAAAGTAGCGGAGCGCAAACGAGGCTTCGGCGCAGGTGCGGCAGAAATCGCACATGCCATCACCCACATGCCACGGAAAATGAAACAGCTTGCATTGGTACAGTTTCTCACCTGGCCGGGCTTATTCCTGATGTGGTTCTACTACACACCTGCAGTAGGTGCCGACATCTTCGGAGGAACTGCTGCAGAAGGTGCCGACCCTGCGTTGCGAGCACTTTATAAACAAGGAAACGAACTCGCAGGTCTTACATATAGCGTTCAAAATTTGACCACATTCCTGTTTGCACTTGCACTACCTGTGCTGGCTGGTCGCATCGGAAAAAAATTCACGCATCAGTTGTGTTTGACAATAGGTGGTGCGGCGCTCATCATGCTGCAGTTCATTCATGGAGCTGAACAGGCGCATCTTTTATTTGCGGTAATGGCTTGTGTGGGCATTGCCTGGGCCAGTATTCTCTCTATGCCCTACAGCATGCTGAGCGACTGCTTGCCTGCTGATAAGATTGGCGTGTATATGGGCATCTTCAACTTCTTCATTGTGTTGCCTGAAATTATCGCTGCCCTATCATTCGGTTGGGTAATGGAACACGTACTTCACGAAAACCGCATGATGGCGATTAGCATTGGCGGTTGCTTGCTGATCGTGGCGGGACTGTTGACAATGCGGATTCAAGAGGAGGTTTAATCTAGCTCATTGGAGTTGTTGTTTTTAACCGCAGAGACGCAAAGGAATAACCAGAGATTTTCTCTTGTATTTTCT
>CANIAA010000261.1 GCA_947465255.1 Flavobacteriales bacterium | reverse complement strand
GCAGCGATTACCGTTCCATCCAGGACAGATTTAACCGGATCGTCCTTCGGAGCCACGAGGTCAATACCGTAGTGACCGTCTTTCGGATTAAACGCGTTAAATATGGTTCCGTTGACAGGCTTGAACAGAATGAGGCCTTTTTTCCGATCTTCTGTTTCCTCGATGGCTTCAATGCTGAATCGATCTTGCTCAGATATTTTCCGACGCATCGTTTCGTCTAGCTCACTAACGTCGTAATTCAGGTTGGGCGTTTCGTTTATGGATTGGGAGCTGTCGGAAGTATTGCTTAATGTGCCTCCATTCAGTATCACTTTCAGGTCATTGAGGTAGCGATCATTTTTTCTGACCTCCTCGAACAAAGAGTCTGCTTGTAGCCTAGCAATGCGAGCTTCCTCTCGATAGCCTGTAGATGCATAATCCGGAATTACATAGTTCTTGAGGGGGGTGAAAGCAACCAGCAGATATATCAGCGATCCGAACACAACGAGCATTCCACCAAACATGATTATCAGGTTTAGCGGTGTAAGTGAATAGGATAGTTTTTCTTCGAAGGTGGCCTCGTTAAGCACCGTCAACCGAAAGCGACTTTTAAGCTTCTTCAGGAGTTTTTTCCTTTTGGGTTGAGGCGTTGCTACCATTTTTTGTCTCGAATCTTTGTCCTAGCGAACAATTCCGCGCAAAAATGAAATAATTTTGACGCAATCCTGTTAGAAGCGGGCAATAAAATCTACTCTTTGTGAATATTCGTTTTTCGGGCCTTGTCTTTACTGTCCTGTGGTTGCTGTTTTGCCTCGCTGGTTGTTCGACCAAAAAGGACGGTACAGCCCCACGTCTTTACCACAATATGACGGGCCATTACAACGGTTATTTCAACGCAAATGAGTTAGTTATTAAGGGAGCAAATACGCTAGCTACCAATCACAAAGACGACTACGATAAGATTTTGCCCATTTTTATTTACGGAACTCCGGAAGAGGCCAAAGCGATATTTCCGGATATGGAGAAGGCGATTGCCAAGTGCGAAAAGGTAATCAGTAGGCACACGATAAAGGACGATTCGAACGAAGACAAAAAGCGCCCGGAGTTCAACAAGTGGATTGACGATAACTACATGGTTATCGGTCAGGCGTATTTTTACAAGCAGAGCTACTATAAGTCGGCGGATATTTTCCAATACGTCAACCGCAAATTCAGAAAGCCCGAGGCATCTGTGCGAAGCAACACATGGCTTGCAAAAACATACACAGAGGAGAAAGAGTATGGAAAGGCCATTCAAGCTTTGGTTCGAGCAGAAGGTGACGTCGAAAAGGAAGACGTTAAAAATGCCCGCAAGGCCGAGTATTACCTCACATATGCGGATGCCTATGTGCATCAGAAGAAGTGGGACAAGGCGGCTGCTGAGCTGGAAAAGAGTTTAGAGTTTATTGACAAGAAAAAGGACAGAGCCCGTCCGCATTTCATACTGGCACAACTCTATCAGCAAATGAATCGCAGCAGTGATGCTATGACGCATTACGAGGCGGTAGTTCATTCGCGTGCACCCTACGAGCTGGAGTTTCATGCGCGCATTAACAAGGCGCTTTCTTTTAGTCGAACAGGTGGAAGCTCCGGCGAGATACAGAAGGAGTTGTTCAAGATGTTGAAGGATGAAAAGAACGCAGATTACGCAGATCAGATTTATTATGCCTTAGGTGATATTGCATGGGAGGAACAGCGCAGAGAAGACGCCGTAAGCTTTTACTTGAAGTCGATTCAATCTAATACGACGAATGCGAAGCAGCGTGCGAAGGCATTTTTGCGACTTGCGGATTTGTATTTTGATGACCGTTTATATGCGCAGGCACAAACCTATTACGACAGCACTCTGACCAAGATTGACCCCGAACATGAACGCTATGCTGTTATCAAAGCAAGAGCAGAATCATTAACAGAATTGGTGGGACACCTGGAGTCCATAGCCTTGTACGACAGCTTAAACGTCATTTGCTCTTTGAGCCCTGATGAACTTGAGAAAAAGGTACGGGCCATGGCAGAGCAAATGGCACAAGCCATGGAGAAGCAGCGACTGGAAGATGAGCTCAGAGCGGCGCAAGCTTTGGAGGCAGCCCAGGAGTCGGGCATCAGTGGCACATTTTGGTGTTATAACGAAGAGCTAAAGGAAAACGGGAAAAACACATTTGCCGATGAGTGGGGCGACAGACCATTGAAAGATTATTGGCGGTTGCAATCGAAACTGGCGGAGAGTTTCGGGCCGGGTGAAGAAGTGATGACTCAACCGGAAGCCGCTGCAGACAGCAGCGGAACTGTCGCAGAAGACAAGTATAAGACGCCGACCTCGGAAGAACTAAAGAGCTCTTTGCCTTGTGCGAATGACGCAGGAATGTTGAGTATAAAGAAGGACGCTGCTGAGGGCTACTACAACGCAGGCGTTGTATACAAGGAAAAGCTCGATGATGATGACAACGCTATCAGCACGTGGGAGGAGTTATTAGCGAACATGGATGAGAGCAGTTATCACCCCACCACATACTATCAGCTCTTCCGAACTTGGCTGGCCAAGGAAGGGAGAAAGGGGTATATGAAGGATCCGTTTTGTGAAAGCTGCAACTCCAAGTATTGGGGCGATGAGATAAAGAGTCGTTATCCCGGCAGCGATTGGGCTATGTTAGTGGATAACCCCGGTTACCTGGATATTCAAGACATGAAAAAGGCCAAGGAAAATGAGGCCTATCAAATAGCCTACAATTATTACGCGCGTCGCAGTTATACAAGGGCCAAGACGTATTGCGATAGTGTCATTACAGCGGAACCACTTAACCATTTATTGTGCAAATACAAATTGCTGAGGGCTATTTGTGTGGGTTATTCGGACGCGCCATATGGTGTAAAAGAAAATTATCAGAACGAGTTGAATAAACTCGTGCAAGAGTGTGGAGGAACAGAAGAGGCAACTCGCGCGGATCAACTTTTGCGTGTTCTAACTGCGGGAGACGAGATAGACACTTCCAATCCGTTGAAGCCAGCGAGTACCACACCAATCGATACG
>CANIAA010000260.1 GCA_947465255.1 Flavobacteriales bacterium | reverse complement strand
CTTGGATTTTTCTTTCATTAACACGGGTAATCAGCAACAACTGGGGCAACAGTATTCACTTTCGTATCTGTTGAATTTACCGTTGAACGGGAAACGCTATGTGGACGATTATCTACGTATTTCATCGCGCGGCTATCGTCATTGGATAGGACTTGGATTGGGCATGGGCTATGCAACTAAGCGTTGGGACCTGGAAGATAATCACCAAGCGGCCGTTCTGGGTTCACAGGGAAACGTTGCCATTTCACTGCAATATTCCGCTCGGCTTATCGCATTTAAGTCAGGTGAAATTCGCGCGGGATTGCGACTGAGTCACCTCTCGAACGGCGCATTTCAGTTACCGAATCTCGGTACAAACAACGCAGGGTTGTTTGTTAGTTACGTAGTAGGGAAGTATCGTTCTTCTTATATGAAAGTTATTCCGGAACCTTCGCTTGAAAAGTATATTCTGAGTGCTGGTCTAGTGGCGGGGTTAAAGGAGATCCCCCCGCCCACAGGAAGAAAGTATGTAGCAACGGTGTTGTCACTGCTCGGCGAGCGACGCGTGTCGTATAAGAGTGCCTTTGGATTGGGTGTCGATGTGTTGTTTGATTCATCGGTCAAACCCTTGGTAGAGCAACGAACAGACGTGTCGATTCGCGAAAGGGAAGCGCTTCAGTTGGGAGCTATTTTCTCGTACAGTCTTTTCTTTGATCGGTTTTCTTTGAAGATTCAACAAGGCTATTATCTTGTAGACAAGCAGCGATTGAATGGGGCGCTTTATCATCGGGCAGGTCTGCGTTATGAAATCGGAAAGAATTTTTATACGCAACTTACTCTGAAGACTCATTTCGCCAAGGCCGATTATGGCGAGTTGGGAATCGGTTATGTCATTCGAAAATGAAAAGGGTAACATACATATCGAACCCAGTTATTCTGTGCGTGGCGTTGTTCTCAACCCTGCTGGTGTCATGCAATCGAGAAGATGCGCCCGATTGTATGCAGCGAGCCGGTGATATGAAGACGGTACAGCGTGATGTCGATCATTTTTCTTCGATTGAATTGAATGATTACATCCAGTATGAATTGTGTGATACCAATTATTTCGGAGTGATCATAACAGCACCCGGTAATTTGATCAGTGATTTAGAAACCGAGGTGCTTGATGGTCGGCTTACAATTCGAAATACGAATCGTTGCAACTTTGTTCGTTCCTACAAGAATAGAATTGTGGTGCGCATTTGCGCGACTGATTTTCTCGATATCCAGAATTATGCAACAGGTGACATCACTTCAGTGAACATGATAACAGGAAAACGATTTTCGATTGACAATCGCGGAGCAGCCGGAGTTCAGCGTCTTTCGTTGAATGTCGACACGGTCAACATCGCTTCGCATACAGGGGTGAGCGATGCTGTTTTGCGTGGTGAGTGTGATGCCTTGTACTTGTTCAATCAGGGAGTGGGAAAGTTGGATGCACGCGAGCTTCAGTCGAATTATGCCTTTGTCAATAATTCTTCTCTGAATGATGTTTATGTCTATTCGCAAAACTATCTGTTCGGCTTCATTCAGTTTTCAGGAAACATCTACTACGGAGGTAACCCTGAAGGTATTGACAGTGTTGTTGAAGGCGATGGCTTGTTGAAGCCACTTTAATTACCTTCAAAGAAAACTGAAAGCTTAGACATGATGTCGTGCGGGCAACGCATGGGTTTGCCCGAAGCAGCATCAACAAAAACCAAATCAGTTTCTGCTTCATTGAGTAAAGTCTCACCCCGATGTGTCTGATACTGGAACTGAATTCGGGCAGAAGGAAGTTGACTTATTGCCGTTGTAATTCGTATTTCATCATCGTAGTGTGCCGGAGCGAAATAGCGAATGTGAAAGTCAATTACCGGAAGTAGAATACCGGCGTCTTCAAGAGATTTATACGTTATGCCGCATGCTCTCAAGGTTTCTACACGTGCAACTTCGAAGTAGGTGGCGTAATTTCCATAATAGACATAACCCATGCGATCGGTTTCTGCGTAACGAACGCGTAAATGTGTGGTGTGTAAAATCATGTGCGAAAGGTCGTAATTTGGACAGACTTCTATAGTCTGCGTTGGACGCGGATTTTACTCGATTGGATTAAAGTGATGACTTTAAGTGTTTTATCTCTTTTGGATTGAATGAAAACTTGTGGCACTGCTAAAACACTTGATTTTGCAAGCCTTTCGGGAGAAAATGTTCGGAAGTCAAACTTTTTTAGAAGTCAAGACTAAATAACTTTTTTTTTTCACTTTTTTCACTATTCATTTGCCACGCATTCGACGGCAGAGATTTGATGAAAAGGATTCGAATGCCCTGACAAGTTTAATTAACCCCATAGAACTACTCAGCTACATGAAGAAAGACCATAATCAGGTTTGGAACAACTGTTTGGAAATTATCAAGGACAATGTAAGTCCTCAAGGATATAAAACCTGGTTTGAGCCCATAAAGCCTGTGCGCTTGGAAGAAAGCGTACTTACTATCCAAGTACCATCACAATTTTTCTATGAGTGGTTGGAAGAGCATTACGTAACTCTCCTGAAAAAAATCATTCGCAAAGAATTAGGTGCTGAAGGACGTTTAGAGTACTCCATCATCATGGAGAACAACACGAACTCGAATCCATACACGATTAAAGTTCCAACCAGCAATCGCAAAGCAGTTAAGAACGCTGTTGTGAGCATGCCGTTGGATATGGGTGAGTCGCCCATCAAAAATCCGTTCATCATTCCGGGGCTTCGCAAAATGCAGGTTGATTCAAACCTGAATCCAAACTATTCATTTGACAACTTCGTAGAAGGCGATTCGAATCGTTTGGCCCGCAGCGCAGGTTTTGCTGTAGCGAACAAGCCGGGCGGTACCGCTTTCAATCCGTTGTTGATTTACGGCGGTGTAGGTTTAGGTAAGACACACCTTGCTCATGCCATTGGTATTGAGATTAAGAATAAGTATGAAGACAAAACTGTTCTCTATGTGAGCAGTGAGAAATTCACGCATCAGTTTATCGATGCGGTGAAGAACAATACCGTGAACGATTT
>CANIAA010000259.1 GCA_947465255.1 Flavobacteriales bacterium | reverse complement strand
GTCGGCTTTCTGCCTGTGAGTTTGCTACCATGTGAATCGTAGCCATAGTAAGAAACAACCTGATTACCGCTGTTCAACAATTCATCCGAGTTGAACATGTCGATTGACAAGAATTCAGGACTAAGATTGTCAACGTTGAGGTAGTCACCACCGCGCGGATCCAAACCCAGCGCTTCACGCAGGTTGTAATCGAACTCAGACTGGTTAGTAACACCAACAGCAGTGTTGTAGTAGACGTAATAGTTTCCGTCACGGTAAACAATGGTAGAATCGTATCCTATGCCTTGGTTGTCTACTTTTTCGATGTGTGAATTCGCGTTCAAGCGAGCGAGATTCCAAAGATCTACAGGTGCTACACTGAAACCAGCATCTTTGCGCTGTTCAAATTCGAAACCCATTTGAATTGCGTGGTCACCAATATCAGCAGATCCGATACCTGTAACACGGAACTGATTGTTCGAGAACACCGCGTAGTTATTGCTTTGGGCACCGAGATAACTCCACAAGTTATACGTTGCAGGTGGTGCATCACCATTACGCAAACCATTGCCAGCAGTAAGATTGTTGAGGTTTGCCGCAGGGCTCAGGCCAAGGAAACCAATGGTACCCGGGTTATCCAAAAAGATTTGATTACGATCTGTGATCAGATTACCATTTGCGTCCGTAACTTGAGCTAAAGCAGCCTGATTAAATATTGTTTGGGCAGCACCCGTGTAGTACTGATTCGTAATTGACGCTAAATCAGCGTTGAACTCAGACGGAGTAAAAATGGTATGAATATCCTGGAAACCGGTTTGCTTGAAGTAAGACCCCGGCAATTGCTCGTACGTATTTCCGCGATAAATATCGAAGTAACCAACGTGGCCATAGTTGAAAAGGTTATCGCCGTGTGTTTCGTCCTGGCTATTCGCGTAGTTGCGAGAGTAGTCAACCATGACGCTATAGAAGATGTTCTTCAGATTGGAAGCACTTGCTTCGTCACCTTCCGCATTCTTAAAACGCTGGCTGAACTTGGCATAAGCACGCCAGTCGAAGTTGGTATTGAGCTGATTGTTATCCCAGTTCATGAGCTGGTTGGCGCGAGTTGCGTCGCGACCGCGGCTGAATGCAGCTGTACCACCGAATGTCAAGGTCACGTTTTCCGATGTGTTAACGTCAATTTTCGCAACCAAGTTAGCTGAACGATTACGGGCGTTCATGCGTGTTTTGGTGATTTCGAAATCATCTGCAGTGAGGAAGTCTGCATTATAAAGAACACCTGTTGCCTCACCTGATTCGCTCAAGTTCGGGCGAAGTGGGTTATTCAAAAGCTCATTGCGGGTTTCCTCTTTCATACGCATAACACCGCCGAATTGTGGGTCACCATCAACAATATCGGTGTAGTTACCTGAAACGAAGAAACCGAGAAGCGGACGTCCGCGCTCACCTTTTTCGTTTTTCGAGAACAAGAGAGGACCGGAAAGCGAACCTTCAAAAAGGTTGTAACCGTATTGATCCAGACCTAAAACTTTATCGCCTACCTGAAAGCCTGATGTGATGGCTTCAACACCACCGGTATACTTTGCTGAAGCATTACGCAAGCTTACATTAATTACACCACCTGTAGCATCCCCGATGTTTGCCGGAATACCACCGGTGATTACGGAGATTTCCTCAACCGCTGACTTGGGAAGTGCAGATGAACCGCGCACTTTGATACCATCGATGTAAATCCAGGTTGACCCTTCACGAGCACCACGGATAGAAATACCATTACCGGTATCTGTGGCACCTGCTACAGTTTGTGCAAGCCCCGTTACAGATCGGCTAGGCATGTTTTTCAAGTCCTCACGGGTAATAGTACCACCTGAAGAACCGCCATCCTTGTCGATCAAAGGAACTTTGTAGTCGAACACTTCAACGGTTCCCAATTCGGCACCTTGCATCATTTCGGCGTCGAGAGGGGTAATCTTTCCACCCTTCACAACTACACCCTTGATGGTTTGTGGCTGATAACCTACAAACTGGAATGACACATCGTATGTGCCGGGTTCGAGTGGTTTGACGGAGTATTCACCATCAATGTCGGTAGTACCACCATTGACTGTGTTACCATTGAGGTAAACAATTACCGTTACGAAAGGAAGGGTTTCTTTCGTGTCCTTGTCCATAACCTTTCCTTTTAAGGATCCCGAGTTGGTTTGAGCCCAAGCGGCTGTCGTTAGGAACAATAATGCTATTAGCGCGTAAAACTTTCTCTGCATAGCAGATGGATTAAAGTGTGTTAAACAAGTCAAAATTTAGGTAACAATAACGACTTTCAATCGTAGTACAATGGAGTCGTGGCATACCCTAAAGGCTCGCAAAGAACAACGGATTTGCTAAAACGTGCAAACTTTTTTTTCATGAATCCGCAAATCATTGATTTCGTGAATATTGCGGCAACGTAAGGGAATTGTTATTGGCGTCGAAACCAGCGCTTATACCAGGGAACATTTTTTCCCCATGACTGACGACGGGCCTTGCGCAGGTTTTTTTTCATGCGCTTTCTAGTGGCCTTGTCTTGCGATTCCAGGTGATGATCTTTTCGAGACTGGTACTCATTCTGTTTTTTCTCTAGTGCTTCAGCCTCCTTCTTGCGAGCAGTTTGCGGAGTAACTTTTTGTGCATCCGTTTTTGGTTGCGCGAATCCGGCAATTGCTACCTGAATGAGCAACGTGGTAATAACCATTCTGATGATTCGAACAGATTTCATTAGTAGAACTCGAAGCTAAATTTTGTAATCACAATATCACCTGTTGACAGGTTATGATCCAGAAAAGCTTCAACCAGCATGGTTGAAGAATAGAGTACTTCGATTTCCCTTGTCATGTTCTTACCGTCAAAGTATTCGACCTTCTGCACATTACCAATGCCGTCATAGATGAAGGTTTGAGCTTTTTTACCGGATGACATATTATCAGCCGATTCAATTTTCGAAATCCATCCATGTTCATTGTAGGTATACGTCTTCGTTTTGGTGCGGCCACTCATAATAAGCTCCTCTACTTCCGACTCGACAAACCCCTTCGGATTTTTGGTGATGGTCCAGTTGGAGTAATGCAGGC
>CANIAA010000258.1 GCA_947465255.1 Flavobacteriales bacterium | reverse complement strand
GGAATGTCTGGCGAGAGGTGAATAATCTTGAGTGAAATGTCTTTGAGTGATTCAAAAAGCGCTTGTTGCTCTTTGCTTTCGTTGTTGCGGTTTTTCTCAGGGTACACCTGCACTTGGGCAGAGAAATAAGGATCAGTAGAAACAAGGCCGGTTATTTCGAAGCGCTTTTTTCCTTGCAGAATAACCGTCGTGCTGCCGTCGGGCATGCGCAGCATGCGCATGATGCTGGCTTGCGTTCCAATGCGATGCAGGTCTTCAAAGGTAGGTTCTTCTATGTCCGGATTCTTTTGTGTGACTACGCCTATAACCTTGTTGCCTTTGTTGGCTTCCTGTACCAATCGTATACTCTTGTCGCGGCCTACGGTTATGGGTATTACAACTCCGGGAAATAGCACCGTGTTGCGCAAGGGCAAAAGCGGAAGTACTTCCGGCGTATGCTCATTGTCCATTTGCTCTTCATCTTCAGGAGTGATGAGCGGTATGTATTCATGGTCATCCACTTCCTGGTCGGCCATGTATTGTTTCCATTCTTTCATGCAATTCAGCTTATGGGAGCAAGGTACGTAGCCCCCTTTGTGAGACAGCGTCTTTTTCAAGGGATATGCCAAGCGATAAAGACTGACTTTATGACGCGCTGCTGCGCTGGTGTGCTGTTTCTTCGAAAATTTGCAGCAGCAGTTTTCGGATGGGTTCGGTCAACGATAGAGAGCGACGCTGCATCACTTTGGAGATAGTGCTGAAAGCTTTTTCCGGGTCGTATTCTACCCATCCGTCAGGCCCACCCCATGAAAATGAAGGTATGTGCTTGTCGGGAAACCCTCCGCCGTAGATGTTGGCATTCACGCCCGCGACTGTTCCTGTATTGAACATGGTGTTTATACCACATTTGCTATGGTCGCCCATGATGAGCCCGCAAAATGTCAGTCCGGTGTCAGCGAAATCCGATTTTTCGTAACTCCAAATACTCACGTTGGAGTAATTGTTCTTCAGGTTTGATGTATTGGTGTCGGCACCCAGGTTGCACCATTCACCGATGAGTGAATTGCCAACGAAGCCATCATGTGCTTTGTTGGAATAGCCGTAGAAAATGGAATTAGATACTTCACCGCCCACCTTACACTGCGGCCCGATGGTCGTGGCACCGTAAATCTTCGTTCCCAATTTCAGCGTTGCTTGTTCGCCCAAATAAAAACCACCGCGTATGTGCGACCCTTCCATCACTTCTGCATTTGCGTCGATGTAGATAGGACCATCAACAGTATTGAATGTCGTTGCGTACACCTTCGCAGACTCATGCACGAATAGGGACGAAGCATCACCAATCACAACATTTGAAGCATGAAGAGTTTGCTGAGGGCGTGTTTTTGCCATGTGTTCGAAGTCGAATTTCATCGCCAGTGCATTCATCGAAAACAAATCGGTAATGCGATCAATCCAGTGCAACTCTGCTTTTGATTCCAAGAGGTGTTCGCTTTGTTTTCCCGTTCTATCTATGTAGCGAGCGAGAACTGTATCCCCATTTTTGAGTACATCACCCGGTTGTATCGATTTCAACTCGCTCATCAAAGATTCAGTAGGGAACAATCGCGCATTGACATGCAGTTGCATTTGCGCCGATGCCTCAGCGAAGAGTGGAGTTAACGATAAGCGGGTATCATGAACAACTTCGGTATTGAACAGACGCGCATAACGCTGGGCCATGGTCATCATCCCCATGCGCAATTCACCTACCGGGCGAGTATAAACAAGTGGCAAAAAACGACTCCAGAGATGATCTTCGAAAAGGACTATTTGCATTGGGTTGAAGGTTGAAGGTTGAAGGTTGAAGGTTGAAGGTTGAATTTAATTGGGAGAGCAAGATAAAATCAGAAGTTCCGCGATTTATGGATTAGATTCAATTTTCTCCATTCTCCATTCTCTGTCGTCCCTCGACCCTCCCCTCATTACCACGCGCTAATCTCAGTGGTTACGCTGATGTGATTGCTCGGACCTGCGAGGTGATAGATGGAGCGGCCGTAACTTATATGAAACTTGGAAACACGAACTCCGAAGCCATAGGAAAAACCTGCTGTTCCGGGTTTGTCTTCCAGTTTTAATTCTTGTCGCTTTCGGTAGTTGTATCCGACGCGGAGATTAAAGTTTTTGGATAGAATGAATTCAGATCCAACCGTCACGTGTCGCATGAACTTGTCGCCTAATTCCCATTTTTCTTTTTCGATTATTTCACCGGTGATGGGGTCGGTTACGATGATTCTATTTGGGTTTTCCCAAACCAAATCCCAGCGCTGCATGTTCGAGTATACCACAGAGAATCGGAATGGAGCGTGAGCCGGACGTTTCACGAGTCCAATTTGTATTTGAAATGGCAGCTTCTCACGGTTATTGTCGGTAAACGTCTTTAGCTGATATCCGAGGTTGTTGAAAACAAGTGATGCGGAGAAATTTTTAGAAGGTTTATTGTAGGTGAAACCACCTTCCAGAGCGAGCGCAATCGATGAGTAATTGGCAAGTGCTGAATACATGGTTTTCAAAGTTAGTCCGCCGCTCCACAAACTGTCTATCTCATACGCAGCACTCAAATTGAGCGCATAGTCGGAAGCAGTAAACTGACCGATTTCATAACCCAGCGCGTCTAGTTCGATTTGCTTGCCATAATTGCAGAATTGCATAGTTGCACCTCCTGTGATGCGTGGTTTTAAACGATGCGCATAAGTTGCATAGCCCATGGCAATGCCGTCGAAATAGTCAACAAAACTGAGTCCTACTTTTTGGTGCATGTTGCTATCCAGCAGGGAGGGGTTAAACTGCGCCAGATGCACATCACCATCCTTGATGGCGAAATAATTCCCACCCATAGCAGCCACCCGAGCCGATCCGGGAATGTTCGTGTAATTGAATGAAGTAAGCCCGCCGATTTGCGCGTGCGCTGCACAAGAAAAAAGAAGCAAAGCGGCTAAAGCAAGTTGATACATTTTTGACATCGGCTGCGAAAACGAATGAAGTGTTGGGATATTGTGCGAAGATAGGCATTTAAAGTGGCGAGTGGCGAGTGGCGAGTGGCGAGTGGCGAGTGGCGAGTGGCGAGTGGCGAG
>CANIAA010000257.1 GCA_947465255.1 Flavobacteriales bacterium | reverse complement strand
CTTCGAACTGCATTCGGCATTATTCAAATCATACTCATTGTGCTTTGGACCGGAATATGCGGGCTGATAGGGATTGTTCTCATGCTCATTACATGGAACGGACAATGGGTTCATTATTTCGAAGGCAGGTATTTGTTTTGTCCGCCCGTGCTCTTCATTGCCCGTGTCAAGCTAAAAGTAACCGGCCTTGAAAACCTCGACACTACTACGCCGTGCATTTACGTTTCCAATCATGTGTCTCACCTCGATGTTGTAGCCATTGCACGCGCAATTCCACTCGGCTTATTCTACATAGGCAAAAAAGAACTGAAAAAAGTCCCCATTCTTGGGCAATACATGCATCTCATCGGTCACATATTCATTGATCGAAAAAATCGTGAGAAAGCGATGCAAAGCATGCGCAAAGCTGCCTTGCTTATTAATAAAGGCAAAAACGTAATCACCTTTCCGGAAGGTACTCGCACCCGAGATGGTAAGACTGCCATTTTCAAGCGAGGCACCTTCATCATTGCCAAAGAAGGCTCTATCGATATTCAACCTTTAGCAGTTGTAAATGCCGATAAGATTCTTTCGCGCGATTCATACATGATTAAACCGGGCACTATTGAAGTAAGAATTGGTAAGCGTATCATGGCAAGTGAAATACAAGACCTCAATGCTGAAGCATCTGCCGAATATGTTAGAACACGTGTAATTGCCCTCCTCGAATCCCATTAGCATGCTCAGACTCCTTCTCTTCCCCGCGCTCCTTTTTATTGCATCCATTAGCCTATTCGCTCAACCGCCTGCGCGTTGTGTTTTTACCGGGAGCATTCACCTGGAAAGTAATGGAGCACCAATCGATAATGCCCAGTTATTTGTTTCGGATTACGCCCCCACTCGCGGAAAAATGGATGTAAACTGGCCCTCATCCTATACAGACGCCGAGGGTAATTTCAGCATGGATCTGAAAGGACAAGCCAACTTCTTACGCATCATCCGAACGCAGGGCGATACCATTGATATAGGCGTCCGCGGATTTCAATGCAACACGCATCAAGACATCATCGTTGGGTACGTTACAAAACCTGCAGAAACAAAAACGTATGTAATCGGCGAAATGCCCTATGTGCTGCCTGGTGTTACACTGCAGGCATTCAGCAGTAGAAGCACACTCAATCGCATACCTGCCTCTGTAGGATACATCGACAAACAATTGCTGGAAAGCACCGATCAATCATCGCTCCAGCCGGCACTGAACACCATTGCAGGCGTAATGATGGAATCGCGCGGGTATGGTGGCAGCCACCGATTGAACATCCGAGGCAGCAGTCTGCGCTCGCCCTTCGCTGTTCGAAATGTCAAAATGTATCTGGATGGCATACCCCTCACAGGTGCAGACGGTCAAACACCACTGGAACTCATAGATGCTGCTGACCTTGAATCTATTGAGGTTATCAAAGGGCCTGCGGGAAGTATGTATGGAAGCGGTAATGGCGGTGTATTGCTCCTGAAAAGTGTTCGCGTTGATTCCGGCAAAGTTCATGCGAATACCGGCTTTCAAGTTGCCTCATACGGAGGCTATCGTTCCAACACAAGCGCTGCATTTGGTTTCAAAACGAGTCAACTTCGTGTTTCACACAACTGGCAGGAATATGCAGGCTACCGCCAACAAGAGTTCAACCGAAAACAACAAGTTTCGATTTCGCTGAAACAACGACTCAGCCAAACGCAGGAGCTCACGCTTTGGGGCACATACTACAAGGGTAACTGGGGCTTGCCTGGGGCGTTGAATCAAACTCAAGCGGATACCTTTCCTCAACAAGCTGTTCCTTTTTCAATGCTGAACAATGCTTCCTTGTGGCGCGAACGTTATGTGGGTGCCATCAGTCAAACCGGTAAGTGGGGTAAACACGTTGATCATTTCATCACGTTGAATTATCATCATACCAACAAGAAAAACCCTTACGGCACATCACCATTCAATAGCGGATACAAGAACGAAAACTCACAATCGCTTAGCGGTAGGGCCGTGTTGAATTTTCACCACGACTGGAACAATCTTCATCTGAAAGGCTCTGCAGGAACAGAGTGGCAAACGGAAACCTACTCGATACTTGAACAGACAATCAATCTTGGAGAACCCAAGAATTTCAAGTATTACTATGACATTGGCTACCGCCAGACCATGTTTTTCGCGCAGAAAGAAATCAACTGGAAGGATCTTCTCTTCGTAACCTGGGGTATGAGCACCAGTGGAAATGAACAATACATTCGAGGGCGCAACGCCAATGACTTTCAGTTTGACACAACCACCACCTGGGGCAGAACGTTGCTACCACGATTTGCTGTTTCAATACAACCCATCCAGGGACTTTTTATATACAGGAGTTATTCTGCAGGAGCAGCCAACCCTACCGTATTCGAATTGATTGATCAGGAAAACAACAATTACAATTTATCACTTACCTCAGAAAGGGGTAAGTTGCACGAAATCGGTATCAAGCATCGTATTGCCGAAGCGAATATGGAGTATTCTGTTACTGCTTATCAGTTTGAAGTTACCGACGCCATATTACCCTACACGCTAGAGACGCTTGGTGGTGAAAATCTACAACGCTATCACAATGCGGGATCGACCATGCAGCTTGGTTTAGAATGGTCGTTCAAGTATACCTTCATGCGACAATCCGATGAATTGGGCATCACACTCTGGAACAATGGAACACGCAATAATCATCGATTCAATAAATATGTAGTGAATGAACAGATATTGAATGGCCAGAATATTCCGGGCATTCCATTAACCCAAATGAACACAGGCATCCAGCTTAAGTACAAGCATTTTGCGTTTAGCATCATCGATTACTGGATGGATCGAATGCCACTTGAAAACAATAATGCTATTTGGACCTCTTCCTATCACTTGCTCAACATTATGACGAGCTACAAGCTTTCCCTTTCGAAAAGTTTCGATTGTTCGGTTCTCGCCGGGGTCAACAATTTGCTCAATAGTTCATACTCGTCGTTTCTGAACTTGAATGCCGTCGGCAATAAGTATTACAACCCATCAGCTCCACGAAACTTCTTCTGCGGATTTAGTCTGAACTATACCCT
>CANIAA010000256.1 GCA_947465255.1 Flavobacteriales bacterium | reverse complement strand
TAAATGAAGCAGAAAGACCAGCCGGAAGATTCGTCGCTGCACCTATACCTGTGGCACCTGTTGTAGATATCGTAATCGATGGAGCAAGCGCTACGTCGATACAAGTTGTTACAGGAGCTGGTGTGCTGGCAGTATTGATATCTGTTACTGTAATCGAACCGGTAGCGTTCACCGTTCCACAGCCACCTGTCAATGGAATACTGTAGTTGAATGAACCAGCAGCGGTTGGTACACCGCTGATAGTGATTGTATTGTTCGCCCATGTTGCTGTAACTCCTGCGGGAAGACCGGAGGGTATGCCGATGCCGGTAGCTCCCGTTGTTGTTATTGTTATTGGAGTAAGTGCAGCATTTACGCAAGTCGTTGCCGCCGCCGGAGTGCTTGCTGTGTTAAGAGGATTAATTTGAATAGAAAGTACTCTAGGAAGGCCGATGCAACCTGAAGCATTATACTCTGTTACACTCAAAGAATAAGGGCCCGGAGGTGTTGTTCCCCAATCAATCAAAATATGATTCGTGCTATCCGATCCGATGAAAGCCGGATCGTCATAGAGACTTCCCGAGAATCCCGCTGTTGTTATTTGCCAGTAATAAGTTGAACCACCTAATCCTGCTCCAGCATTTGAAGAACAGTCAACACAATATGGTTGCGCAGTGGTTCCAAAACACAATACCTGTGTCAAACTTGAATCCGTCTGCCCCCACGCCGCCTGACCGAGCATGATAACGCTCAGGAACGTAAGGATTTGTTTGATGTAACGATTTTTCATGATGTAGGGTTAATTATGAAATATTAGGGTGGTTAAGATTTGCGGAAGAATAGTAATGCTCACCGTTTGCGATTGTGCGCAACCGCCGGGAGTTGGGGTAAATACGTAGTTAGTTATACCGGGTATCGTTGTGCTAACGGAAGCAGGAAGCCAAGTTCCTGCAACGCCATTCGGTGATGGAGATCCAAGCGGTGGAGCAGCAGCACCATAGCACAACGGTGACGTAAATGCAAAGTTGGGGGTCACTGATTGCTGCACCGTCACACACGCCTCTTCAAAACAATCCTGCGTCACCTGATACAACACAGGGTTCGGGGCGGCATTGTTGAAGAAAACTGCTGCTTGTCCGTAGCTGTCCTCGCCATCTCCTGCAGGTGTGATAAACTGATTGCTGATGAACGTGTCTGCATTCGTCGCTGGGTCATTGACCAACATACCGAAGATGTTCATCGGTCCAGTCGGATTTCCGATTGCGCTTAGCGGGAACGAGAACTCAAATCCTTTGGTCAAATCTCCCTCCGTGGCATTTTGCTGGAAGCCAAACTGTGCACTTGGGCCGCTGCCCAAGAAGTTATTGGTATTCGCTACCATGTCATACAAATCGTAGAAGGTCTGACCATCGTAGCGATTCATGGTTAAGATGTAATCAGCCTCAAAACCGGCGTCGAAGACAATTCCATCGTTGAGGTTTCTCAATCCGTTTGTATTCGAGTTTGCGCCGGATCGATTAGTCCAAGCCGCCAGGTTATTGAATCCACCTGCACGACAATCAATAAACAAGGCAATACGGTTATTGACAAGAGGTGTTGTACCATCCTCCTCAGTGCCTGCTAATGCTCCGTACAAAATGCCATTGCGGTTCAACAACTTCAATCCGTCAATGCGATTTGGACCAAACGAACTCAAGGCCCCTCCGGTAGAACCTGCTAGTTCTGCTCCCCAGGCTGGGTCGGTCAATGCTCCGTCCATAACCGGCGGCGGCGGATAACTCCGCACGCATATCTCTGTGCCTGCGGCAAATCCTGCGCCTGCGTTCAAGGTAGCCGTGGCCGATGCAGGACCCTGCGAAGCGCCATTCACCAAGAACTCATACCAGTTGCCTCCTGTGGCAGTGAACGTTGTGGTGTTCGTACAAGCAGGAGACGGAGCTAACGTCGGAATAGCCGGAGCTGCCACCACACTCACATTGGCTGTGGCACTGTAAGCTCCGCATCCATTGGCTGCAGCAACATTATAAGTTACTGTGTAGTTACCAATAGTGCTTGCTACAGCATTGATTACGCCGGTAGATAAGTTGATGGAAAGACCGGTAGAAGGCGTAACGCTGTAAGTTCCGCCCGGAGCGCCCGACAACGTCGGACTTACCGGGGCTGTTTCATTCTTACAAATCGGTGATGGATAAGCCAGCGATGCGGTTGGCGATGCCGTAAGTGTTACTATAACGACGGCCACATCATTCGGACATCCATTGGCAGCAACCGTGTAGGTGTATGCACCCGGGGTGTTGGTCAACGGATTAAATGTACCTAGATTTCCTCCCGTCAATGACGATGGTCCTGACCATGTCCCGTTACTCGCTGCCAATGCCCCGAGTGAAGTGAACAAATTCACAGGAGTGCCCGAAGCGCAAAGCGTCACTGTTCCATCGTTTCCGGCTTGCGGTGGTGCAGTTACCGTGAGTACACCGGAGTTGTTCGAGGTACCATTCCATGCCCCGCCCAAAGCACCATACTGCCAGGCACAACCATTAATTTGGTAACGGAAAGCATAGTAGTACGTGCCTGCAGCTAGACCGGAAATCGTACCTACAAACTCATCATTATTGCCAACTTGAGTATTGAAAGAAGCATTGGTCCATGTGGTCCACGACGCCGGGTCGCTGTTGGTGGAGCTATATCCAATCTGTGCAGAAATCTCTGATGCAGGTCCACCGGGAACGGTTGTAATCGCACCATCATTGAACACCTGACCAAAAGCATTGAAAGATCCCGTAGCACAGATGGTTCCGCTTGGAGGGAATTGCAGATTCACAAAATCCAAGACATCATTGATTGTAACCGTTGCAACAGCAGGAGCTGCGCAGCCCACAGGAGTAAAGGTTACTGTGTATGTTCCCGGCGCGCTCGTGTTTAACGCAATGAGACCGGTTCCTGTATTCAAGCCAAGCCCTCCGGGTGTTGCGCTATAGGTACCACCTCCGGTCCAGGAGTTTGAGGCAGGAGCACTATTAAATCCAGGACAGAAAGGGCCGCCATAGGATAAGGTCACATTGGCTAGAGCATTTACCGTAATCGTACCCGTTGCATTCACGGTTCCGCAACCACCTGTAAGCGGAATAGAATAATTGAACGTACC
>CANIAA010000255.1 GCA_947465255.1 Flavobacteriales bacterium | reverse complement strand
GGGGACACCTAAATCGGGTCCCCATTTCAATCTTTTCTGTTTGTTAATTATGTTAGAGTGTTCCCCTAAGCTCTTGCTCACGCTCGATGGCTTCAAAGAGCGCCTTGAAGTTTCCTTTACCAAAACTCTTTGCTCCTTTTCGCTGAATGATTTCGAAGAACATGGTTGGTCGATCGAGTACCGGCTTGGTAAATAGCTGGAGTAAATAACCTTCGTCGTCGCGGTCTATCAATATGCCCAACTTTTTCAGTGGAGCCAGATCTTCATCGATTTTACCGACACGATCCAAGACGTCGTCGTAATAGGTTTCAGGGACGTACAGGAACTCAACTCCTCTCGCTTTTAGTGCGGTCACTGTTTCCACGATGTTTTCGGTGGCTACGGCAATGTGTTGCACTCCGGCGCCATGATAGAAGTCGATGTACTCTTCAATTTGTGATTTCTTTTTTCCGCTGGCGGGTTCGTTAATTGGAAACTTGATGCGACCATTCCCATTGCTCATTACCTTACTCATGAGGGCTGTGTAGTCGGTACTGATGTCTTTGTCATCGAATGATACCAATTGTGCAAAGCCCATCACTTTTGCGTAGAACTCACACCACTTATTCATTTCATTCCATCCCACATTTCCAACCATGTGATCGATGAACTTCAATCCCACATCGGGCACTTTATAACTTGGGTTCCAAGCTTTATAACCGGGAAGGAAAATGCCGTTGTAATTTTTGCGCTCTACAAACACGTGCAGTGTTTCGCCGTAGGTATGAATCCCGGAGAGCACAACGCTGCCGTTTTCATCCACGTGCGTTTCCGGCTTCATGCAGCTTGTACCGCCGCGCGAAGTTGTTTCCTCCCAGCTTTTTGTTGCATCATCTACCCAAAGTGCAATTACCTTAACGCCATCGCCATGAGCATTAACGTGGGCATTAATCGGCCCATCGGGCTGAAGCGCTGATGTGAGGACGAGTCGAATTTTATCTTGCTGAAGCACATATGATACGCGGTCTTTTACACCCGTTTCCAAACCGCAGTAAGCCAATGGTTGAAAGCCCCAAGCAGAAATGTAGTAGTAGGCTGCTTGTTTGGCATTGCCCACATAAAGCTCTACATAGTCAGTGCCGAGAAGAGGTAAAAAATCTTCTGCTTCTGCAACGGTCTTCTCAAGTTGCAGTGAGGTATTGTCGTGTTTCATAGTTCGAAAATGAAATGATTGCTTATGATTCTAACCAACTTGTTTTATAGGTTTCGTCGTTTAACTGCACTGCGTCGCGCGTGACTTTTAACGGACGGAATGTGTCTACCATAACAGCTAATTCAGCTGTTTCTTTCTGGCCGATGCTTCTTTCCGCGGCTCCGGGGTGCGGCCCATGCGGTATGCCTCCCGGGTGCAATGAGATGTACCCCTTTTCAACGTGGTTGCGGCTCATGAAATCGCCATCCACATAGTACAATACTTCATCACTGTCAATATTACTGTGGTTGTATGGAGCCGGTATGGATTTCGGGTGGTAATCATACAAACGCGGACAGAATGAGCATACCACGAAATTGTGCGCTTCAAAGGTTTGATGCACCGGTGGTGGTTGATGTATTCGCCCTGTAATTGGCTCGAAGTCATGAATGCTGAAGGCATACGGGTAGTTGTAACCATCCCAACCTATTACATCAAATGGGTGTGCCGCATAGACAAGCGTGTGAATATGCTGTTGCTTGCGGACTTTCATTATGTACTCTCCCTTGCTGTCGTAAGTTTCCAGCTGCTGTGGTCTGCGTATGTCGCGCTCACAAAATGGAGAGTGTTCTAACAACTGACCAAAATTGTTTCGGTAGCGTTTGGGGGTGACTATTGGTGAGTTTGATTCTACAATGAATAGCCTGTTTTCAGTTGTGGTGAAATCAATCTGATAAATCATGCCTCTAGGAATAATCAGATAGTCGCCATAGCTAAAGGGAATATTTCCTAGCAACGTGCGAAGCACTCCGGATCCCTTGTGAATAAAAAGCATTTCATCCGCATCCGCGTTTTTATAGAAGTAATCTTTGAGACTTTCTTGAGGGGCGGCAAGTGCGATATTCAAGTCGTTGTTGAACAACATGTATGTTCGGCTTTCCAAAAAATCGGCCTTCGCTTTCACATCCCAACCCTTCAGCATCATCGGAGAGATGTTGTAATCTACAGCAGCTATCGGTCCTGCAAATACTGGTTCCGAAATGGCTTTAATCATCGTAGGACGATGAACATGATAGAGCAAAGAACTCATGCCATGAAATCCCTCTGTGCCGAAGAGTTGTTCATAGTACATACCGCCGTTGGGCTTATCATGTATAATGTGCCGCTTATTAGGTACGTTTCCGAGTTGATGGTAGAAAGGCATTTGTATCGGGTTGTGGCGGCAAATGTACTAGTGTGTTTTCGCAGCGAAACTAAATTTTATCAGTTGCTGTTTTATTTGTTCAGCTTAGGTGCCCCGTTTGATTTGGGCGGCTCAATAATGTCAACGACTGCAAAGGCTTTCGGATAGTATTCTTCTAATTCAGCCAAGCATTTGTCAAGCTCCATTCGTGTAGCGAAGTCGCCGATTTGCAGCGCATGTTCCGGGACGATTTGTTTCATGTAAGCAGAATATGGAAGTCCGAGTGATAGGTATTTATTGCGCTCCGCTTTTGCTTCTTCCAATGAACCCAGGAAAATCTGAACGCGATAGCCCTTCACCTCTTTGAACCTTCGCGTGCCACGCTCCAGTTTAATAATGGAGGAGTCGGCGAGAAGAGTGACTTGGCCGGAGTTTCTTTCCAAACTATCAAGTTGGCCATAGCAGTGAGTGCCTAGGTTAAGCAACAGGAGAATCGTGACGAGTGTATTTCTCATAGATAGAAGGCAAAGGTATGATGCATCAGCATTGGAGTCGATTGTGAATTTGACTCGAGCGACAACCCTTCAGAGTAATCTATATATGGCTGGCTTTTAGCATGTTAATCAATAGTCGAAGCGCTCTATTTAGAACGGATTTAAATTGTTAACATTCTTTTTGTCACACGAATGTCAAAGGCTTGTGGCGTATAAATTTGCCGCGCGTTTAAACCTGCCATACAGCATAAAATATCAGTAATGAAAAGGCTTTCAAGAAGTTTTATCAGCAAAATTCTGGTTCCTTTTTC
>CANIAA010000254.1 GCA_947465255.1 Flavobacteriales bacterium | reverse complement strand
ACAGCGCGAACAGATAATGATCCGCCTGTAAATGAAGCGCCGATCGTCAACGAAATTGACGTTGTACCCTGACCCGATGAGATCGTCGTGTTAGCAGGTGCTGTCCACAAGTAACTCGTCGCCCCGGGAACAGCGGCTATGCTGAAGGTCAACACAGCACCCGAACATACGTTCGTTGCTGTGCCAGTTATGGCGCCTGGTGAAGCCGGTATATTGTACACAACCAATGTGCGCGTAGTACTCAATCCAAAACAGTTCTGTGAACGAACACTCAAGGTGCCGTTTGCTCCAAAGTTCGATGCAAACGATACCGTAACCGTCTGCGTGCCTTGACCCGATACAATCGTAGCGTTCGTCGGTGCTGTCCACTGGTAGCTGGCTGCTGCCGCTACTGAAGCGCACGTATACGTCTGCGTGCTGTTAGCGCATACACCCGCACTCGGACCGCTGATAGAAGCAGGAGCCGCAGGAACTGCCGTAAAGGCTACTACAGAACGTGTAAACGCAGTGCTCGTGCCACATGGACCAACAGCGCGTACGCTCAGGTTACCTGTGTTGTACGTCGAACCAAAGCTCAGTGTAATGCTATTGGTAGTTGAGCTACCTGTGGCACCCGTTGGAAGTGTCCACTGATAAGAGGTCGCTCCCGATACTGCCGGTGTCGTAAACACATTGCCAGTCGAGTTGCGGCATACACCGAATGGGCCCGTTATAGCTGCAGGTGCAGATGGAGGCGAAGTGCAACAACCTTCATTCACTTGAGCATTGCAGTTGTCATCGAAGTTCGTCGTGCAATTTTCTGAAGCCGCCGGATTTATTGCCGCAAGAGCATCATTACAATCTGTGTTATTAGCCACATAGCCAACCGGCTGTGCGCACGAAGCGATTGTTGCAGTATTCGAACCGTAGCCATCACCATCAGAGTCAACAAACCACACTGTCGGCTGCACAATCGACGCGACGATTGAATTACTTGTTACAGGTGATGAGGTTGCCGCGCCATTTCTCTGCCATACCCGAACAAAATCGACATCCATGGACACAGGAAACACCGTTGTAGCATTTGGATACCCGGGCCAGTTCCCACCAATGGCTACATTCAGAAGAAGAAAAAACGGTTTCGAAAACTCATCAAGACTACCATTGGATACGGAAGAGTTATGCGTGTGATACAGTGCCCCATCCATGAAAAAACGGATTGACAAACTATCCCATTCTACAGTATACTCATGAAAACCTGTTACGCCGGTAACGATACTTCCTGAATTACTATTAAGTCCTCCATTGTTCCAGTGTGTGGTTCCATAAATTTTGTTTTCATTATTGATATGCTCCATAATGTCAATCTCACCACAAGAAGGCCAGGATACCTGATCAAAATTGGCTCCCAACATCCAGAAGGCAGGCCATATACCCTGACCAAGCGGAATTTGAAGACGCCCGGATACACGACCATACTTAAAACTGAAACGATTTTTGGTTATGAGTCGAGCAGAAGAATACTGCAACCCCGGAGGTCCGTCGTTGCGAGCTACGATATGCAATTGTCCGTCACTAAACTGGACATTATTGGATGTTCCGGTATAATTCTGCCACTCATTGTTACCCCATCCGCTTGCACCGGTTTCAGGAAACCATTTTGTGGCATCCAAAGAAGCACCATTAAACTCATCATTCCATATCATGTTCCAAGGTGCAGCATGACATGCTGCATTCGAAGTCATTTGACAGGTAACGACCTGTCCCTGCAAAAGGGATGTAGGATTAAATGTCGATGAATTCGTCCCCACATTTATACCATCCACCTTCCATTGATACGCTGGACTATTGCCGCCATTGATAGGCGTTGCCGTGAAAGCGATTGATTGATTTGAACAAACGGGAAAATTCGAAGATGCGGTGATTGAAACAGAGGGTGTCACCGGAGATTCGCGCAGAATGGTAATCGCGTTTGACACTGCGCCGTCCGTGCTGCCGCAGCCTGCTCCTCCAAGTAATTGGCATGTTACCGCTTGGCCATTCAGTATACCATGCGTTGTAAGCGTATTACTGTTCCCACCAACAGGACTGCCGTTCACACGCCATTGATAGATTGGTGTTGATGTTAAGTTCGTTGCTGAGGCAGTGAAAACCAATTCAGTGCCCTCGCAGCTTGGATTTGATCCAGATGTTAGAGCGATTTGTACTTGAGGAGTCGGACTACCTGAGGCAGTAGGCCCTTCGCATGAAGCCCAACAAACGAGTGGTTGAGTCTGATTTTGTGTAACAGTTACGAATCGATTGGTATAACCATAGTTCGTAACCGTGCATGAAGAACCCGGCAGCAGACTTTCTGAACCGGCCCAATTATCATATGAAAACTTGTATTCGTAAAAACCTGAAAATAGAGGCAGAGTTGCTGTAAAAATTTGATCTCCATCCGGATCAGACATTGCATTGCAGTTGCCGCACCAATTGTTGAAGCTCCCGCTTACGTATGGCGTTGAATAGCCGGCAACCGCAGCCATGTTTACTTGAAACGTGACATTGAAATTCGAACAGGAAGAACACGAGCCCCAGCAAACTACCGGCAAAACAATATCAGATGTGATACTTAAGGTTCTGTTGGTGTATGGCCCTGTCGTGGCGGTGCAAACTGCGCCAACGGGAAGTGTCTCCTGCTGCGCCCAATTATCTGCAGCGAACTTGTATTCAAAGTACCCGGCAGGCAGCTGAATTGTAGTTTCCCAAACTCCATTGCCATCGGCATCGCTCAGAGGATTACAAGCTCCACACCAACCGTTGAAAGTACCGTTTACTTCAGGCGTTGTGAAGCCATTTACACCGGTCATCTGTAAGCGAAAAGTGACGTTGAATGCACTCGCTTGCATTGATAAGAGGAAGAATAAAGCAGCAGAAAAGTACTTGAGGGACATACAGAAGTGGTTTATTGTCAAATATACAATAACCGCTTCGAGCGCCATGATGTGACTCAATAATTAACCTAGACTCAACGAAAAAGAGAATGGAGAATGGAGAACTTCAAGTCACAGTTCTCCATTCTCCATTCTCCATTCTCCAATTCCTACTCACCTACCACCACTCGCTGCACCGCACCATCTTGCATGTTGCGGATGAAGTACACTCCGACGCTCAAACCTTGAACATCTTTGCTCATGGGTT
>CANIAA010000253.1 GCA_947465255.1 Flavobacteriales bacterium | reverse complement strand
GTATCAGTCGCTTCCACCCAAATGGAATGAGGAAATGTTCGCTATGGATCATCCGCTGATTAATTCTTTTGAAGAAATGTACTGGGCGGAGGGGCCGGATCCTGTAGAAATGGCAAGTCACACGATCACATCTACCATTTCAAGTGTGAAAGAATTGTCTCGCTTGTTCACGGTATCACCAAATCCAACCTCAAATGGTTTTGTGCAGGTGAACGCGGGTAATGACGCCATTCAGTTCGTCAAAGTTTATAGTCTCGATGGAAAGCTGGTTGACACGCTGCGTCCTTCTGCAACCCGCGCTCAAGTGCGTTTACCGCTGATTTCAGGAACGTATTTATTGGAGGTTCAGACCTCAAGAGGTAGAAAAGTAGAGAGAGTAATAAGACGATAAAGAACCCTCGAAAGTGACAAAAACAAAAAAGCCGCTACTGCGGCTTTTTTAATGTTGTCTCGATATACTAACGATACAAAACTTCTTTGGCAGTGCGAACCACATCTGCTACTTGTGGCAACGCTGCATCGATGAGCGTGGTGGCAAAAGCAAAAGGTGTGTCGCTTTGCGTAAGGCGACGAATGGGGGCGTCAAGGTAATCGAAGGCGTGACGCTGCACGCGATATGCAATCTCTGTGGAGATGCTGGCCACCGGCCATGATTCTTCCAGAATAATGAGGCGATTGGTTTTTTTGACAGATTGAACGATGGTGTCTATGTCCAGCGGACGAATAGTTCGTAGGTCAATAACCTCCATGCTAATTCCCTCTTTCTCCAATTCTGCAGCCGCAGCCAGCGCTGTTTTCATGATTTTACCAAATGAAACCAACGTAACATCCGTTCCTTCTTTCTTGATGTCGGCTACACCTATAGGCAAGATGTATTCTCCGTCCGGAACCAAACCTTTGTCGCCATACATTTTTTCACTTTCGAAAAAAACAACCGGGTCATTATCGCGGATGGCCGCTTTCAAGAGTCCTTTCGCATCGTATGGGTTGGATGGAGTGATGACCTTCAAACCGGGAACATGCGCATACATCGACTCGAAACTCTGAGAGTGAGTAGCAGCAAGTTGTCCGGCCTGACCATTGGGGCCTCGAAATACGATAGGAACGTGGTATTGACCACCGCTCATCTGAAGCATTTTAGCTGCGGAGTTGATGATCTGGTCGGCGGCTAGAATGGCAAAATTCCAGGTCATGAATTCTACAATCGGTCGAAGGCCGTTCATGGCTGCTCCTACTGCAATGCCCGAGAATCCGAGTTCGGCAATGGGCGTATCAATCACGCGCTTGGCCCCGAACTCATCGAGCATACCTTTCGAAGCTTTGTAGGCTCCGTTATATTCTGCTACTTCTTCGCCCAAAAGAAACACCGACTCATCGCGGCGCATTTCTTCTGACATGGCTTCGCATATCGCTTCTCTAAATTGAATTTCTCTCATGATGGATTTTGAATAGGTCGTAAAAATAGTATGATTTCGCTTTAACAGCATTCAGCCTATTCGGGCGCAGCTATTTGATTTACTTTCGGCGCGTTGAACGCAATCGAACTCGCTAACTAGTGCCATGGCTTTCGCGGTAAGCTGTCGGAACAATTCCATAGATGAATGAATCATAATGCTCCCCATATTATTCAACTGTTGCAGCAAGCCGGTGAACTCATTATGGATGTTTATCGCGGAGGATCGGCAAAAGCAGAAGTCGAATGGAAGTCGGATAATTCTCCACTAACGCTAGCCGATAGAAAGTCGCATGACTTCCTAACTGAGTTTCTTGTTAAGCTGGACGCATCCATTCCGATTATGTCGGAGGAGTCGCAGCAAATCGATTTTGAGATACGCAAGCATTGGACGCGTTACTGGTGTCTGGACCCTCTTGATGGTACCAAAGAGTTTATAAAGCGTAACGATCAATTTACCATCAATTTAGCGCTGATGGAAAACGCATTGCCTGTGATGTCGTTCATACACGTTCCGGTTTCCGGTCATACCTATTGGGCCATTAGGGGGCAAGGAGCATTCAGGCATGCAGGTGGTATCAATAGTCGAATACAATCCAACAACAAAAAAAAGGATTGGATTGCCGTTGGCAGCAGTTCTCATGGTACTGATGTAGAGGCAGAATGGATGAAGCAGTTTCCGGTCACAAGCTATCTCAAGATAGGCAGCGCGTTGAAGTTTTGTTACATCGCATCGGGCCTTGCTGATGTTTATTACCGAAGCAGGCCAACGATGGAGTGGGATACATCAGCGGGTCATTTGCTCGTAGAGGAAGCGGGAGCAATATTTTCTTACATGAGTGAAGATAACGGTCATTACAATAAACCGATTCTTTTGAATCCCCCATTTTGGGTAACTATATCGCTATGATTCAGATTAAGTGTCACAAAGATTTTCTGAAGTTTCGATATCCATTTCGAATCGCACACGGTGAGCGCCTGGGTACTGATGTGGTTTTTGTTGTCATGCACCTGGATGATAAAGTGGGTTTCGGTGAAGCGACGCTGCCTCCTTATTTGGGTGTGAGCACTCAACATGTACTGGATGCTCTTTCACGCCCGGGTATTGCAGATGCTCTTGTGTTAAAGATACCGGAGGATTGGTTTCGGGCGTTATTGGAGATTATTCCGGACAACATGCCTGCTCTAGCAGCTCTTGATATGGCGCGGTGGCAGATTCACCTGGCTTTGTCAGAATGTTCTTTCACAGAATCAGTAGGTATAGAGCAAATGGGTAAGAATGTGCCTCACACGTTTACTCTGGGTGTTTCAGATAAGAAGGAAATGGAGGAGAAGATAGAGTTTGCTGAAGCACGTGGTTTTAATTTGTTCAAGCTGAAACTTGATGGTAAGAAGGACCAGACTGTACTGGCAAATTTCCGCTCCCTTTCGAATGCACCATTTGCAATCGATGCCAATCAGGCATGGAAACAGCTCGAACAAGCCGAGAGTGTTCTTGATTTTTTGGAGTCTGAGGGCTGTATTCTCATCGAGCAACCCTTTCACCGGAGTGATCGATTGCTTTCGCAGGGGTTAAGGAAAAAGACGGCAATTCCTGTTATAGCAGACGAAGCATGTTGTCTATTGGAAGAGCTTGACGAGGTGCTTCAATTTTTCGATGGAGTAAATGTGAAACTTCAGAAATGCGGTGGCATAACACCGGCGTTACAGCAATT
>CANIAA010000252.1 GCA_947465255.1 Flavobacteriales bacterium | reverse complement strand
TTTACCAGGATAGGTAAATCGCGGTAGCTCTGAATCCAACCCTTGTAGGTATTCCAGATGATGGCCTCGCTGGTGGGGCGCACGATGAGTTCTTCTTCCAGCTTCGAATCGGGATCAACCATGAGCTTTCCCTTTTCATTGGGATCAACCTTCAAGCGATAGTGTGTAACCACTGCGCACTCCTTGGCGAAACCTTCAGCGTGTCCCTCTTCCTTTTCCAAAAAGCTCTTGGGAACGAAAAGCGGGAAATAGGCATTCACGTGACCGGTATCCTTGAACATCTTGTCCAGCGCGTCACGCATTTTTTCCCATATAGCAAAACCATAAGGCTTGATAACCATACATCCGCGCACGGCGCTGTGCTCAGCGAGATCAGCATTAATTACAAGTTCATTGTACCACTTTGAATAGTCGGTCGCGCGCGGTGTTAACTTATCGGCCATAGGTTCGTTTGTTAAAAATTGAGTTTGCGAATTTAATACAGGTGAAGCCTTTCGCCTACCCGTCAGGAAAGAAGCCTGATGACACTCGTTAGTCTTCGGAGAATTATGACAAGCCAATAAAACTTTGCACTATGTTTGATGTTCAGAGGAAAAATCTACTGTCATGACAACTCGATTAATCTTAATACTGATGCTAATTGCATCCTTGTATTCATGCACTCGAAGCCGTTATGCAACGACCGGCGCCTATGAAAGCGATGATGCTTACTTCACTTCGAGCGATACCTACATTGCTGACTTTGCTTTGGTAGACGACGAAGCGCAAATGGCTCAGCCTTCCGACAGCGCATCGACCTCCTCATCCACCGATGATTATTACGATCCTACTTATTCCGCACCTCCTGTATACAGTCCCAATTCAACGGCGAACACATGGAATGCCGACCCTTGGAACTCGGGGTATAACACCTGCGGTAACGGCTTCGGTTCGGGTTTTGGCAATTACAACTATGGAAGTCACTGGAACTGCTCGCCCTACATGATGCCAAGCATTGGGTGGAACCCCTATTCCGGCTATTACAGCAACTACTCATTCATCTACGGCTCCAACCCCTATTGGAATCCTTACGGATATTCACCCTACGGATATAACTCTTATAACTCTTGGTACACGCCCTATTATTCGCCGGGTTATTATTCAGGCTGGGCTTTCAATTCGTGGAATTCTCCATACAACTATTACAACACCGGTGGAATCGACAACTCAGTCGGAGGGGGAATTGTACACGGCCCACGCAATCCGATTAGCACCATCAGCGCGACGAACAGCTCCTACAGCAGCGGGTTGTTTTACAATGGAACCAAGCGCGACTTGCATGGGTATGTGAATGAGATAGAGTCTACAAAACAACCCGTTCAAGTTTCGGGTGCCACTCTCGAGCGTCCGGCTTCGATAAAGCCTGTGAATTCGAACTCCGTTCGACCTTCCGTTAAACCTGCTACACAACGACCAACCTATACACCTTCCAAGCCCAATCGCGATCGCGAAGTTGTAAAGCCCGGACTTACCAAACCGCGAGAAGTAGCTCCACAGCGCGACCGCAGTCCTTCGAAACCACAGACGGGGCGCGGAAATGCGGTCCCAACTTACACTCCCTCGCGTGAGAGAAAACCGGCACAACAATCGGAACCGACTACACGACCTCGTTCTGATTCGCCGGTGCGCGACACTCCCCGCACATCACCACGCCCGGATAGCTCTCCTTCCAGAAGTTCCACTCCGACAACCTCTCCATCCCGAAGCGGTGGTGGATCGAGTAACAGTCCTCGCAGAAAATAACGCGCACGATGAAGTCGCACATTATTTCAGCTGTCTTTTTAGGCCTGTGTTTTTCCACCGCCCTTGCACAAGGTGAAGTAGAGGCACTTCGCTATTCATCTGCCGATGCAGGCTGGAGTGCACGAAGTTTGGGTATGGCCGGCGCATACAGCAGCGTGGGAGCCGATATCAGCAGCTTCTTTTCCAATCCCGCCGGACTTGCGATGTACAAGCGCAGCAGCATGGAGCTTGCATTTTCGCATGATAACCACAACACGGAAAGCGTCTATAACGATGAGGTAAATGAAGACCTTCGCTCACGTTTGTCAATTGGCAATGCTGCTTTCGTAGCTGCGCGTAAACCCCGGTCTTCTCGGGTTGTAAACGTGAGCTATGGGCTCGCCTACTCTAAAACCAATCAGTTCTACCAGAATTTTACCATAGAAGGAAAAGCATCCTCATCGCTGATGCAGCAGTTTGCCTGGCAGGCTCAAGGAATACAACCTGATGACCTATATAATACACTGCCGTTTGGTGCCGGGTTAGCCTACGAGATTTATGGTATTGACCCCAATCCCGATGATTTATCGGGCAACAGCTACATTGCTGCAACAGAAGGTGAATGCACCCAACGCAAGCGTGTTGAACGAGAAGGCCGACAAAACGAAACCACTGTGGGGCTGGCTATGCAATACGGTGATAACTTATACTTAGGAGCATCTGCCGGAATAACCGGGATTTACTTCAGCGAATTGAGTAACTACTCGGAGAAATACCCCGCCGAAAACCGTGTTAAATCGTGGTCCTATGATGAAGACCTAAGCACGTTTGGTACCGGTTTCGTTGCAAGGCTTGGAGCGATTTACCGTGCGCATGAAAAAGTAAAAGTGTCCGCTTCCTATCAGACCAAAACAGTCACATACCTTCAGGACTATTACTCAACATCTGCCTCATCATCAGTAGATACGTTAAGCTACTTTTCAAGCTCTCCGGAGCTTATCGCGGAATACATTCTGCGCAGTCCATCACAATGGACCTTGGGAGCATCTGCCATTATCGGAAAGTTGGGAATGGTGAGCGTTGATTTTGCTCAAAGCGACTTCCGTCAAATCAGCATGGAAGGCACCGATGAAAACACCTACAACTACAAAGCGGAGAATGCCTTATTCGAAACACTTTTTCGCCGCACGAATCAACTCCGACTCGGTCTGGAAGCCCGCATACACAGCACCTACTATGCCCGCGCCGGTTACAGCATCCAGCAAAGCCCTTTGAGCGATGCTTCACAAAGCATCAACGAACCAACCCTTGGGTGGACAGCGGGAATTGGTTATCGAGATGACCATTTGTTTGCTGATATGGCGGTGTCCGGCAAACAAATCAAGAACAGCTATTACCTCTACGACCCGGCACTGGTCGA
>CANIAA010000251.1 GCA_947465255.1 Flavobacteriales bacterium | reverse complement strand
TCATAAATGCAGTAACCAATACCATCCGTTGAAGCTGCGTTAATAACAAAGATATTCCTCTGCTGATAGCGTCCTTCGAGCATGATAGTGCCCGCCATCGCCCCTATTTGAATAGCGAGCAAAGCCAATAACGCAGACCATTTTTTTACCAAACACGATTTCATAGTCAAACCTTGGTCAAAGGGTACTTAAATTTCAACTTTCGGATTGGGTGCAAAAGTATCTAATTTGATTTGAGTCGCTGATAGGATTTGCGGAAAAAATTCACCAAATGTGGAAATGATGTCCTTTTCATGCATCAAATAAACTTCAAAACTGTCTTTCAAGGGATTTGTAAAGGGTATTCGACTCCCCATTTGATCGAGAATTTTCGATGTGCCTTCTTGCGTCTGATACATGTTCATCCAGTCATGCTCAATCATTTTTTCTACTATGAATCGTCTTCTTTCCGTCATTTCAGTATGACGCTTTTGAAGTTTTTCATAAGTCGATTGAATCCATAGCTCACGGGAGTTATCAGAGTAAGTGTTCCATGTTAGCGAAAGGACATGGTCAAAAAGCACATCGAGAACTACCCCGGAAAACTTTCCTAGTGTTGGATGCATTTTCTTTTTTAGGTCCAGAACGAGTGGGTGCGTGTCGGTATAATCATCAATGAACCGATGAAGAATTATACCTGCCTGAACATCTTTTTCCTGTAATTGCCATTTTTTACCTTTCATATCGTCAGCAATGAACTGACCGAACAAAACCGGTTCGCTCGAAAAGGAAAGAAAGGAATGAGCCAAATAATTCATGAACGAAAGCAAAGGTAGTGTTGAAAGAATTGCGAATTACTTCGATTGTGAACCCCTTACTTTGCGCATTCAAAAATCTAATTATCAGGTGACTCTTATTAAATCAATCTCAGGTATTCGGGGCACTATTGGTGGGCCCGAAAATGAAGGTCTGACTCCCATCGATGTCGTGAAATTCACCGCGGCTTTCTGTGCGCTGATTCAAAAAAAGAACAATGTTTCGAAGGTTAAAGTGGTCGTTGGGCGTGATGCACGTATTAGCGGCAACATGATTAATTCCCTGGTGTGTAACACACTTGTCGGAATGGGGGCTGACGTGATTGATGTTGGATTGAGCACTACGCCAACCGTCGAAATTGCGGTTCCCAATGAAAAAGCACACGCAGGCATTATTCTCACCGCTAGTCATAATCCTTCTCAATGGAATGCTCTGAAGCTGCTCAATGAAAAGGGCGAGTTTATTTCGGCCGACGAGGGTGCTGAGGTTCTCCGACTGGCTTCTTCCGGTGAAGTTTCTTTTGCGGATGTTCATTCGCTTGGAACAGTAAGCGAAACTAGTTACCTCGACTTTCATATAAGCCACATTTTGCAGTTAAGGCTGGTAGACAAGTCCGCAATTGAAGCAGCCAACTTGCACGTTGCTGTTGATGCTGTAAACAGCAGTGGCGGTGTTTACGTTCCGGCTTTGTTGAAAGCATTGGGCGTGCAACATGTTGAGACTATATACTGCGAGCCTAATGGTCACTTTCCGCACAATCCGGAACCCTTGCCGGAGCATCTTGCGGATCTCTCCAAATTGGTTCAAGAGAAGCAATGTCACATGGGTATCGTGGTTGATCCGGATGTAGATCGTCTGGCTTTCGTGTGTGAAGATGGCAGTGTGTTCGGAGAAGAATACACCCTGGTGGCTGTGGCCGATTATGTGCTCTCTCGGAATCCGGGAAATACCGTGTCGAATTTGTCGAGCACAAGAGCACTCCGCGATGTAACGCTGCACCATGGCGGAATTTACACAGCATCTGCGGTGGGCGAGGTGAATGTTGTTGCGGCCATGAAGCAGACCGGAGCAACTATTGGCGGTGAAGGCAATGGCGGAGTAATCTATCCTGAAACACATTATGGTCGAGATGCTCTTGCCGGATTGGCGCTCTTCCTAACGCACTACGCAGAAAAGAAGTTGTCGATGACAGCTCTTCGCGACAGCTATCCTCGTTATGAAATTTCAAAGAATAAAATTGAGCTGCGCGACGATATGGATGTTGACGCGATTCTTGGAAAAGTGCAAACGATGTATCCCGATGCAGAAGTCAACACAATTGATGGGGTGAAGTTCGACTTTCCGGACGGCTGGGTGCATTTGCGAAAAAGCAACACGGAACCAATTGTGCGTGTAATTGCAGAACATACCAATCGGGAAAAAGCGGACGCCCTGGCTCAAGAAGTAATTAGAACAGTGAAGGAAGTCGCAGGAATTTAATAGCACGTTATACGTTCTTCCCTTTTTTTTCGGAAATTTGAATATCGAAAGCAATGTCCTTTCGAATCTTACTTGGTATGAATGTTTATCTAGACAATGCTGCAACTACACCGGTGCTCCCTGAAGTGGCGAACGCTATGTTGCCTTATTTGACCGAATTTTTCGGAAATCCATCTTCGTCACACGCTTTTGGACGAAAGACGAAATCTGCTTTGGAGCAATCGCGACGAACTATTTCAAGGTTATTGAATTGTACGCCGGCGGAAATTGTCTTTACAAGCGGCGGAACAGAGGCTGATAATTTAGCGATGCACGCTGCTATTCATGATTTGGGCTGTAAGCACATTATAACTTCCGCAATCGAACATAGCGCCGTGATTAAAACGGCAGAGGTAATGTCAAAGCAACATGGGCTTAAGCTCAGTCTTGTTAAGCTGGATAGCAATGGAGATGTAGATTTGAGTAACCTGGAGGAATTGCTCGCCACAAACGACAAGTCATTTGTAACACTCATGCATGGCAATAACGAAATTGCAAATCTGCTCCCTTTAAAAACCGTGAGTGAGCTTTGTGAAAAGTATGGTGCCGTTCTGCACAGTGACACCGTTCAAACCATGGGACATTATGAGTTTGATCTTCAGAAGTTGTCAATTCATTTTCTCAACGCATCTGCCCATAAGTTTCATGGACCAAAGGGTGTCGGATTCATTTACGTCAACAAGATGGTTAAGATTAATCCGGATATAACCGGAGGAGGCCAGGAAAGAGGGGTGCGTGGCGGAACAGAAAATATTAGCGGAATCATCGGAATGGCCAAAGCGCTGGAGTTGTCTTATAAAGACTTAGAGGAACACAAAGCACATATTTCAGGTTTGAAGCAATACATGGCTGCCGAATTGGAGTCATCCGTTCCGGGAATTGTTTTTAATGGAAATTCACGAAATGTGAATAGTCTGTACACCGTGTTGAGCACTACC
>CANIAA010000250.1 GCA_947465255.1 Flavobacteriales bacterium | reverse complement strand
TCGAAATCGCAACCGAACGACACCATTCCGGATATCCCATTTCACGCAGAGGGTTGTACCAGTCATCATAATCATTGAGCGAGTTGAACACTTGCGCATCCAGCATTTGGCGGGCCGCAGGCCGAAGCAGGTATCGCTGTCTGAACAACTGTGCCTGCTCCTGACCGTGTTCTGCTGAAAACCGGATAGCGTGCTGCAGAGAAAGCGGTATGTGGGCTCCTTCATGCGGCGCGTCCATCGAAATCCACAGACGTGTGCAATGATCTTCACCATTCAGCTCCATTGTGCGCAGCGCGTGTCGCGATAGAACGCCTCCCATACTTGCTCCGGCAATTACCAATGGTTCATCGCCGTGCTTATACTCATTGCACAACCGGATTATATGCTGAACCAACTCTGAGTTGCGCTGCAACCAGGTGGCTCCATCGTAAAAATCTATCATCACAATATCATATCCTTGCTCTCTAACTTCTTGCAATAACTGCGGCATGAGGTGTAAATCATCATATCCATAAATGATATCATCATTTACATCCGGATCCTGAAATCCACTGGCAAATTCACACCAACCGAAGGTCCCATGTCGCTGCCAATCGTGAATAGGGTGACCATCGCGATCAATACCGAAATCGATGCCCTCCACAAAAAGAAAGGGTTTGTCAAAAACACCATCGCTACTGATAAGCGTGTATGCTCGCCCCTTCACCCAATCGCCCTCAAACTCCACCTGCACATCCCACGGATTTTCTGTTGAAGATGACCATGGTGGTGTTCCCGGAAGTGGCATGCCGCTCGTGCCGCATACGTCATACTCATCGTTGTACTTCAGTAAGCATGCTGCATGCTTTACAAGTCGACCCTGACGATAAATCTCACAGCGCACAAATCGATTGCGCATTTCAGTCGAATAGTCAACCTCATAGACTTGATTGGCATGAAGTGTTCGCCACCCTATACCGTCATCAAAATGAACAAGAACTGAATCGGGAGCAACTTCATAGTTGCTGATAAAAGCTTCTGTGCTCATCATGAACCTGTACACCCGCGATTGAATATGGGGAGCATCCACCCATAAGACACACGACTCCTTTTGCAAACAAGGTGACTGCGTGCAACCCTGACTATGAAAGAACAAACCATCTTGTCGGTAAATCATACCGTTTGTTAAAGCATCTGAATTAAAATCGAGATACTCAAGATCCATCAATGCCAACGAATAGCAACCTTCGCTGTGTGCCACACTGTCTTTATGCTCGCGGAAGCCCGAGAAATCGGTCAAGACATGGGTGGAGTCCAAACTTGCGCGGCCCATCGACATGAACAATGCGGCACACTGCGAGGCATTCAACGTATCATGCGCAGAAAACGGATCCGGCATTTTGACCGTGTTATGTGATTGTGGAAGGAAGAATCCGTTCGGCTGATGTAAAGGCAAATTCAGTTGTGTGAACGGCTCACGCAATTGAGCGGACAACACATTAACGAGCAGGCAAAGCGCTGCCAGGGCGAGCTTTCGCTCACATATTGAAAATAATTTCATCGTAAAAAGAGTTTTAGTTAGAAATACGTGGACGGAAAATCACTAATAGAAATAGGTGTATTCTGTTGTATCGCCCGGTGCTACAAACACTTCCATCATATCACCCGATACATAGTCACCATCGCTATCAAAACATCGAATGCGAAGAATAGAATTTACTCCGCCAACAACCCCGAGCACATCATAGTAGCCATTCGGAACAAGACCTTCCGCCTCAAACGAATCATCAAAATCAGTGAACGCTGCTACTTGCAGATTGCCGTTGTATGGCACTGAGTCTACGAGATTGATATGCACCCACGCCTTCGGTCTCAACTCATAATATCCGTCAACCAGAAAATCGTCTTGCGTGGAATACCCCGATCCACATTGGTCCCAATAGCTTTCACCGGCGTCAGCGCATATATGAGTGATGGCCCGCGAACAATCCCACTCAACTCTTCCATAATGATCAGTTGTTAAATTATACGCGGCTTCTGGAACGCTTCCATTCGGCTTGCTTACAAGATACACGGAGGCGCCTTCTACGGGACGACCTGTTGACTGCTCCACAACTCGTAATTCATGTGTTTCAGATTCCTGACAAGGCCAATTTTCTCGTTTGCTGCACGCATGGATGGTGAGGATACACACAAGTAAAATGCTCACGGCAAAAAGACTTGGTAAAAAAATGTTTCGTTTTCTCATGGAGATAGATTTTAAAGTTTAGGTCGGACAGGGCTTGTTCGACAGGGCAAATCTTCATGAGGGATGAAAGTGAAGTCTATTCTCAAATGGAATAACTAAGCCGCCTGTAAACAATCAATTACCTTGAAATCGTTTGCAGAGGGCATGTCGGGAAGTTTCCTAATCGGAATACTATTCCTATAAGATCACAAGCTCATCTAAAAATTTGGTGTGTATACCTTCAAGGAGGTATTTTTGCCTCCCGTAAAATTTATTTAGAAATAATCTAAATAGTTTTTACACGGTTGAACTGTTAAGGATTACAGACGGTTATTAAAACAAAAAAAGATGATCAAAGTAGCAGAAAGTGCCAAGCAGCAAGTAGCACACTTGCTTCAATCCGAAAACCATCCGGAAGGAGCCTTCGTGCGCGTGGGCGTGGAAGGCGGCGGATGCAGCGGACTGATGTATCAGTTGACGTTCGACTCCGAGATGAAAGAAGGCGATCAAGTATTTGAAGACAATGGCGTTAAGGTCGTTGTTGATCGTAAGAGCTTTTTGTATCTCGTGGGAACCGAGCTCGAATACACCGGCGGATTGAACGGGAAAGGATTTGTGTTCAAGAATCCCAACGCCAGTCGCACGTGTGGCTGTGGAGAAAGTTTTTCCATTTAAACAACATCAACAACCAAGATTATGGCCTACGAAGGAGATGAGTTGTTGGACAGTGTAACGTCGAAGGAATATGAATTCGGCTTTACAACAAATATTGAGTCGGATAAAGCACCGGCCGGTTTGAATGAAGATATCATTCGACTGATTTCAAAGAAAAAAGAAGAGCCCGAGTGGCTGTTGCAATGGCGCTTGGAAGCGTTTGCGATATGGCAGAAAATGACGGAGCCGGAATGGGCGCATGTCCATTACACCAAGCCTGACTTTCAGGCCATTTCTTACTATGCAGCACCGAAGCAAAAGAAGCAGCTCAACTCATTGGATGAGCTCGACCCGGAGATGCGCAAGACGATGGATCGCCTAGGTATTTCGCTCGAAGAG
>CANIAA010000249.1 GCA_947465255.1 Flavobacteriales bacterium | reverse complement strand
GGCAATTGGGATTTCGTTGTTCTGCAACAGCAAAGTCAGATGCCGGCATTTCCAATTTCGCAAGTGGAAGTAGAAACATTTCCATTTGCCACTCAACTCAACGATTCGATTTTAGCAAATAATCCGTGCGCTGAAACTGTATTCTACATGACCTGGGGACGTGAAAACGGAGATCAGCAAAATTGCGCCAACTGGCCACCGGTTTGCACGTACGAAGGCATGGACGACTTACTGCGCGAACGCTACATGATGATGGCTGAAATGAATGAAGGAATCGTTTCACCGGTGAGTGTGGTTTGGCGCTATCTGCGAGCAAATCACCCTGATATCGATCTCTTTTCTTCCGACGGCAGTCACCCCTCACCTACCGGATCTTATGTGGCAGCCGTTTGCTTTTACTCGGCGCTATTCCGCAAATCTCCACTCAACGCTCTGTTTGATTACACAATCGACAATGGTCATGAATCCATCATTCGCCAGACCGTGCATGACTTAGTATACAACAACCTCTCGGAATGGCACATCGGTGATTGGGATCCTGTTGCACAACTATCGCTTGTCGAACAAAACAATAGTCCGTATGCCATTGTGCAATCGAGCCAATATGCCGATGAAGTTTATTACTCGATTGACAATCTGGAATTGCAACCTTGGAGCGAGGATAGCCTCTTCATAGGGCCACTTGAACCGGGAGATCATTTCGTTGAGCTCTATGCGGAGAGATGTGGTGTGTGGGACACCACTTCTGTTTACTTCAATGTTGTTTTCAACTCTATAACTTCGCTCGAAGAAACGGAGCTGTTTGTTTTTCCCAATCCTGCGAACAATCAAGTAAATATTGAATTACCAGATCAGTGGAGCGATGTGACCCTGGATGTTTTTACGACACAAGGAAAATGGATAATGTCGACTCAAAACGCAGGAAGAAATCAAGTATCAATCGATTGCACGAAATTGGTGGAAGGCTCTTATACAATCGTCATGAAGCAAGGACATCAAAAGGCTACGGGAACTTTTATAGTTCTCAAGTAAACAACTATAACACCGTGCCCCAATAGCTGAAATAATCAGCAGGTATATTCTTCAGCTCAACCTGATTATCAAAAAAGCCATACACCGCCGAACCGCTTCCGCTCATGCGAGCATACCAGGCGCCCTCAAGCAAGAGCAGAGCTATGAGTTGTGAAATAGAAGGGTGATGAACACAGACTGAGTCTTCAAAGTCATTTGTCACTTCTTGCTGCCACTGATCTCTGGGCAACTGACTAATGACTCGCAAGTCGAAAGGCGCTGATTTCGGTGTTATACCTCTATATGCCTCTGCAGTGCTCACGTGTATTCCGGGGTGAATAATGACAACATGCTGCCCTTGTAATGAAAGGTTGATTGGTTCGAGAATTTCTCCTCGGCCATGAACGAAACAAGGTGCATTCTCAATAAAAAACGGACAGTCGCTTCCTAGCTGTGCTGCATAGTGCTTCAGTTCTTCGGTTGAAAGTTTCAGTTCAAAGAGTGAATTCAGAATCTTCAGCATATGCGCACCATCACTTGAACCACCGCCTAAACCCGCGCCAATGGGAATATTCTTCAGCATCGTTGCATCAACACCACCCAACTCAAAATCACGACTTAATAACCGATAAGCTCGAACACATAAATTCGTTTCAATGTCTCCATCGATTTCGCGGCCTTGGGTTGTAAACTGAATGCCTTCACCATCCGTGCGAACAGCTTCTACAACGTCACACAAACTCACAGGCAAAAAAATGCTTTCGAGGTTGTGAAAACCATCGGGTCTTCGTTCAGTAACGAACAGACCTAAATTGATTTTGGCATTCGCAAAGGCAATCATCCTACTCCCAATATCCGAAATTTCTGAGTTTACGTTCGTCCTGACGCCAGTTCTCATCAACCTTCACGTGTGTTTTCAGAAACACTTTCTTGCCGATAAACGATTCCATGTCCTTGCGGGCTTGCGTGCCAACACGCTTCAAAGGTCCACCCTGATGACCGATTACGATGCGCTTTTGAGATTCGCGCTCCACCAGAATCAAGGCAGAAATACGAACGATATCAGGCTCTTCGAGGTACTCTTCAATGAGTACTTCACTCGCATATGGAATCTCCTTATCGTAGGTCGTAAATATCTTCTCACGTATAATCTCACTCACAAAGAAACGCATCGTCCGATCACTGATATCATCCTTAGGAAAATAAGGAGGTGACTCAGGAAGCATGCGTACTATCTGATCAAGCAGTTCACGCGTGTGAATCTTTTCCAACGCCGAAACCGGAAAAATCTTGGCCTGCGGAAGCGTGGCTGACCAATGATCGAACAATACATTCACGCCATCATTGCCCACTAAATCATACTTGTTCAGGATTACAAAAACAGGAATCTTGATTCTCTTGATTTTCTCGAGTGTTGGTGCATGCATCTCGTGCTTGTCGGCACTGTCGATGACGAGCAGAATTAAATCAGCATCGGTAAGAGCAGAACCAACCGCCTTCATCATGCCTTCCTGCAGTTTGTATTTCGGATCCAGCACACCGGGAGTATCACTGTAAACGATCTGATAATCGTCACCATTGAGTATCCCCATGATGCGGTGACGAGTTGTTTGTGCTTTGGGGGTAACGATGCTGAGCTTCTCACCCATCAAGGCGTTCATGAGCGTTGACTTGCCCGCGTTCGGATTGCCAACGATGTTGACGAATCCTGCTTTATGTTTGTTTTCTGGCAATTTTTGAAAAGAATTGTTGCAGGCACAAAAGTAGTCTATATTTGCACCCCCAATTCGGAAGCGATGCGGGTTCTAAATTTTACATTGCGGGGTGGAGCAGTTGGTAGCTCGTTGGGCTCATAACCCAAAGGTCGTCAGTTCGAGTCTGGCCCCCGCTACTAGGAAAAAGCCGGTGAAAGCCGGCTTTTTTATTTCTGAGCCCTCCGATACAAAAAGAACCCGACACCCGCAAACAACACATTCGGTACCCAAACAGCCATCCAGGCCGGAAAGCCGAGATTCATTGCACTCACCGTTGTCATGCGGGAAATAAAGACAAAGACAAACCCGATTACTACCGCTAACATCAAATGAGCACCCATGCCGCCACGTTGCTTGCGCGAAGCGATAGAAACTCCAATCAGCGTTAGCACAAAAATGGAAAACGGAGATGCCGTTCGATTGTAAAGCTCCACTTCAAACTCGGCAACTCTGCCTGATCCTCCCAAGCGCTGGGCTTCGATAAACTCCGTCAATTCAGCATAATTCATCGCTGACGTT
>CANIAA010000248.1 GCA_947465255.1 Flavobacteriales bacterium | reverse complement strand
TGTAATGTGCCGTGTTGTGGTGATTGAATGGTAGTGAAGACGAATATTCCACCTTCAGCATCGGTAATGTTGGCAAGCAGATTATCACTGAGCACTTCATCTTCGGTTATGATACTGGCAGATGATGTTGCAACAGGTTCTGTATTTGCAGTGAGTACGTCTATAATAAGTGCGGTTGATGCGCAATTACCATTGTCGTCGCACACCATGTAATTAACCGTTTCTGCGCCTAGGAAACCGCTGTTGGGCGTATAGGAAAAGGAGCCGTCGTTGTTAAACACAAGTGCACCATTTAGTGTGGTGTTAAGCGCGTTGTAGGTTAATGCATCTCCGTCGCCATCTGTGTCGTTGGTACTCACATCACCTGTTAGTGTATTGCCTTCAATTACGGCAATCGATTCTCCGTTAACTTGTGGAAAGTCTTCTACGGATAATACCTGAATCACGAATTGTCCGGATGCACAGAGGCCAATTGGATCGCAGACGGTATAACCGATGGTCTCGGATCCGAAATAATTGGCAGTTGGCACATAGTTGTATGCTCCGGCATTACTAAGAGTGAAAGTTCCATTTTGCGCACTTTGCGAAAGGGTAATTGTGAGATTGGTATGATCTACATCGGAAATTCCCGTGGCAATGCCGCTTGATGTTTGGTCTTCGTTGATGGTGATATTTACGATTGGAGCAACGGGTGTATCGTTGATGCTTGTAACTTGAATGGAAATGATGCCGGTAACACATGCGTTTGTTGCGTCACAGGCTTGATACGATGCGCTTACTGTTCCGAAGAAATTTGCCGCGGGAGTGTATGTAAAACTTCCATTGGGTGTTAGGTTAAAACTACCCGTATTCGGAGTCGTTTGCAAGCTGTAAATCAACTGCGAAGTTTCAATATCGCTTACATATGTATTCAGGTTGCCTGAAATTGGATTGTCTTCATTGGTGTTAACGCTTGCCGGTGTAGCTGTCGGAGTATCGTTAACTGAGTTTACTGTAATCGAGAGCGGTGTAAGCGTGCAGCCGTTTTGCTGGTCACAGACATTGATATTGATTAGTTCAGTTCCAAACCAGTTCGTGTTCGGTGTAAAGCTGAATTGACCATTGGCGCTGAGGTTAAGCAATCCATTCGAGGTTTGCTGCACCGCCGTGTAGGTGAGTGTATTTCCTTCGATGTCATATTCTCCGTTACCGATGTTACCTGCCAGGGTTTGATCTTCATTGACGCTGAAGTTGTCGCCGGTTGCAATGGGTAAGTCATTTACTGCATTTACAACGAGCGTAAAAGTTGAGGTAGCGCAGAGACCTTGCGGATCGCAGCCTTGCAGATTGATTGTTTGTGTGCCGAAATAGTTCGCCGGGGCAACATACGTGTATGTTCCATTGCTATTAATGGAAAGACCCGGAATGCTGTTGCCGCCGGGTGCCGAGAAAATCAAGGCAGTCGGTTCGGCGTCTGTTATACTTGAGATGCTTCCTGAGGAATTCGAGTCTTCATTCAGCGTAAGCACAAATGGTGAAGCAGCAGGCGCATCGTTAATACCATTGACCTGAATGTTCACTGTGGAGGTAGCGCAGTTTACGCCATCGCAAGCTTGAATGACGAAACTGTCAAACCCAAAATAATTTGCATTTGGGGTATAGGTGAATTGGCCGGATGGATTTGTGAGTTGAGTTGTACCATTTGCAGGCCCGCTTATCAAACTGTAAGTCATCACACCGGTATCATCATAGTCGTTGCTCGAGGCGTTAATGTTCCCGGAGCTGTCTTCGTTCATTACAATCAAGTCATTTTGAAGTTGTGGTGGATCATTATCGGTGTTGTTGATGGTAAGCGTTACAACTCCCTGATCACACTGACCCACATTATCACAAGCGCTGTAGGTGAAATTGATTGTTCCCGTGTAATTCGGCAATGGGGTGTAGGTATAGCTACCGTTGGAGTATAAAATCAAATTACCACTGGCGGGTGGCGATACAAGCGTGTAAGTGATGACATCGTTTTCCGGATCGCTGACGAGAGATGTTAATGAGCCGTTGTATGTCACATCTTCGTTAAGTGAGGTTAGACTTTGATCATTGGCTGTCGGATTCTGATTCGGTCCAACGATGGTTAGGTAAACAGTTGAAATGACATAGAGACCGCAGTGGTCTACCACATAATATTGAAAGGAGTCAGTGCCGGTAAAACCATTGTTGGGTGTGTAGGTAAATGTGCCATCCAACGAGAATACGTTGACGATACCATTGGTTGGATTGGTGAATTTGAACCAGTCCAGTGATGTGTCGATAGGGTCTGTAATGGAATCTGGGTCTCCATCGTTGGTTGATACGTTTGCCGTGCGAGGAGTGTTGAATTCTACGGAGAAATAATCTGCTCCGGCAAAGGGAACCGTGTTTCGGAAAATGACAAAAAACTCGACTCCTGCTATGTCACACGAGTTATTTGCACAAACCTGATAATAGATACTATCACGAAACCCAAACTGATTGAGTGGAGGCGTATACTGAAAATTTCCGCCTGTTGTAAAGTTGAAGCTACCAAAAGTGGGCCCTTCCACTACTGAGAAGGTGGCTGTTTGTCCGGCTGGAATTATATCGTTTTCGCCGAGGTTTCCGGTCCATACTTCGTTTTCATTCACTAAGAAGTCATCATCGTTTGCATTAACCTGAGCAAACACTCGGCTAGGTTGAATTAATGCAGTCAACGCCAACAAAAAGCTAAAAATGCGCAGCATCTTCTAATAGTTTTAATAGACTTTTTTCTACTTCCAAGTTTGAGCTCGGTCGTTGGAAATGTTCGTCTTTCAGTTGTCTTACAAATATAACGCAGATATCCCTAAACTTGGGTTGGCCGCGTTAAGTTCAGTTTAACACGATAACTCTCGTTTGATATTTAGAATGCAAACCTTCCACACATATCGAGTAAATACCCGCTTCCCAATTGTCAATCGATAACACTTCTGTTTGGCTTGATACCGATTTTGTCATGACAACCCGACCACACGCATCAATCACTACCAACTTGCTACCCGTTTCTGCAAGCGTGTTCATCTCCAGTATTATGAAGTTTCCGGAGACCGGATTGGGGTAAACGTTGAATGAGCTGCCAGTAATTACATCAGTTGAAGTAATGGTAGAAGCAGTGGAATAAACACATCCGTTCGCATCGGTGACTGTGAGGCTGAAATCTCCCGGTTCATCGAGTCCGGTAATGGATGAACCCGTTGCGCTGAAACCGTTCGGACCAGACCACAAATAGGAGTAGGGCGCTGTGCCGCCTGCAACG
>CANIAA010000247.1 GCA_947465255.1 Flavobacteriales bacterium | reverse complement strand
TTGCCGATTTCGCTTGGAGGTGCACCAACCAAACGAACGTCGTTGTAGGTTTTGGTTACAATAGCCAAATATTGATTGCCATAATTAAATGACTTCAACTGAAGGCCGAGCGCAGGATTCTCTTTCTTGTATTGCTCTTCCAGCGCCTTTTTATTCTTCTGAAGAACGGCATCAGCCTCAGCGGGTGTCATTGATGCCATAATACCCTTGCGCATAGCTTCGGTCACATCATCCATGCGCACCACAAATACCACACTTAGCCCATCACATCGTAGCTCCTCTGCCCTGCTCTTGGCCCAAAAACCATCACGCAGATAATCGTTCTTCAATGAAGAATGAAACTGGATATAATCGAAACCACAGTGATGATTGGTAAACAACAATCCATCGTTGCTTACAATCTCACCTGTACATCCGCCACCAAATAATACAATGGCGTCTTTCAAACTTGAGCCATTTGCATCGTATAAATCCTCGGCTGTCAATTGCAATCCTTGCGACTGCATGTCGCTGTAAACAACGTTCAAAAGCGAAGGAATCCACATTCCTTCTTTGGCGATTCCTGCTTGAGTAATGAGCAGCAGGGCAAAGAATAATCTAAACTTCATAGGGATTTGTTTGGGTTCGCAAGGTAGTAAAGGATTGTAGGATTGTAGGATTGTAGTGGGCGCAAAACTTTCAACCTTCAACTTTCAACCTTCAACTCTTCTTCCAATAAAAAAGCCCCGACATACTGCCGGGGCTTTTCATTTTATAGAAAGCTGAATTACTTCGCTTCTTCAGTGCCGTCTCCTTCCATTTTCTCTTTCAAGTTGGCAAGAGCGCTGATATCACCCAATGTTGACTTCTCAACCTGAGCATTTACAGCCTTCACAGCATTTGAATCTGTTCCTTCCTGCTTCTTAGGGCGAGGAGCTGCCTTCTTAGCTGCTTCCGGACTTCCCGGCTCATCTTCCTTCCATGTGCCTGTGTGGCTCACAGAAATCTTACGCTGGTTCTTGTTGAACTCAACGATGATGAAATCGAGTACATCGTCCATCTTGGCATTCGAGCCATCTTCCTTCTTGAGGTTCTTGTTCATGCAGAAGCCTTCCAAGCCATATGGCAATGCCACGATGGCGTGTGAACCTTCTTTACGAACGATAGTACCCTGGTGCTTCGAACCTTCAACGAATACGGTTTCGAATACATCCCATGGGTTCTCCTCAATTTGCTTGTGACCAAGGCTGATACGACGGTTGTCTTTATCAAGCTCAAGTACCACCACTTCGAGTTCATCACCAATGTGACAGAATTCGCTTGGGTGCTTGATTTTCTTGCTCCAAGAAAGATCGCTGATGTGAATCAGACCATCAATACCTTCAGCCAATTCGCAGAATACACCGAAGTTGGTGAATGCGCGAACTTTCGCCTTGTGCTTGCTGGTAACTCCGAAACGTGATTCGATGTTTTCCCATGGATCTTGAGTCAATTGCTTCATACCCAAAGAAAGCTTGCGCTCATCTTTATCAACACTCAAAATAACACACTCAACTTCCTGACCTACTTTGAGGAAGTCTTGCGCAGAACGCAAGTGTGTGCTCCATGACATTTCGCTTACGTGGATCAATCCTTCAACACCCGCAGCTACTTCAACGAATGCACCATAGTCAGCCAAAACAACTACTTTACCTTTCACTTTCTGGCCTACTTCCATTGTGCCTTCCATAGCATCCCATGGGTGCGGCGTGAGCTGCTTCATACCAAGAGCAATGCGCTTCTTGTCATCATCGAAATCGAGGATAACCACATTGATCTTAGAGTCAAGCTGCACAAGTTCTTCCGGATGCGTAACACGACCCCAAGAAAGGTCTGTGATGTGAATCAATCCGTCTACGCCACCAAGGTCTACGAATACACCGTATGAAGTGATGTTCTTCACGATACCCTCGAGTACCTGACCCTTTTCGAGGCCGCTCATGATGAGTTTCTTCTGCTCTTCAAGTTCAGCTTCGATAAGTGCTTTGTGCGATACAACAACGTTTTTGAATTCGTTGTTGATTTTCACCACTTTCAACTCCATGATCTTACCCACGTACTGATCGTAATCGCGGATAGGCTTCACGTCGATTTGTGAACCTGGCAAGAATGCCTCGATACCAAATACGTCCACGATCAAACCACCCTTGGTGCGGCTCTTCACCTCACCCTTGATGATTTCACCGCTTTCCAAAGCAGCGTTCACATTGCCCCAAGCGCTAAATACGCGAGCGGTTTTGTGTGAAACGTGGAGTTGTCCGTTTTTATCTTCTGTCTGTTCAATGAAAACCGGAACCAAATCACCGGCCTTCAGGTCGGGATTGTAACGGAATTCACCTGCAGGTACAACACCTTCAGACTTGTAACCGATGTTTACTACAACTTCCTTTTTGTTGATGCTCACTACGGTTCCGTTTACAACTTCACGCTCGCGAATAACCGACAATGTAGATTCATACATTTTGTCGAGCTTCTTGCGTTCATCATTGTTGTAACCACCGGCAGCTTCATAAGCATCCCAATTGAATTCCCCTTTGTCGTTGAGGTACATTTGCTCATCAGCAGTGCTGAAAATCTCAAGCGGTTCTTCCGCTCCGATTTCTTCCTCCTGTGATGATGCCGGTGTTCCTTCAGCAGTTTCTGAGGTTGCCTCATTTACAATGTTGAGGTCTTTTTCTTCGGCTTCTTCAGCCTTAACTCGTTTCGATTCAGCCATTTTGGCTTTGTTTTAAATTGTATTCTGTTTCTTGAAAAAACAAGGCATTCGCGCAAACAGAAGGGGTTTTACTTGTTTTTATATCGTAGCAGGAATGCTATTACTACGACCCAAGCCTTCGCTTTTGGGGCCGCGAATATAGGTCGGACTGTTTGATTTTCAATGAAAAAAGGAAAAATTATTCAACCCATAAACCGTTGTTGGGTGAGCTCCAACGTCTGACGAAATTGAGCACTACAGTTTATCTAACGTTGAACAACCCATCTCTTGTTTGCCACCAGTCGATTTGACTCCAAACGCAATACATAGCAACCTGGGCTAATTGAGTCTATGTCAATAGTACTCTGTCTGCTGTTCAGAACGTTTTGAAGAAGCAATCTACCCTGATAATCTAACACGCTCATCTGCACCGGAAGGGTCATTTCCTTCGGTAAACCAATAGTCAAAATTTGAGAAGCAGGATTGGGAAAAAGGCTGATTTCTTGTGCCAAATTCAACTCATCTACCGGAAGAGGGGTTTGCATCCAGATTGCAAGGCCACCACCGGCATTACCAACAATCAAATC
>CANIAA010000246.1 GCA_947465255.1 Flavobacteriales bacterium | reverse complement strand
GTGGCGGTCTTACATCGCAGTGACCCCGAAGGGATTCGAACCCCTATCTGAGGAACCGGAATCCTCCATTCTATCCATTAAACTACGGGGCCATGAGGCGCGCAAAAATAAGCATGCCCTCTGACCAATCCTATCGTATGGCTATGCTTCACTTATATTTGTTACATCCGCGTTAATACAACAGCGCAGATACCACTATCCCCATGCGTGAAAGACTTTTCTCAATTCTCTTCTTCGTTACATTGTGTTACTCTGCCAACGCGCAAATCGTAATCAATGAAGGCAGCAATAAAAACGCATCCACTCTACTCGATGAGGATGGAGAATACAAGGATTGGATTGAGCTATACAACGCGGGCCTAGAGGCTGTCAATCTGGAAGGATACAGTCTGACCGATAATTCATCCAACGCTCAGCAATGGGTTTTTCCAACGTACGTGCTTCAACCGGGTGAGTATCTCGTCGTATTCTGCAGCAGTAAAAACAGGTTTACCTCACCGGCAGCTGTCTCCTTTCACACATCGAATGCTTTCACCCCTCAAATAGGATGGAACAATCACGAGGCTCAGCAAAATTTTGAATGGGATGGTGTTTCCAACCTCGTTTTAAACACCTGTTCCTATTGGTCAGGCGGATACACTTCGAACTCCATTTTTAATCAAACATCTACGGACTATGTAGCATCTGTCTCTTCATTCATCGATGGCGGCGACTATGCGTGCAGCGCTCAATTTGGCGAAGTTTCCGGTCTGAGGCCTGTGCTTCGAATCAATGATATAGTAGTTGGCGATAACAACGCACAAAACTGCAACACTTGTTACCCTGCTCCTTATGGAAATTGGTATTTCAGCGCGCGCATGCAAACTATATACAGGGCAGAAGATTTGCTGGCTGCCGGACTCACAGCAGGCCCTATCGACTCACTCGCTTTCGATGTGGCCTATACCGACCCGAGTTATTATGATTATGTAAGCATTCAAATCACTACAACTTCTGATACAGAATTGAGCTCTGAATTCATCAATACTGCAGGCTCATATTTTCACACCAATTTCGGACTTTCAGGCGGCGGAGAAACGGTTTATCTCTACTCACCAACAGGCGAACTGGCGGATGAACTGACGATAGATCTACTATCTCTAGACGCTAGTATTGGTCAATTTACTGATGGGCAAGACCTCGAAGTTCTTTTTGCCACACCAACTCCGGGTGCATCAAACAACAACTCCGAACCTGCGGATGGATACACGCTGACACCTTCATTTACACTCGATGCAGGATTCTACCTCAACACCCAATCTGTCTCTATTCAGAATCCGAACGGGCCACAATCTGTCATACGCTATACGCTGGATGGAAGTGAACCTATGAGCAATTCAATTCTCTATACAGGTGCTCCCATTTCAATTACTACAACTACGGTAATTAAAGCGCGTGCCTTTGAGGTCAATCGCATACCGGGACAATCAGCAGTCGCAACCTACTTCATCGGAGCAGATCACACGACTCCCATTTTATCTATATCCACCGCCGACAACAATCTTTATGGTGCGGAAGGCATGTTCGACAACCCTTTTAGCGATTGGCTCAAATCAGGCTATGTGGAGTACTTCGATTCAACCTCATCACACAATCTAATCATGTCACAATACACCGGAATGATTATGGACGGCGGCGCGGGTGGAAGCAGGTCACAACCACAACGCTCATTCAGGTTAAAACTAGCAGATGGTTTTTTCGGTGAGGGCCCTATGCAACATCAGGTAATTCCTACCATCCCGTATCGCAATCAATACAGCGACTTCTATTTGCGAAATGGAAGTAATCAGTACCTCGCTCTTCCTTACAAAGATGCTGCGCAAGTGAGAATGATGAGCGAAGGAACCCACAACTACTTCTCTGCCTGGCGACCCGTAACGGTTTACATAAACGGTCAGTATCACGGGCTGTATGAATTGCGAGAAAAATTCAATACGGAGAAATATGAAATCCTGGACAATGCTGAAACCGATGACATGGACATCCTTTCACTCAGTTATTATTACGGCGGAATTCTCAGGGGTGTGCATGGCGACCCGCAGAATTATTGGGATGACTGGGGCGTAATTTCTCAACTGGATGTTAATTCACCCGACTACATCTCTCAAATTGGAAATTACTACGATTTGAATAACTACACCGACTACATCATTGGTGAGTCATTTATGAGCAATGTGGACTGGCCTTATAACAACATCAAAATATATCGCTCCAATGCAACGGACTATAAGTGGCGATTTGCATTACAAGATTTGGAATTGGGATTAGGCCCCAACTCATGGACTGATTGTTACACCAATCACATCGAGTGGCTGTTCGGAAATACCAATGGGAATCCATTTACGACAGCGTGGTACAATTTAATGCAGCACCAACCTTATCGACTGCATTTCATCAATCGTTTCGCCGACTTACTCAACACTTCCTACAGCGCGCAGCGCTTGCTCGATATCGAGCAATACCACTACGATTTGATTCTTCCTGAAATGCCTGCCTACTATTCACGATGGGCTGACCCGAACAACATTGCCGGATACATGCAATGGTTCAACGACAATCACTCCATCTTCCGAGATCAACTGGCATGCAGAGGTGAACAAGTGCGCAATCACATCCAGAATCAATTTGCCTTCGAGTCACAGCAAGAAATTACGCTAGCCGTTTATCCACCAGAAGCCGGCCGAATTCAAATTAACACCATCATTCCGGATGAACTTCCCTGGGGCGGAATCTATTTCAATGGTGCACCGGTAACGCTCACGGCTATCGCCAATCCAGGCTATGTCTTCAACTATTGGCTGAGTGATACGTTACTGCAATCGCAATGGCATAACGATTCACTGATCATCAATCTTTCGACTGATGATGTTATTACCGCTCACTTCCTGGGCATCGCACAACCGCTTGAAATCGACGTCAGCGAAATCAACTACAACGATGATGAAACGCAAGTAGCAGGCGACTGGATTGAATTGCGCAATACCGGAAATGGAACGGTAAACCTTACCGGTTGGTCCATTACAAACGGAGTGAATATGCCACGCTTCGAATTTGCGGAAGGAACAGTTGTAGCTCCGAATCAATACCTCGTCATTGCTCGCGATCTTAATTCGTTTCAATCCATGCATCCCGATGTAGACAATGTCATCGGTAACTTTTATTTCTCCCTTCCGGCAAGCGGCGGAACCATACGCTTACTCGATCATCGCGACACGGTTATACGAGAAGTGCAGTACCTCGATAGTCTTCCCTGGCCGATGGTG
>CANIAA010000245.1 GCA_947465255.1 Flavobacteriales bacterium | reverse complement strand
ATAACCGGAGGAGGCCAGGAAAGAGGGGTGCGTGGCGGAACAGAAAATATTAGCGGAATCATCGGAATGGCCAAAGCGCTTGAGTTGTCCTATAAAGACTTAGAGGAGCACAAAGCACATATTTCAGGTTTGAAACAATACATGGCTACCGAATTGGAGTCATCCGTGCCGGGAATTGTTTTTAATGGAAATTCACGAAATGTGAATAGTCTGTACACCGTGTTGAGCACTACCTTGCCTCCCACCTCCAATTCCGACATGTTGCTCTTTTTGCTTGATTTAGAAGGGGTTGCTTGCAGTGGCGGTAGCGCATGCAGCAGCGGGGCCGCCAAAGGTTCTCATGTTTTGGATGCTATTGGTGCCCTTAGGCCGGGTTCTGCAAGTATTCGATTCTCTTTCAGCAGATTAAACACAAAGGAAGAGGTTGATTTCGCACTTCAAAAGGTAAAGAATGTTTGTCAGGAGCCTGTACTGGCTTGATAAACAGCGCCTTAGGTTTTTTTGATGTCTTTTTTGAGTAAGTGCTGATTATCAGCTTGGTATGGAGCTTTTTTGCTTCGTTGCAAATTTTATTGATTTTTTAAGAATCGGATAGCCTCATCCGGACGTATCTTGCGCCCCATGAACGGAAAAAAGTCAGCCGGCAGACCGGCCACCAAACCCGCTCGTTTAAAGAATGGGTTTTATGTGGGTGTGAAGAACAAGGGTATGGCTACCCCAGTGATGATGTACAGCCCCACACGTGAAGGTATGATGCTTATTGCCCAGCGATACGGTGTTTTCCCAGAAAAGGAAGTTGTAGTTATGGGAGAACATAAAAACGACAAATGGGTAGATCAGGAGCAACCCAAACGTGGCCGCAAAAAGAAAGAGGTCGCAGAAAATTGATCCTGATAAAATTCTAAAAAGCCCGTGTAAACGGGCTTTTTTTATATTGCATGCTATGAAAAGCAAAACTCTCTATTTCGCAATTACTCTCGTTGTAATTGCTTCCTGTAAAAAAGACTCAGGAAAACTCACCCCCTCCTGCGATGGGGCTCATCCGACTTACCAATCACAGATAAAGAGTATTATTGACAGCCGATGTGCTACATCTAATTGTCACCCGAATTACAACACATACGAAGGATTGTTGCCTGCTTTGCAGGGTGGTGATTTTCGACGTGAGGTTCTTGTAAATCAGACCATGCCTCAGGGCTCATCGCTCACCCAAGATCAAATCAATAAAATTCAATGCTGGGTGAACGATGGTTTTCCTGAAAACTAACTTTATAGGTGAATGACTTCACCATATGCCGCCGCCGCTGCTTCCATGATGGCTTCGCTCATTGTAGGGTGGGGGTGAACCGTTTTGATGAGCTCTTCGCCTGTAGTTTCCAGTTTACGAAGTGCCACGCATTCGGCAATCATCTCAGTTACGTTGTAGCCGATCATGTGGGCTCCAAGTAATTCCCCATATTTCGCATCGAAGATGAGCTTCACGAATCCGTCCTTATGACCTGATGCGCTCGCCTTACCTGATGCAGAGAAAGGAAACTTACCGATTTTAACTTCCAACCCTTTCTCTTTGCATGCTCGTTCGGTAAGTCCTACCGAAGCAATTTCAGGTGAGCAGTATGTGCATCCAGGTATGTTTCCGTAGTCAAGGGGCTGTGGGTGATGACCTGCTATTTGTTCTATGCAGATAATTCCTTCAGCGCTTGCAACGTGCGCCAGTGCCTGACCAGGCGTGCAATCGCCGATGGCGTAATAGCCCGGAATATTGGTTTTGTAGTATTTGTCAACTACAATTTTTCCTTTATCGGTGATAATGCCTACATCTTCTAATCCTATATTTTCAAGGTTTGCCACAACGCCTGCAGCCGAGAGAACCACATCGCATTCGATTTGCTTTTCTCCTGCAGCATCTTTCAAAGTCACTTTACATCCTGCTCCTGATGTATCCACTTTCGTTACCTCTGTGCCTGTCATAACATCGATGCCCAAGCCTTTGAATGACTTGGCCAGTGCTTTTGAAACATCATCATCTTCGACCGGAACTATGTTAGCCATAAATTCAACCAACGTAACTTTCGTTCCCATAGCTGCATAGAAATAGGCGAACTCAGAGCCTATAGCGCCGCTTCCAACGATTACCATGCTCTTTGGCTGCGAGGGCATGACCATAGCATCGCGATATCCCAGTATTTTCACACCATCTTGCTTCAACGCAGGAAGTTCACGCGAGCGGCCGCCAGTGGCTACAATGATATGTCCGGCTGAATATTCCGTCACTTTGCCATCGGCTGTTGTCACGGCTATTTTCTTTCCGGGCTTCAGCTTTCCTGTGCCCATAATTACCTCAATCTTGTTCTTCTTCATGAGGAATTGAACGCCTTTGCTCATGCCTTCGGCAACACCACGACTGCGTTTTACAACCGCGCCGAAATCTGCTTTTGGAGTACCTACCTCAATTCCGTAGTCTTTTGCATGATTGATGTATTCAAATACAGATGCGCTTTTTAGGAGCGCTTTCGTTGGAATACAGCCCCAGTTAAGGCATATACCTCCAAGTGCTTCGCGTTCGATAATGGCGGTTTTTAATCCGAGTTGAGAAGCTCTGATAGCGGCAACATAGCCGCCAGGACCGCTTCCTAGTACGATGACGTCAAAATTCATTTTTATAAAAATTGGAACGGCGAAGGTAGAATGAGATTGAAAAAATTCAATGTTTTTCTTGCATGCCCATTCTGTGTTTATTTGAGCATGCAGTCGTCGGCTATTCGCGTTATTTTTGCCGCCAAACAAACTATACTCCGAATGCTCAACGTCGTGTTATTTGGTCCTCCGGGTGCCGGAAAGGGTACCCAGTCCGAAATACTTTTGCAGCGATATGGCCTTGTGCATCTTAGCACCGGCGACATTTTCCGGTATAATATCAAGAACGCGACGGAATTGGGGCAACAAGCCAAAGCGTTTATGGACAAAGGCGAGCTGGTGCCCGATAGCCTTACAATTTCCATGTTGGAGAGTGAGGTTGTGAAGCAGCATGATCCGAAGGGTTTTATTTTCGATGGTTTCCCACGCACATCTGCACAGGCTGAAGCACTCGATCGTTTTTTGAATTCTCAAAGCACCTCTATTACCTGCATGCTCGCTTTGGAGGTAGACGAGGAAGAACTTATAAAGCGCCTGTTGAACCGCGCCTCTACCAGTGGGCGAGCAGACGATGCTGATGAATCGATTGTGCGAAACCGCATCGCAGTTTACAACCGTGAAACAGCTCCTGTAGCAGGTTATTACCAAGCTTGTGGAAAGTACCGCGGTGT
>CANIAA010000244.1 GCA_947465255.1 Flavobacteriales bacterium | reverse complement strand
TGATTTGTTGTTCGGTGTGCGTTGGATAAAAGATGTTGTATTCACCGTTGCCATCATTTTCCTCCAACACAAGTTCCGATGCGAAAGCAGTCCCGAATCCATCGCTCATGTAGTTTCCTCCTGTATTTACCATGTCATAGGGTGAGTCGGAAGTTTCATATAAGTCAAGATTAAGCGCATCGGCAATATACGCCGGAGAAGTATCGTCGTTAGGCCTTTCACGGTTGTAGAGCCAATCAACTAGAATGAGAGAATCAACCTCATTGCCGTATACAGGGTTAGCAGCATAATCGCGAAGCCAAATACTATCGTAGTTCCCATCTACAATAAGAATGTTGTCAAGGTTAGCGAATGCGCCTCCTCCGGTATTGGAGGATAGCAGGTAGTCTTCTGTACCTTGAACATCATCGCTGAGAATGATGACCTGTGTTTCTAAACGGGCGGCTGCGACAATTTGTTTGAGAATCGCCGGGAATGATGTCCAGGAAATAGTGAGTGCCTGAACTTCTTCCCATTCTGCCATAGACCTCAGGTTGGTTAATGCTGGGGGGGTTGTAATCTGCGCAGCAGATTGCAAAGCCGATACCAATGCAAATGCAATTGCCAGCGTGGACTTTCTCATGCGTGTAAAGAAAAATGTGCTTTGTGAATTCATGGTTAATTCAGGAAGTAAAAAAGATTAATACTGTATAGCGCGTGAGGTAGTGACAAACGCATCGCAAAAAATACTATCTACGTAGGAGCTATCGGTAAAACCAAGTTGGGTTTGAACCTGATACTTCACCCAACGATTGCCGTAAACTCTGCAGGTAATGGTTGTGTCTATGTTGCCTGCTTGCCAGGTTCTCCAGCCATTTGAACAACAATTACAATCGAAATTGGCGTTCAAAAATGTAAAGGAGAGTTGGTCATTTGTATTGCCGTTGGAATGCGTAAAACGCAAAGAGGCAAAGGCCTCTTTGTATAACTGAATATTTTCCGTTACTGCTCCATCGTCAAATGCATTGATATCCAGTTCGCGCTCCGCTTTTATGTAGTTCGATTTTTCCGCTAGAATACGAAGTGCAGCAAAATTTTCACGCGGCCAACTGCCGGAATAATTACCTGAATTGTCGGTGCTGGTGGTCAGCGCATTTTCATAGGTGTTGCCGAATACGCCATTCTGAACTACCTGCTTTTCAACTTCAATGGAGACTCCGCTTAACGCATTCCCATCATCGGCGTCGGTAACCTTACCATTCAGATTGAACTGAACAGCTCCTTCTTTTTTGCACGCTGATGAAACCAGTAGCATGCAGATGAAAATGATCGTATTCGTGCGTAGCATTAATTTGGACTTTCTTGAGGCACACTGCGATACAAGTCGTACGTGCCAATTATCTTCTGAACAAAAATAAACGGTTCACGTGCGTTACAATACCCGTGTTTGACGCAACTCATGGTGTAATATTTTTCTTGTTGTTTCATGAGCAATGCTTCTGCTACGTTTCCATCCCAAATAGTGTCTTTCATTCCCAACTCACGCGCAAGGTTTTGTGCGTCTATGATATGCCCTTGGCCAATGTTATAACTAGCAAGCACGAACTTGGTTCTCTCCGCATTATTCGGAACTCTTTTCTGCCACATATTCTGTAAATACTTGATGTATTTCGTTGCTGCCTGAACGCTGCACTCGGGTGTTGGGGTAGATGTGCATCCGAATCGAACTGCAGTTTGCGGCATGAGCTGCATTAGACCATATGCGCCGCTCCAAGATTGAGCCTGCGGATTGAAATGCGATTCGTGGTAGGCGATTGATGCCAGCATGCGCCAGTCCCACCCGAGTTGTGGTGCATACACCTTAAATAGCGAATCGTATGCGGAAATTGCTCCCGGTCCTACTTTGGGTAAAACAAATCCCTTGGGACGCGCCAGATTAGCCTCGTTGAAGTACTTCCTGTAAAGTCGCTTGGTGCGCATTGCACCGTCTTTTGAATCAAGCCACTTGTTTAGCTCAGTCAGGAGTGTATTCGATTCCTTCCGCACGGCCCAGGCAATATCTTGCAGGTCACTTATAGGAATGCTAGCATCAATATTGTCGTAATTGCTGAGTTCTATGGCTGCAAGGTTTTCATCGGTAATAGTAGCGGGAATAGCGCCATCATCTACCAGTCGAATTAGGTCGTCAGTACTAATCTCCCCGGGTGCTTCTTCGATACGAATTGTCTGAGCGCTGCTCATGGATATGGCCTTCAATCGCTCATAGAAAGAAGAATAGCGATGAACCCAGATGGGCATAAGCCCGAGCTGTGTGCTGTCCTGGATCGCCAGCGTGAATACGGAGCCGGGTTGTTCGACTTTGCGTTGAACCAGCACTTGCCGAGTTTGATAAAGAGCTTTGCTGAAATTTACGGAATCTGAACGATGGGGTGTTACAGTCAGGTTGCTGGCTACGAGGTCTGCATCGCCGTTGCGCAGCATCTCAAACATGCGGTCTACATCGTCAATGAGTTTCACCTCCAATCGAACACCGAGATGCTTCGCAAAGGCAAGTGCGAGCTCATAGTCAAAACCACTTTCCTGGTTTCGGTAAAGGAAATAGGTAGAGGCGCTGTTTTCGGTCAATACAATCAAGGAACCTCTGCGCCGTATAGAGTCCAAATCAACAATGCCGGCTTTTTCTTGCTTCTGTTTCTTTCTTCGGCCGTTTTGGTCGCAGCCTAATACGAATAGCAGAGTACTCAAACACGTACAAAGAAGAAGTCTATTTATTGTGCCGAATCGCATAGGTAATCGCTCGTGAAGCAATAAAATCCTCTAAAATAAAAAACCCCGGGCAATCCCGAGGTCTTTTACGTAAGCGGTTTGAAGTTATTATGATTTATTTCTTGTAGAATTTCTCGGTCTGATTGTCAAAACTTACCCAGTATTCTCCTTTCGAAAGCGCTGTGCAGTCGATGGAAGCTCCGCGGCCTCGTTTAACAACCTGTCCAAAAACGTTGTACAATTCATAGCTGGTATCGGCACTGAAATAAACCGATTTTGATTTCTTGTCGTAGCGATAGTTAACTGATTCTACGTTGCTACTTACCTCGCAGACAGATGATTTTCTCAAATCTCCTTCGAAGCTTTTTTGAACTACCCGAAACTTATTTAAGCCACTGGTTAGTTGTGTTTGAAAACGGTAAATATTCTTCACGTTCGTACCGTTGCCTAGCACTTCGCCAATGTTTACCCACCTATTCCATTTGTATTGTTGGATGATGTACGGAATCTTACCCATTTCACCGGTGGTTTCCCAAGTGAGTGAGCCATTTATGCCGCATGTAATGGAGGTACAAACAAACGA
>CANIAA010000243.1 GCA_947465255.1 Flavobacteriales bacterium | reverse complement strand
TGCCTGCTCGTTTGGCCGGATCGCCGGTGCATGATTCTTCCTGTCCAAGTATGGCAAAAGAAACATTGCAATGCTGCAGAATACGCGCTATGGCCTTGGTAATTTTCTTCGCTCGGTCGTCGAAACTACCGGCACAGCCTACCCAAAACAATACCTCCGGAGCTTCGCCGGAGGCAAGGCATTCAGCCATGGTTCTTACTTTCAATTCTGTCATTGTTCTCTATTTTTTGAACGCTTTTTACCGCGTCCGTACTGTCCGTTTAGTGGACGCGCAGCAGCGCGTCCCTACCTGAATGAAATTCCAACATCTAGCACCCTACGCCTCATCCCTAAACACCTGTATCGTCATTTCCTTCTCTACCAAATCCGTAAATCTTCCCTCGTATCGCGTGGCACGCACCATATGATTGTCAATCCAATGATAATTGCCACCGCGCGGTTTTCCGAATATGATTCCGTGGTATCGAAATCCATGCTTCTTCAACCATCTTTCCGTTACATCACGATGCGCTTCAGTGCGCGAAGTGAAAAAATAAATCACATGCCCTTCGTCGAACCATGCATTGCAGGTGGCTAATGCGTCGGGAAAAACCAACGCTTCTTCCATGCGCTCCGGCTCTTCGTTGGGTATGTCTTCACCTACTGTCCCATCAATATCGATGAGAAAATTCTTCATGCCTTCCGGCAAAACGGGTGAAATGCGCTTGCCGTCTTCGCTTACCTCTAATAATGTTGTCATGTCTGATAAGAATTGAAATGGTTGTTTGTAAAACCCTGAGACTGCTCATCGATAATCGCTGTGTGAAAATCGATGCACATGGATGAAGACTCATTGATTCCCCAAGTTGCATTTCAGAATTTCTAATCAGTTATTTGTCCAGTTGGCGCGGTCCGCAGCGCTCATTGCCCACGGTGCACCATTGTTTTCTATGTTGTTAAACATCACCGTTATGCTTTCCGGTGATTTACTTTCTTCCATGATTAAATACCGCCTTAAGTCGACGATAATTTCCAAGGGATTGATGTTTACGGGGCATGCCTGCGTGCAGGCGTTGCAGGTAGTGCATGCCCACAATTCTTCTTCGCTGATGTAATCGCGCAAAAGTGTTTTGCCATCGTCAGCCCAAACGCCATTGTTTCCATCTATGCAACGACCCACTTCTTCCAGTCGATCGCGCGTGTCCATCATGATTTTGCGGGGTGAGAGAAGTTTGCCCGTCTGGTTAGCCGGACACTCCGATGTGCACCGACCGCATTCGGTGCAGCTGTATGCGTTCATCAAATTCACCCAGGTTAAATCAAACACGTCCTTCGCTCCAAAACGTGTCGGTGTGCCGTCGGTTGCCGGTGGTGGAAGACTCGGATCGAGCATCAACTTAACTTCGTTTGTCACCGATTGTAAGTTGCCCAACTCACCCGCAGGTTGAAGCTTCGAATAGTATGTGTTGGGAAACGCAAGTATGATGTGTAGGTGCTTCGAGTAAGTTACGTAAACAATAAAAGCAAGAATGCCAATGATGTGAAACCACCAGCAACCACGCTCAATCAAGATGAGCCCATCACTTGAAGAATTCTCCAGCATGGGGATTAGCATTTTAGAAACAGGAAAGCTGCCTGCTTCCACATAGTGCTCAGCACCGCGCGATTGGAGAATGGCATCGCATGCATTCATGGTCAGAAATGCCGACATCAACAAAACTTCAGCAATCAGAATCAGGTTGGCATCGGTGCGTGGCCATGATGTCATTTCACGCATCCAGAAACGCTTAATCCGCATCACATTGCGTCGCGCTAGAAATACAACGCATGCCAGCAAGACAAGAAAAGCGAGTATTTCAAAACTGCCTATCAGGAAGTCGTAGAAACCACCGAGGAAAGAAAATAGGCGATGATGACCGGTAATGCCATCCAACACAATTTCCAGCAACTCAATGTTAATGATGATGAATCCCGCATAGATTATGAGGTGCATGAATGCAGCCAATGGTCGGGTGAACATCTTTCCTTGACCCAACGCTACGCGCGCCATGCTAGACCAACGCTCGCTACTTGTTCCGGATGGCTCAGAAGTTCGCCCAAGCAAAATATTTCTTTTCACGAATGCAAAGCGCTTGAAGGCGAAATAAGAGGCTGTGGCCAGCAGAAGGATGAAGAGAATTTGGGAAATCATAATTTTTCTTTTCGAGTTCGGATGAGGTTAGCAAAAACAGTTATGCGTGCACAAAGGTTTCGTTACCTGCAAAAAGAGGGCGCTCCATCATGAACTCCATGACCTTTTTACTCACACTTTGGAGCACGCCGGGCTGCGACGCGTTCATCAGTGATTCATCTATGAGTGAAGCAACGGTTTCCATATCCGATTCAACTAAACCACGCGTTGTAATGGCCGGTGTGCCAATGCGGATACCACTTGTTACCATCGGTGATTTATCATCGAATGGCACCATGTTTTTATTTACGGTGATGTGCGCTTGTATAAGCGCAGCATCTGCTTCTTTTCCCGAAAGTCCTTTGTTGCGGAGGTCTATCAAGAAGCAATGATTATTGGTGCCACCACTCACAATTTGGTAGCCTCTGTGCTGCAATGCACCGCATAGTGCATTTGCGTTGCGTATTACCTGCTCGCCATATGTTTTGAAATCAGATGAGAGCGCTTCGCCGAATGCAACTGCTTTTGCAGCAATAACATGTTCCAATGGACCGCCTTGCATTCCAGGGAACACACCACTGTCGAGCAATGAACTCATCATGCGCAATTCACCTTTTGGTGTCTTGATGCCCATCGGATTCTCAAAGTCATTGCCCATCATGATTACCCCACCACGCGGTCCGCGCAGTGTTTTGTGTGTAGTGGTTGTCACAATATGACAGTGCTGCATTGGATTGTTGAGTAATCCTTTTGCTATGAGACCTGCCGGATGAGAAATATCTGCTAAGAGTATGGCTCCTACTTCGTCTGCAATTGATCGAAAGCGAGCATAATCCCAGTCGCGGCTATAGGCCGATGCCCCGCAGATAAGCATGCGGGGTTTTTCACGTCTGGCAATCTCCGCTACGGTGTCCATATTGATGCGCCCCGTTTCTTTCTCAACACCATAGAAAGTAGCGCGATACAATTTGCCGGAATAGTTGACAGGCGACCCATGTGTAAGGTGCCCGCCTTGCGAAAGATCTAGCCCGAGAATGGTGTCGCCGGGTTTCAGACAAGCCAACATAACCGCACTGTTAGCATTCGCCCCAGAGTGTGGTTGAACATTGGCCCAGCATGCACCAAACAATTCCTTCAAACGGTCTATCGCCAATTGCTCCACTTCATCTACGATTTCGCAACCGCCATAATAACGCTTGGAAGGTAAGCCCTAGATCGGAAGAGCGTCG
>CANIAA010000242.1 GCA_947465255.1 Flavobacteriales bacterium | reverse complement strand
GTTGAAGCGTCGTCAAAAAAGATGCTCACCATTCGAAGCGAGCACGGAGAGTTTATTTACGAATCATAGAAGAATAGAATATGCAAGATCTGTTGGATCGATTGTCGGCAATTGTAGACCGCCATAATGAAGTAGGAAAGATGATAACCGACCCGGATGTGATTTCCGATATGAAGCGTTATCCGACGCTCATGAAAGAGTACAAAGATTTGGGCGTGCTGGTGGATAAATACCACGAGTACAAGAAGGTCAATGATGACTTGAAAGCGGCGAAGGATATTTTGTATTCAAATGAGGACCCGGATTTGAAGGAGCTTGCCCAGGAGGAATTTGATACGCTTACGCCTTTGAAGGAAAAGATGGATGAGGAAGTGAAGTATATGCTGATTCCGAAAGATCCTGAAGACACGAAGAACTGTATCATGGAAATTCGAGCGGGTACCGGAGGCGATGAGGCTTCCATTTTTGCAGGGGATCTTTTCCGCATGTACACGCGCTATATTCAAAATCAGGGTTGGAAATATGAGGTGCTCAATTTGAATGAGGGCACCATGGGCGGATTCAAGGAAGTTTCATTTGAAATTGTGGGAGCAGAAGTGTACGGGACGCTCAAGTTTGAGAGTGGTGTCCATCGCGTGCAGCGTGTTCCTGAAACGGAAACACAAGGGCGAGTGCATACAAGCGCCGCAACAGTTGCAGTATTGCCCGAGGCAGAAGAGTTTGATGTGATCATTAACCCGGCCGACATTCGCAGGGATACGTATCGAGCAAGTGGTGCCGGTGGTCAGCACGTAAACAAAACAGAATCTGCGGTCCGCCTAACTCACATACCTACCGGTGTAGTAGTGGAGTGCCAGGAGGGACGTTCACAACATGAGAACCAGGAGAAGGCTATGACCATGCTTCGTACGCGCATTTTTGAGGCTGAGGTAAATCGCAGACAGGAAGAACGTGCACGCATGCGTAAGTCGTTGGTGAGCACCGGCGACCGCAGCGCTAAAATCAGAACGTATAATTATCCGCAAGGTCGTGTTACCGATCATCGCATCAATCTGACGCTATACAATTTGGATGCTGTGATGAACGGTGAGGTGGTCGAAATAATCGAAGCGCTCAAGCTCGCCGAGAATACGGAGAAGCTCAAAGAAGGAAGCATGGCCTGATGCAGTTAGAACCGCGATTCATAGAGCCAGGGGAAACACAATCGTTGCGTCATCGCGTGTTGTGGCCTCATTTGGCTTCGCCGGAAGTGTGCGTGATTGATATTGATAATCGAGAGGATGCATTTCACGTAGGTGTTTTTTTTGAGCAACGATTGATAAGTATCGGCTCATTTTTCAGGATGCTTTCACCACGATTATCGTTCAGTGCGCAATATCGTCTTAGAGCCATGGCAACAGACCCCAACTACCGCAGGCTGCATGCCGGGGAACAGCTCATTGCATTTGCATGCGAAGAATTGCGCAACCGACAGATAGAAGTATTGTGGTGTGACGCTCGTTTGCTGGCTGTTCCTTTCTATGAGAGCATAGGTTTTACGAAGTTTGATGACGTCTATGAGGTACCGCTTATTGGTCCTCATCATTTTATGTGGAAGGAATTGTGAATTCGCTCCGTGGATGCTGCGAGCGTTTACATTTGCGCCAACAAAAATTTCATTATGCCCCATATTTCATCGAAAGCGGTTGCTATGCCGGCGTCACCCATCCGCAAGCTGGTTCCTTATGCAGAAGCTGCTAAAAAGCAAGGACGCAAAGTGTATCATCTCAACATTGGTCAGCCCGACATTGAAACGCCTGAAGTTGTTCGCAACAAGATGAAGGAACTGGATTTGAAGGTTGTCGAATACAGCAACAGCGATGGAATCGCAGCATATCGCCAAGGTCTTACGAAGTATTATGCCTCGAAGTCCATTGACTTGACTCCGGAGCAAATCATGGTGACAACAGGCGGAAGCGAAGCGTTGGTGTTTGCTTTCATGACGTGTTTTAATCCGGGTGACGAAGTGATAATTCCTGAACCCTTTTATGCCAATTACAATGGATTTGCAGTCATGGCAGGAGTAACGGTGATTCCTGTAATGAGTTCAATCGATACAGGTTTTGCGTTGCCGCCAATCGATGCATTTGAGCAATTGATAACACCCAAAACGAAGGGTATTCTGATTTGCAATCCCGGCAATCCGACGGGCTATCTATACAGCAAGTCGGAGCTTGAACAGCTTCGTGATGTAGCAAAGAAGCATGATTTGTTTTTGATGGCCGATGAGGTGTATCGAGAGTTTGCTTACGATGGAGCAGTTCCAAGCAGCATTCTGAATCTGGAGGGATTGGAAGATAATGCCATCATGATTGATAGTGTGAGCAAGCGATACAGTATGTGTGGTGCTCGCATTGGAGCGTTGATAACACGCAACAAGCAGGTGATGGCAGCAGCCATGAAGTTTGCACAGGCGCGATTGTCGCCGCCAACCTTCGGACAAATGGCATCGCTCTATGCGCTCGAAACACCGCAATCGTATTTTGATGGTGTAGTTGAGGAGTATGTAGAGCGCAGAAATATTTTGATTGATGGACTCAACACTATTCCCGGTGTGGTTTGTCCAAAGCCAAAGGGCGCTTTCTATTGTATTGCGGAATTGCCGATTGATGACAGCGATGTTTTCTGCCAGTGGATGTTAGAGACATTTGAGTACAACAACCAGACAGTTATGATGGCGCCTGCTACAGGTTTTTACTCCAACCCGGAACCCGGAAGAAAGCAAGTGCGTTTAGCCTATGTGCTCAACAAGGAGTCACTGCAAGCATCTGTTGAAGTGTTGCGAGAAGCATTGAAGGTTTATCCCGGAAGAACGAATTGATTCAATTCTGATTTATTGAAAATAAGAAAGGCTGCCAATTGGCAGCCTTTCTTCCTTAACAAACCCAAATTATCGAGTGAACAATAGTTCACGCATTTTTGGAAGCGGCCATGATTCGTCTTCCGTAATGAGTTCCAGGTTGTCGGCAGCATCGCGTGCAGCATCCATGAGAGGCTTCACTTTGTTGCTGTATACTTCAGCCTGTTTTTCCAAATCCATTTTCGATGCCTTGTTGCGTTCGGCATTCATTTTATCCAGTGAATCTTTGATGTTATTTATCTCAACAGAGATTTGCTTAATCAGATCTGTTTGCGTGCGTGAAAGATTTTTGGCTTCTGCAGCTGAGAACACTTCTTTCAAACCAAGTACGTTGTCGATAAGCTTAGTCTGGTAGTCGAGTGCAGCAGGAATGATGTGATTCACTGCGATGTCGTTGGTGACACGCGCTTCGATTTCGCGCTTGCGCACGTAAGTTTCCACCTCGATTTCATAGCGGGCATGAATTTCTTCATGGGTAAGAACATT
>CANIAA010000241.1 GCA_947465255.1 Flavobacteriales bacterium | reverse complement strand
TAATAAATCAGGATGGCTGCGCATCGAAATTCAAGACAATGGCATCGGCATCGACAAGGCCAACCAAAAAATGATCTTCGAAAAGTTCTTTCGCGTGCCTACAGGAAATTTGCATTCTGTGCGCGGATATGGCCTTGGTTTATTCTACGTAAAAACGATTGTTGAGGCACACAAAGGAAAAATAAATGTAACCAGCGAACCCGGCAAAGGCAGCACATTCAGTATTGAGTTCAAAACAATTTAGCATGGAAAACGCATCGCACAGCGCAATGATACTTTTGGTCGAAGACGACACCAATCTTGGCTTTGTTATTCAGGATATTTTGAAAGCAGAAGGCTTCAAAGTTCACTTGTGTAAAGACGGAAAAGAAGGTCTCATGCAATTCAACAAAGAGAACTACGATTTGTGTCTACTGGACATCATGATGCCGAAAAAAGACGGTTTCTCTTTGGCGGAAGACATCCGCAAAATCAACAGTGATATTCCGCTCATCTTCTTAACAGCGCGCGAAATGACCGAAGACAAAATCAAAGGACTTCGCCTGGGCGCCGACGACTACATCACCAAACCTTTCAGTGCCGAGGAGTTGATTTTGCGTATTAAAGCCATTCTAAAACGCAACCCAAAGTTCAAGGAAGAAATACTGGAGAAGAACACCTACTCCATCGGCAACTACACCTTCAATGCAGCCAACTTCGAGTTGACGATTGACGGCAAGCGCATCAAACTCACGAAAAAAGAATCAGACTTGCTGAAGATACTGGCCACTCATATCGGGCAAGTTATAGAACGCGAAATCATTGCCAACATGGTTTGGGGCGACGACAGTTATTTCGTGGGCCGCAGCATGGACGTGTTCATCACCAAACTCCGCAAGCACCTCAGTGAGGACACGCGCATTGCGATTGCGAATGTGCATGGGGTGGGGTTTAGGTTGGAAGTGGCGTGAAGGGCGAAGGACGAAGGGGCGAAGGGCGAAGTTATTTTGATGCCACCCGACTTTTTGCGCTTGACTCGAGATTTCGCCGAGCAGTCTGAATGCCCGAGGTTAGCAATTTCATTAATTCTTCTGCCTGATCATCGAGTTTTCTAGCTATCTCCGGTTCTATTAATCCTAACTCAAGCATAAGCGCTATCCAGTACTTTGATTCATTGCACTCCAGGCGAGCTATTGAACGCTTATTGATGAAATCCAATTTGCGTTGTGCATGCTCTGACTCAGAGCATAAAGCACCCACTGCTGTTGCCGAACGCATTAGTTGACGCGTCAGTACCCATTCGTTTTTCAAGTTCATGATTTGAGAACATACTTTGTATGTATCAACCCCAAATCGGAATGATTTGTTTTGTAACGGACGAAGAAGGATGTTTTCCATCGATTTAATTTTCTGCAAAAAAAGGCCACCCTCTTTGGATAATAAATTCCCCTCAGGAATATGTTATTCCCTCTTTGCCTTCGCACCTCGTCCTTCGCCCTTAATAAGCTGTCCACCCGCCATCAGCAACCAGCACTTCGCCATTCACAAATGAGCCGTCATCACTAACAAGGAAAAGCGCTGCTGCTGCAATCTCTTCGGGCTCGGCCATGCGAGGCATGTTTGCAGTGCCTGTCATCATGCGCTCATAACCAAACGCATTCGGATGCATGCTGGCACCGATATTCGTTTTCACTCCTCCGGGTGCAATGGCATTGCAACGAATACCCTTGCCCAGATACATAAATGCAATATTCTTAGTTAGACCAATTAATCCGTGCTTAGCCGCAGTATAAGCAGCACCGGCACGCGCTCCCTGCAAGCCTCCCACGGAAGAGATATTCAGAATAGTTCCTTTGCTTCGTTCAATCATACTCGGAAGTATTTCATGACAGAAATAGAAAGGCCCGTGCAAATTCACATTCATGACATGATGCCACCGCTTTAAATCTAAGTCGGCCGCAGGCATAAAATCATCCATAACACCCGCATTGTTCACCAGTATATCAATGCTACCATATTCTGCAAGGACCTTTGCCACGAGCTGCTTAACCTCAAGTGCTTGCCCGACATCACACACCTCACCCGCAGCGTTGTTGCCTTCGCTTACGATCGAATCAACAACTTCTTGAATCCCTTTTTGATCCACATCGATCACGATAGATGTAGCTCCTTCTCTCGCAAAATTGTTCGCTATTGCTCTTCCAATCCCTGAAGAAGCGCCCGTAATAACCGCTACTTTGTTTTCCAATTTTCTCATGCTATAATGGTTTTATTTAATTCGACCTCAACTTCGGCATCATGAATTTTCTGAATACCCTGAATGATTGAATCCGGGTTAAATGAAATACTGTCAATACCCCGTTCTACTAGAAACTCGGTAAATGCAGCATTATCGCTGGGAGCCTGTCCACACAAGCCCACTTTGATTTTGGCTTTATGCGCTGCATCAATCGTATGCGCAATCATCCATTTCACGGCGGGCTCTCCTTCATCAAATAAAGAAGCGATAAGCGCCGAGTCGCGATCCACCCCCAACGTGAGTTGTGTAAGATCATTTGAGCCAATGGAGAAGCCGTCAACTAATGCGGCAAACGATTCTGCTTCAATTACGTTGCTCGGCACTTCAATCATCATATACACGTGAAGACCCAATTCACCGCGCACCAAATCATACTTCGCCATTTCGGTCAATACCAACTGTAATTCCTTCGCGGTTCGACAAAAGGGAATCATAACCTTCACGTTCGTCAAACCCATCTTGCGTCGTACCCAATCAATTGCCCTGCATTCCAAGGCAAAGCCATCTCTGTATCGCTCATGATAGTAACGCGAAGCTCCGCGAAAACCCATCATCGGATTCTCTTCATGTTGTTCAAATGCATGCCCTCCTAAGAGAGACTCATATTCATTTGTTTTAAAATCACTGAACCTTACTATCACATCTTTCGGATAGAAGGCAGCCGCCATCGTAGCAATTCCTTGTGAGAGTCGATCTACAAAATAGGAGGCTTTATCGGAATATCCTTCCGTTAGCGTATTAATCTGCTGTCGTTCCTCCGGACTACCTAATTCATCGAAACGCACACATGCCATGGGATGAATCTGTATGACGCTCGCAATCAAAAACTCTAAACGCATCAGTCCTACTCCACCATTCGGATAGAATGACCATTCATAGGCCTTATCAGGGTCTGAGAGCACCAACATCGGATTGGTTCGTGTTTGCGGAAGCGTGTCGAGTTGGTGCACAACCACTTCGAAGTCAAGCTTACCACTATACACCTTGCCTATTTTACCGGTAGAACAATCGACGGTTATCCACTGGCCGTCACTTATCAAATCTGTTGCATTCGGAGCCCCCACAACAGCGGCCACTCCAAGCTCACGAGCAACAATAGCTGCGTGGCTTGTTCT
>CANIAA010000240.1 GCA_947465255.1 Flavobacteriales bacterium | reverse complement strand
TGCATAGCACTGCGCCCGGGTATGCGCGTAGCGTGAATGGCATTCGACACCAGGTTGGCAATTACCTGATTGAGTTTGCCGGGGAAACATTCTATCTCGGGAATATCACTTGCCAGATTGCGGTGCACTGTCACCTGTCCTTTCGTAACACCCTTCATCACAACTAGTGTTGATTGAATGCACTCGTTTATGTTGGCTGTTATAAGTGTGTCTTTATCGGTTCTGGCAAAAATGCGCAAGCCCTTCACGATTTCCGCTGTTCGTTTTGATCCTTCTTCGATACCCTGAACGAGTTGCGCTATTTCTTTTCTCAAGAACGCAATGTCCAATTCGTCGCATTTCATTCGAAGTAATTCTAAATCTTGAGGCGTAGCATTAGTTCCCAGTGATTGATAGGCATCAAGCATGGCAAGTATATCGGCGATGTCGCGCTGAAGTGGCCCCACGTTCGAATTCACAAAGTTGATTGGGTTGTTGAGTTCATGAGCAATGCCCGCTGTCATTTGACCTAATCCGGCCAGCTTTTCCGATTCGACCAGTTGTTTTTGCGTCATGCGCAAGTGGTCGTATTGCGATTGAATATAGTCTTTAGCTTCTTCCAACTGTGCTGTACGCTGATGAACCTTCGTTTCCAAAAGTTCATTTTGTGACTCGATTGTTTTGATGCGTTGCGCATCTGCTTCTTCTTTTTGTTTACGCAGTACGTTTATTTTATCGGCAAGAGCAAAAGAGAGCAGCACTCCTTCAATTGCAGAGCCGAATGGAAGAGAATATATAGTGAAGAAATTATAGGGCAGCACACCAAAATCTTTCATGGCGAAAATGGTGCATGCTGCAATGAAAACAGACCAAGAAAGAAGGAAGAATCCGGCAGATTGGTTGCCTTTTTTGCGTGCCTTTATCGAGGCCACAATCAACAGAATCGATGACGCGGCACAGAAATTAATCACGTTGTAACTTTCGATTCCATAACCAGCGAAGCAGAGTCCAAGCGCACCGAAGTAGAGCACGGCATAGCCCAATAGAATTTTGTCGATGATGGGCGTGTATTCCTTTAATCTCAGGAAGCTGCGTGAGAAGAAGATGGTCGTAATACCACTTACAGCACCCATGATGTGAACGCCATTTCTACCGAGCCATTCATTCCCAGCCCAGATATAGGTATTGCCGTAGCCAAATAAGACTGCTTGAGTTAGAGCGATGGACAGAATGTAAAATGAGTAATCGGAATATCCGCGCTCGCGCGTGGCGATGGCCAGAAAAAGGTTGTAAAAGAACAGAACCGCTATGATGCCGAAATAGAGGAACATTATCGCGTTTTCCTTACCTGCCATTCGCAAAATTTGGCTGCTTTCTCCTACGTATATAGGTGCAATCAATTGCTTGCTCGAATGCATGCGCAGCATATATCGGCCTGATTCATTGGGTAGTTGTAATCCGAAGCCCGATGGGGTGTCGAAGGGTATAGCGTTGCTCAGAGTGCTGCCTGTTGCGCCTATCAACTCGAGTGTAGATCCCAGTTTATACAGTTCAATATGCTCAATAGAACTATTGCCTATGTAGCAGAACAACTCATCTGCGTTCGAAGAACTCTCATAATCGAATTGCACGTATTGCCAGTCATTGCTGAGTCCTAGATTTGGCGCCCCGTGGGGTATGGTTCTGAAATCTGTGCTTTTGGCAATCTCGGCGATTGGTAAATTCTGATCACCCATAAAAACCGAGCAGTTTTCAAGCATCCATGACTGTTTGCTATCCTTCGCCTGTATGATCGAATACAGGGAGCATAGGATAACAATCAACAAAGTACGCATCGTGGTCGAAGTCATTCTGTATAAATTGAATGACTGCTTATACGACGATTACGGATTTAGTTTCACAAAACGGGAATTTCGTAGCCTTTTTTGAGGCGCAAGTCATAATGTACCTCAATCGATCCACGTGGGGAGTCTTCGAAAAATGTGCACACGGGTTCTTTCATGAGTTCGAATACACGCTGACGATTAAACTCATCCGCGTGTTCCATGGATAGAATATCCGGATTCCTTAACACGACGGAGATGAACTCGGGAGTAGGATAGGGAAGTCTTCCATTATCGCCGACTTCGGTCACTTCAATGAGGCCGTTGGTCTTAATCATTTTTTCGGTATACGGCGCCGCGAAGCAGAAGAAATTGGTGAGTCCTATTTCGGCCATCACGGGAATGGCAGCTATACAGAGCAAAGGTGTTAAACCCTTGCCAAATACCTTTTTGGCGCTCCAGAGGCCACAGGCTTCGGCCGTTCCCCCGGGTAATGTGCTGTGAATAGCATCGATGATGCGGCTATCTTGCTCTTTGATCGATTCAATGATTGGCAAGCTTCCTGAAGCTGAGTTGAAGCGGTGAATACGCAATCCGGCAACCACTTCGCGCTCATTGTCAATGGCAATAAGCACGAAAACATTCGGGTCGCTCATCCAGGAGGGTTGAGCAGAGTTCAGGTTCTTGATGCCGATTTCGGTGAGCACTCCGGTGTGTCCGTCATGAAAAAGTCGGGCATATTCCGGATGTTCTATTGCCTGAAATGCTTCAATACGGTATGTCCCCATCACCTCAGACATGCTTCACTTGCTCGATTGTTTGAAAGGAAGCGTTAGACTGAAATTGGTTCACGATATCCATCCGAAATCGTCCGGAGGGGATGGTGTCACCCAGCAGAATCTGGCGAACTATTTTAGCTGCAAATGCGCCACCCATTGCCACATCTGTTGCTAATTGTGGCCAAGTTGTAATGGTTTTACCTATTTCAGTGAGCGATTGCTGTGCACGAATACTGGCTTTTTGAGGTTCGATAATTTGACTGAGCAAATGCATACGTTGTTGTGGGTTTTGCCAGTCAATTGGCGCTTCTTCGTTGATAAGGCCATGAAATATCGGACGATTGGGTTCTAGATCAAAGCGCTCCACATCGAGCATAAGCGAGTCACTAGTGTCCATAACCACGGGAATTCCTCTTTCGCGACAAGCCTTGCGAAGTACTATTTTCATTTCAAGGCTATCACATTCATCTACGACCAGATCGAGCCCTTCTAAGAATTCGTTTATGTTATCAGCGAGTAGTCCCTTGTCGTAACAGCTTACCTCGATGAAGGGGTCGATTTCAGCAATTTCACGAGCGACAATCGTTGTCTTCAATTCACCCTGATGAATCATGCTGCTGCGTATTCGGTTGAGGTTGGAGAGTTCTAGCGTATCAAAATCCGCGATGCGTAAGCTTCCGCAAATTCGCTCCATGACGAGTGAAATGGCGACTGATTGCCCAACACTGAGCCCAACGACGCCGACTTTTGCGTAACTGAGCTGATCTTGCTCCCCGACAGTGATTTTATGCAGATTACGGATGGTTCTAACCCGAATGAATTCCTC
>CANIAA010000239.1 GCA_947465255.1 Flavobacteriales bacterium | reverse complement strand
TTTCTCGCGAATCAATTGCAGCTGCTGAAAACGCCGAAGTAACACACGTACATCTCAATGATGATACTGTTGCTGGTATTCGATTAAAAGCCTATCCGGTATTCTCTGTCCAATATCATCCAGAGGCCAGCGCAGGTCCCCATGATTCTCGTTACCTGTTTGACCAATTTATTGCGAATATTGCAAGCGGTAAAAAGACTGCCGCAGTTCACTGAGCAGAAGAACGCCTCAATGAAAGCCGGGCTTCCATCTCTCAAGTATAACGATTAACAACGAAAAGAAAAGAATGTCAAGTATTGCCAAAATTCACGCGCGCCAAATTCTGGATTCGCGCGGAAACCCAACTGTGGAAGTGGAAGTGTATACCGATGGCGGCCATGTTGGCCGAGCTGCCGTGCCTAGCGGCGCCAGCACGGGTGTTCATGAAGCGGTAGAACTGCGAGATATGGACAAATCGCTATACCTCGGAAAGGGTGTAACGAAAGCTGTTCAGAATGTAGTGGGAACTCTCAATGATGCACTTGTAGGTGCTTCTGTTTTTGATCAAACAGGTATTGATCGAACCATGTCGGCCTTAGATGGAACAGAAAACAAAGCGATCCTCGGTGCAAACGCCATATTGGGTGTTTCTCTAGCTACAGCCCGCGCAGCGGCAGAAACAGTTGGAATGCCTCTGTACCGTTATGTGGGAGGTATTGGTGGAAACACCTTGCCGATTCCGCTCATGAACATTATTAACGGTGGTGCACACGCCGACAACAAGGTAGATGTGCAGGAATTCATGATTCTCCCTGTAGGGGCTGAAACATTCAGCGAATCATTGCGAATGGGTACCGAAGTGTTTCATCATTTGAAATCCGTACTCAAAGGCAAAGGCTTTTCAACCAATGTGGGTGATGAGGGTGGTTTCGCTCCTAACCTCAAAAGCAATGAAGAGGCCTTACAGTTGGTCATGTTGGCCATTGAGGCAGCAGGTTACAAGCCCGGTCAGGATATCTGCATCGGACTCGATTGCGCTTCAACGGAATTCTACAATGCAGAAAAGAAAAAATATGTATTGGAAAGCACAGGTGAAGAATTGTCCAGCTCTGAAATGGTTTCGTACTGGAAAGCTTGGTGCGACAAATATCCAATCGTATCCATAGAAGATGGTTGCGCTGAAGATGACTGGGATGGTTGGAAACTACTCACTGAATCGCTCGGAGGCCACATTCAGTTGGTTGGCGATGACTTATTCGTAACCAACGTAAGCCGATTGGCAAGAGGAATCGAGCAAAGTATTGCCAACTCAATTCTGGTAAAGGTTAATCAGATTGGTTCGCTTACGGAGACTATTGAGGCAGTACAATTGGCCACAAAGTATTCATACACTTCTATTATGAGCCACCGCAGTGGTGAGACGGAAGATACAACCATTGCTGATCTGGCGGTGGCATTGAATACCGGTCAGATTAAAACCGGATCTGCCTCGCGCAGCGACAGGGTCGCTAAGTACAATCAATTGCTGCGTATCGAGGAGCAATTGGGTGCTACGGGGCACTTCCCGGGCAAACAATTTCCATTTATGCCGATGTAGTTCACGAATGAAATTCAAAGCCCGCTGCATGCGGGCTTTTTTTATGCGTCCAATGAAAAAGTCCTTGCGTATTCTTGAAATCTCTATTCCACATGCAACGCAGGCTGGAACGCTTCAGGCCGCCATGCATTTACCGAAGAAAATAGCCGAATCAGGTTTTAATACCGTGTTTGTATTGCCCTGGATGAAGGTCAATTGTGCACTCAGTCTGTCGCCATATGCTGTTACAGATTATCTTGATGTGAATGATACGCTGGGTTGTTTGGATGATGCACGTCAATGGATCAAACAATGTCACAGCGCAGGACTGCGTGTTGTGCTCGATATGCCTCTTAATCATACAAGCCCGGAGCATCACTGGACCATCAATGATGGTTGGTACTGTACAGATGAGCATGGCTCAAAACTATCGCCGTCCGGCACCGAGTGGAATGATGTTGTGCAGCTGAATCATACTAATACTGCCGTTGTTAAGGCGTGTGAAGATGTTCTTCGATTTTGGTTGCATCAAGGTATAGATGGATTTCGGTTCGATGCAGCATCATTTATTTCCGATGCAGTGCTTGAAGGTTGGATAACGTTCGCACAAGGTCTTTCCCGACAAGAATTGCTGTTTTGGTGTGATGGTGAAGAGTACAAGCGCAGTCGACCTTTTTTCAATGGGTTTTTGCATCACGAAGCAATTGCCATAGCTCGGCAAAATCTTGCAGAGTGGGAGAGAAGAGCGTTGCAAGTTTCTGATGATGCGATTTTTTATCTCACCAACCACGATACGCTTCACGCAGGAAAATGCCCTCTTGACGAATGGCCCGAATCATATCATCACATGCGCAATTTGCTTGAAGCTTCCGCAAATGATGTGCTTCTTTCATGGAGCGATTGGCAGAATCCTTCAACCCGCTATTCGTTTATGCTTGAAAAATAGCGGCCCTCTTCAAGTATATTTACGCTATGCAAATTGGAATTTTGATACTCCTCGTCATTCTGGTTTTCCTTATTCTGTTACTGGTTTTTAAGAAGAAGGACTCTCAGGTAAATGTAACCGATAACTCCGCTATGGAAATCTTGCAACGTCAACTGGACATTGCACATAATGACCTGGCAACAGAGCAAAGCAAGGTGGTAGAACTTTCCTACAAACTGGCGGAAGCTCAAACCGAACTCACAGCCGCCAGAAAACAGGCAGAGGAGGTGAAGAAGGAGGTGATCACAATCCAAGCACAGTTTAGCGATCAATTCAAGAACCTGGCTCAAAACATTCTCGATGAAAAATCGAAGCATATGCAAGAGCAGAGTGAGGCGCAAATCAAATTGCTGCTGAACCCGATTCAAACGAATTTAAGTGAGTTTGAAAAGCGCATTAAGGATGTCTATCACCTCGAAACTATCGAGAGAAATAGTCTAAAGGACGAGTTAAAGCGACTTAATGATAATAGCACCAAACTTTCGGAAGATGCCTCTAGCCTCACTCAAGCGTTGAGGTCAGATACCAAATCACAAGGCAACTGGGGCGAACTGGTGTTGGAGCGCATACTAGAGCGCAGTGGTCTAACCGAAGGTGTTGAGTATTCCACTCAGCACACAACAAGCAATGATGCGGAGCAAACCATTCGGCCGGATGTCATCATCAATCTGCCTGGCGATAAGCACCTCATTATCGATAGTAAGGTTTCACTTACCGCCTATAGTGCTTGGGTTTCTGCGACAAATGAGCAGGAGCGTGATGCCGCTGTGAGGGCCCACCTCGCGAGCGTACGAAGTCATGTTAGGCTATTGAGTGAAAAAAACTATCCATCGGCTAAGGGACTGAACACTCCGGATTTTGTAATCCTGTTCAC
>CANIAA010000238.1 GCA_947465255.1 Flavobacteriales bacterium | reverse complement strand
CAATACAAGACATATGGAGCTGGCTTGCTGAGGTGAGTGACCCTGAGATTCCTGTATTGAATGTCGTAGAGTTGGGAATCGTTAGAGAAGTGTCTATTACGAATGATTTTGTTCGTGTGGTCATAACACCCACCTATAGCGGATGTCCGGCGATGCGCACCATTGAGCAAGATATTGTTGAGGTGTTAGAAGAGTATGGTATTAAGAATCACGAGGTAAATACAATCTTGTCGCCTGCCTGGACAACGGACTGGATGACCGATGAGGCACGCGAAAAACTGCGTTTGGAAGGAATAGCGCCCCCACAGAAGGGCAGTGCCGACAAGGGGCTTTTGATGGGGCGCTTGCGCGATGTGAAATGCCCTCGTTGTGGCTCTTCCCAAACCAACATGCTGTCCCAGTTTGGATCGACGGCTTGTAAGTCTCTATATCGATGCGACTCATGTCTGGAGCCGTTTGATTATTTCAAATGCATTTAATGCAAAAAGGCCCCGAAGGGCCTCTTGCAAAAGTCAGGTTTATAGTTTTCAGTTTAGGTTCTAGTGTTGAATCATCATTTGAACGATTGATGATGTTTCGGTTCCGTTGATTTTCACGAAGTAGCAACCGGTAGATAGGTGTTCGGTAGGAATACGTACTTGGTTGAATCCGTTGAAGCTCTCAATCTGCTGTCCGGAAACATTCATCAAGGTTGCGCTGAAAAGGTTATTGTCAGGGCTCTGAATGATGAAGAAGTTTTCAGCAGGGTTTGGATATACAAGGAAGGTAGTTCCTTCTACATCTTCTACAGCAGTAATTTCACATGGGTCAACGAAGATTACTTGGCTTGCCACGTTCACACACCCTTGGTTGTCTACGTATGTGTAAGAGATGTTCTGGCCGCCCGTTCCCGGAAGTGCTGGGTAGAAAGTATCTCCCAATACACCGTCACCGGAGAAGGAGCCGCCAAGAGGCTCACCTACGAGCACAAATGGATCGTCGAAGGTGCAAATGCTATCATCAGCTACGAATAGTACTGTTGGGTAAAACATTACTTCAATCGTTGAGCTCGAAGAAGAGCCCTCGCATCCGTTTTTGTCCATGATTACGTATTGCAATTCGTGAATACCACCACCTGCAAGACCCGGATCGAATGTGTTGCCTACAACACCTTCACCCATGAAGAAACCACCTTCTGGAAGTCCGAGCAATGGGACAGGTGTTCCTGATATGCAAACGCTGTTTTGTGCAACGGTCATCGAAGCTTGCGGCAATTCAATGAACTCAATGGAAATAGAAGCGCTACCCATACAGCCATTAAGGCCTTCGGCAGATACGGCATAGGTGCGAGCTGTGTCAGCAATGATAAAGTCACCTTCGGTATTAGCCTCGTCATTCCAAATGAGCATAGCTTCTGTTTCACAGATTGCCATGAGTTCTACCGTTCCCTCTCCGCAGAATGTTGTTGGCCCAAGTGGCTCAATAACAACTTCCGGCACTTCCAGAGTAGTTACCTGAACGCGGTTTGACATTCCCCAACATCCTTCCGTATTGTATCCTTTTACGTATACAATGTTTGTGGTATCTACTCTTGTGAGTAAAACGGTATCTTGGTTCATCCATACATAGTGGTCAGCTCCGCAGGCTGTGAATAATGATTCATCTCCATAGCAGAAGGTAGTGTCATCTATTGTGTGTATTACCACGTCCGGGTTGTTGCAGTCGCTAAGACGAGCATAGAAGGCGTCTGTTGTTCCATAATTGACCTCTTCGCCAAACGCTGCTGAGTTCGTGAAACCGGCAACCATCACTTTTCCGAAGCGATCGCTTGCCATGTGTCCGAACCAGTCGTGACCTGATCCCCCCATGTATGACTGCCACTTCATTTCACCTAGCGTGTTGTACTTGGACATGAATATGTCGATACCGCCGGCATTTTCTGTCTGGAATGCTTCAACCAAGTTAATGTTGTTTGACTCTGTTGTTCCACCTACGTAAATGTTGCCGAACAAATCAACGTGAATGTCTTTCACACTTTCAGCGCCGGAACCAGTCACGAAATGAGACCATAGCAAGGTTCCATTTGGTGTGAAACTCATGAGCATAGCGTCTGTATTATTGGGTGAAAGCACACCGGAGTTATCAAGAAAGGCGATAGGACCTGAGTTTGTATTACCACCGACCACTACGTTTCCGGCAGTATCAAGTGCAATTGAGTTGAAAAGATCGGCACCTGCGCCTCCCACATACTCAGCCCAGTTCAACTGTAGCTCTTCATTCAAACAAGTGATGAATGCATCTGAAACACCACCGAAGTAAGGCATAGTGGTTATGGATGACAATGCTTCAACGCCTGCTGTGCTTCCGCAAATACAAATATTACCATCACGATCAAAGGTTACGTCCTTGATTTCATCTGTTCCGGTTCCTCCCAAATAGGTGAACTTTTTAATTACGCCAATCGGTGAAACTTTGGCCAGGAATCCATCGAATGTTCCACCACCATAGTTGGCTTGAAGTTGCGATGTATATGCAACTGTGCTTGAGCTTGTTTTTCCCACAATGAAAATGTCACCATTTTCGGCAATGGCCAAATCTTGTGTGTAATCGTCACCATTACCACCGATGTAGATGGTCCAAACCAATTCACCTTCTTTGGTGAGCTTGGTGCAGAACGCGTCACGGTTTCCACCCTGATAGGAGGATGCCGATGTTCCCTCGGCTAGGTTTGTAGACGATGTATATCCAATGACAACAATATGGTCATCTTGAGTTGCTGCAATGGCTGTGCAGAAGTCGTTGCCATTGCCGCCAACAAATGCGGTCCATAATTCTTGACCATATATGTTGCTTTTAGTAACATATCCGTCAAAACTTCCACCTCGGTATGAGTTCAGAGGCTGGTTGATTCCCATAACCCCGGCACCGCCAACGCTTCCGCAGGTATAGGTGTTTCCCAAGAACTCGCAGGCGATTCCTTCGGCTTTGTCGGTGCCTGAAGTGCCGAGTTGAGTTGACCACATTAAATGGTGAGTGTCCACAATTGGAATTACTTGCGCTACCATTGTCAGTTGCGCAGCAACAAGAATGGCTATGAACAAGCCATTTACAATTACCAATGTTCTTTTAGGGTTGAAGGTTTTCATTGTGCTTCTTTTTAAAATTGTTTTTGTGTTGTTGGATTAAGTTTTTAGCTTTCAACACGAGTTTATACTGAAGCATGTTTTAAAAAGTTTCGTTAAGGCAAGATTTCAGGCGTAAGTGTTTGATTTTCTGATGGAATAAGCGTGATTCGGAACGTGCGGGACCGTAGGTTTTACAACCTCGGGGAGAACTTTGCGAGTCAGCGCCGGCTATGAAAATGAAGTTTTTTTTAACTCTCTGTTTCAACCGTTGAAAAAACAATTACATTTGCGGCCGCTTTAGCGAGGTGCCATAGCTCAGTTGGTAGAGCAAAGGACTGAAAATCCTTGTGTCCCCGGTTCGATTCCTGGT
>CANIAA010000237.1 GCA_947465255.1 Flavobacteriales bacterium | reverse complement strand
ACTTGCCATGCTTGATGCCTATCAATCACTGGGAACTAATGCTACGCCTCAAGATTTAGAATTACTTCGAATGAAATGCGACGAATTGGACATTGCGTTTTTGAGAAAAGAAATAGCGCAACTCGTTCAGGGTATCGAAGAAGGATCAAAACGAACAGCGGAAATCGTGAAGGGCTTGCGCATTTTTGCAAGAACCGATAAAGACACACTTATAACAGCCAACATAAACGAGTGCATTCAGTCAACACTAGTTGTAATGAAGGGTGTTACGAAAGGACAGGTGACGGTGCACCGCAATCTGGCAAATGACATTCCCGAGATAGAGTGTTTCCCCGGCAAACTCAATCAGGTAATTGCCAACCTGGTGTCGAATGCCATTCACGCTACGCGCATACCCGGGCGCAGTGCTATGCAACGTAACGTTTGGATTACCTCTGAGCACGATTCAGATTTTGTGCGCATTCGGGTGAAAGACGACGGATGTGGTATTGACTCTCAGGAATTGGAAAAGATTTTCGTCCCCTTCTTTACTACCAAGGCAGTCGGCGAAGGCACCGGGCTTGGACTAGCCATAGCACGTGGCATTATAGAAGAACACAAAGGGCACATTGAGGTCATTTCAGCCACCGGCAATGGCACCGAGTTTATCCTACATTTGCCCAGAAACCGCAATCAGCAAACCCGTTCTGCAGCATAACGCAGATTCCAAATGAGCAAACCTTACAGCATTTTATATTTAGACGACGAAGAGCAAAACCTCATTTCGTTTCAGGCACTCTTTCGCCGTCATTACAATGTATTCACAACGACCAGTGCTCACGAAGCTGTCGATATTCTGAATAACCATGACATTCAGATTATTTTTTCGGATCAGAAAATGCCCGAAGTAAGTGGTGTTGAATTTTTTGAAACCATTCTTCCCGACTTCCCTCACCCCGTGCGCATATTGCTGACGGGATATGCCGACATAGAAGCCGTAATCGATGCCATCAACAAGGGGCAAGTCTATCGCTACGTAGCTAAACCTTGGGATGCAAACGAACTGACCATTTGCGTCGAAAACGCACTCGAAAAATATCACCGCGAACAAGAACTGCTTCGCAAAAGCAACGACCTCGATCAATCGAATGCTGCCCTTGAACAATTCATTTTCAGCGCCAGTCAGGAACTGAGAAACCCTACTGATCACATTCTGCAATCAACAACTATCCTGGAAAAATTCATTCATGATAGCGAGGCAGTTGCTGCACTTCAGAACATTCAGCAACAAGTTAAACGACTACAAGATTTCAGCGAACAAATAGCAGGTTACTATAGCAATAGCAAAGTAGCAGCGGAAAACGCAGAAGTCAACCTGGAACAACTCATTCAACAATCGATTGATTCCATACCCGGAAATCTGACACAAGTCAGTTGGAATATCATAACAGAACTGAATCTGAATGGTCCTTTTGTTTCCGACAAAAGCAGATTGCTCATTATTCTGCAAAATCTATTGAACAATGCGGTTCGCTTTTCTGATGCCAATAAATCAAGCAATAACATTCAAGTAAGTGTTATTCAAAATGCAGAGAAAGCGATATTCAGAATTGCGGATCAAGGCATTGGCATAGACCCCGGCCGTTTGGATCAACTTTTCAGTGTGCAACTGAATTCGGAAAAAGCATCAGCCGGAGGAATAAACATGTATCTGACAAAATCTGTCGTTGATAAAATGCAGGGGAAAATCAGTATTTCGTCTAAACCGGGAGAAGGAACACTCATTACATTTGAGCTACCCAACTGTGCGTAATGAATCTAAGCGACATCCATTTTCACTTAGTCGATGACAACGACATCGACACATCTGTGAATACGAAATTGTTGCACTTAGCCAATATTTCCGAGCACGTTAGTACCTATTCGAGTGCAGTCAAATTTTTGGCTGCCATGAAAGAAAATCCCGATTTATTCCACCAAGGCCGCCACATCGTTTTGCTAGACATTATGATGCCAACTATGGATGGGTTTGAGTGCCTTGCAGAGTTAGAGAAACTCGACACTGCACTGACGCAAAACATGCATGTTTTCATGCTTTCCAGCAGCATCGACCGCAATAACATCAGCAAAGCAGAAAAATTCGCCATGGTCAAGCGTGTCATTGAAAAGCCGCTCGACGTTTACACGCTGAAATTGGCTCTGGAAGACCTTTTCTCCGAATAAATCGAACCCGAAAAGGTTATCAACCTCGCATTCGTCAATAACATCCCGTTCTACTTTCAAACTTCCACTACCAATAAGGTATGTTTGGTAACTAGTTCACTTCGTATTCCCTCATGGCGAGTTTCGTTAAAAGCACATCGTTCCGTAAAGCACTTCTAGGCATTGCCCTTACTTATATCCTATTGCTTCTGGGCTCTTGGTTCTGGCTGAAGTGGTACACCGACCATGGCGAATATGTGAGCGTTCCGGAATTGAAGGGGCTCTCTGCTGAAGATGCCATTCGATCATTGCAAGAACGAAATCTCAACTATCTGATTATTGACAGCATTTACGACAGAAAAGCTGTTCCCGGTTCCATCTTCGATCAGAGTCCCGCATTCGAAAGCCAGGTAAAACAAGGTCGGCAGGTCTTTCTGACCATCTACCGGATTAGTCCGCCCATGGAAAAACTGGGTATCAAGCAAGGCGACTACGCTACGGTGGCGATGATTAAACTCCGCAACAAATCGATTGACTTCGATACGTTGTATGAGGACAATAACACCCTTGTCAATAGCATTATTCGTGTTACCCAGCGCGGCAAATCACTCAAAGCGACCGATGAAGTGGCCCGAGGCTCTCGGGTACTCCTGGTAATTGGACGTCCGGTTTCCGACAAGATTATCGTTCCTGATTTCACCGGCATGACCTGTCTTCAAGCCAAATCAATACTCGACACCCTGCATTTGGAATGCAACTGCAGGTTCGAACCGGGAATTTCTTTCGCTACTACACAAGATTCTATCTCCTTTCGCGTTTGTCGCCAGGATCCGATACACGACCCGGAGCGTGGCACTGCAGCCGGTCGTATCGTAGATTTGTGGTTGTACAACACACCGTGCGCTCCAGACAGCGTGCAACAAGACTTAGAATGAAGCATACCATTTTTTTCAAGGCATTCACGACAGCCTTTTACTTGGTTCTCGTAACGCCTCTCTTTTCGCAAGAACGAGAATTGCCTCTGCAGTTTAATGCCGAGGCAAATCGCCAATACCAAGAGGAGCAACGTTTCGCTCCGCGTCAACAGCGCCAAGGAGCCTCGCTGCCTATACCGTTCTTCGACGACTTCTCTCGTTACACGCTTCCGACATCGAACCCGGCCATTCCGGTTGAATGGCAACAGTGGTCAGACAACGCTGCTTATATCAACTCGACATTCCCGCTCAACCCAATGACGATTGGGGTTGCCACCCTCGATGGTTTAGAAGCAGATGGCACACCATATAGCGACACCCTCTATTTCCCCACGATTACCGACTCGT
>CANIAA010000236.1 GCA_947465255.1 Flavobacteriales bacterium | reverse complement strand
CCGGCACTCCTCGAGCATCGATTGCGCATCGGACATCCAAATCAGCCCATTGATGGGAATTGGTTGGGAGACATCCGCATCAAAAGGAGCTAAGTTTCCGCCATTAGCCAGGTCGCGCATGGCACATTCCAGTGCAAAGCGAAGAGAAGAAATGCGAGCCAAGACAGCCTTCAGTTGCTCCGGATTCTCCAGGATTTTCGCCCAATGTGAAATGGCTCTCTCCACTTCGGGTTTCGTTTCCGGACTTAGCCCCCAGATGGGAGCGCACTCCCCTAGCCCATGTGCTTGTTTATCGTCAGAATGCGCGATTAAATAATATACATCTCTTTCCTGAAGAACATCACGGGAGGTGACTGCAGGTTTTTTAAAGAAAAGGGTATGATGATGAAAGCGAAAACTCATTTCTTGGCAGAACCGGAAATACGCTTAATCAAGTATTCCATGGGGCCCTGCTCAGTGACCTTCTTACGCCAAATAAAGGGCAGATAAAATGTCAAAACCGTGGCTAGCACCACGTAAACAGAAAGCGCGAGTCGTTTGGAAAAAAACTCAACATTGGTCGCAGTAAGCGTAACTACACCTATCAACGTGTAAAAAAGCACCACGCTGTATTTCATAGAGGAAATCGTTTGAACAAACTTCAACAATTTCGGAGCGGTCAATCGCCGGAAGAGGTAAATATTGGCATTCAATAGAAAAATAGAAAGTCCAATACCATACAAGCAAAAGGATGGAAACAACAGACGAATATTCATGAAGAACAAATCGCTACGGCGAAGTAACAATGCGTCTGTATCCAAAATTTTTGCATAACCATTCACAAAGAACGCAGCCACAACAAGCAATACAGCGATTACACTGGAAGGAGGAAGCCAACCTTTGGGTCTCACATCGGTTCGACCAAAAATGAGCCCTGCAAAGAAAAAAACAACCCAAGGAAGCAAGGAGTAATATCCGTTGAAAAACAGAAACCCCAGTCCATTGTAAATCTCACCTCCTCCCAATGATGGCAGCGTATAGGTGGTATGCGCCGGCACGTCCAGAAACAGAAGTGTTACACCAAAAACGACCGTTAACAGAGTAATCACCCGAATCAATACGTTGTTCCACTGCGCAACAAACGGAATAACCAAAAACATCATACCCGAGGCAATGAAAATATTCATAGGCCAGACCGCACAAAACATCAACCCGATTAACAGGAGCACTGAGCCCCGTTTACCCGAGTAGCTCAGGAGTTTACGATTGCTGATACGTCTATCACGCATTGTAAGTGTGACCGTAAAACCATTCAGGAAGAAGAACAGTGCCGGAAAAACATCGAAAACAACATTGAACTTGGTATGCGTCAGCGAGTTCTGAACAAGATCACCTATGGTATAGGTATAGCCATAGATTACGCACCCTACAAGGGCCATCACATACGTTACGTCAATACCGATAAGTCGACTCGAAGAAGATGCCATGGTAAAATTTTCGCAGGCGAATATAAGCACTTAGTGCGGACGGGCTGTATACACCGAATCTAAAACTGACCTTGCCACATGTGGACGGTAATGCGAGCGCTCGTAGTAGCCTGTATATGGCGTGGTCAGTTCGTTGATACCCGAAAAATCAAAAACCGAATGAGCACCAAAAACAGCCTGAAGGATCTTGATATCGGCCTCTGACATTCGAATTTGGTTGTAAAGCGGACTAATGACCACCCTTACATCGCACTCACTTTCGGAGAGTATAGCTGCTATTTCTGACAAACCCGCCTGGGCTTCGATGTCGATAACGGGAGCAGAAAACCGCTCTATACCGTCGCGGGGCGGCTCGAATTTCCTAATTCTTTCCGGAGTGTAGTAAAGCCCCTGTTGGGCTTGATTCTCAAAATAAGTATACCGCAATTCATTCGTTATCGAATCATATTGGAAGGGTTTATCATCCAATAAATTCAGCGCTGACATGTAAGGCTTGGCCACTCCCGTAAAGCGATAGTCGAGATAGGCACGCAGAAACTTTCGATCCAAAAAGGACATGAAATGACTGCTCTGAAATGGCAACCATTTCGCATAACCGACCACCAGCGGATCTTCCAAATAGAGATGTTCATTGAGCAAGGTATAGGGCCTAAAAATGTCAACATCCAGCACAAGGAGCACGTTTTCCATTCGAACACCCCGGCGCTTCAGAAAACGAATCTTATTCAAAATACCTTGAATAGTCTCTGCCGATGCATCGAAATGAAAACAACTGGCATCTGAATTCAATTGGGGCTTCCAATCTTCCACCTGATAAAACATGGACCTGGAACTACCAAAAATGAACGAGTTATAGTGAGATTCCTCTTCGTGATATAGAAATGTTCCGGCACTAACGCGATTTTGATTCAGGGGAATAGTCAGTGCTTGTCCCGACGGTTTGTAGTTCGCATATAACCCAATGACCTTAAATGGATCCAGGTAGATATAGACAGCTAGTACGGCCAGAATGGGCAGCAAGAAAAGAAGTGCACGCAGTAGAATTCCCTTCATGACTAAAACTGGAAGTAAATAAATTGTTGCTGATGGCCTGCAAACCACGCTAGTAAAATCAGTATCGTGTAGTATATCATCCATCGAATCGGACGACTCACCGATTCATGCAGCTGCTCCAGAGGATGTTCCTTGTTTCGTCCCAACCACTCAACGATAAAAAATACAGGCACTAAAACCATGGTTTTATGAACTCCAATTAAAGTCGGGGGAATAGCGAAACTCCAATCGCCGACAAACATGTTGCGCATGTAGAGCAGCATATTAGCAATACCGAGATTGCGAAATACCACGAGCGACATCATGATTTGTATGAACGTAAAAAAGATTAGTCCGAACTCCAGAAGCCGCCCCTTCACATCAGGCTTCAAATACTTCTCGTACCAAACCTCTCTCTTTCCTCTGATTATTCCGGGAAGAAAATAACAGGCATTTACAAAGCCCCAACCCACATAGTTCCAATTCGCGCCATGCCAAAAGCCGCTCAATAGGAAAATGACGAATATGTTGCGTGCCTGCTGCCATTTGCTTCCCCGGCTACCTCCAAGAGGGAAATAAATGTAATCGCGAAACCAGCCCGTTAACGAAAGGTGCCAGCGGCGCCAGTATTCGGCTATGCTGGTTGAGAAATAGGGGTAACTAAAATTGCGTATTAGGCGAATACCAAAAATGCGGGATACCCCTTGTGCCATGTCGGAGTATCCTGAAAAATCGCCATAGACTTGAATGGTAAACATCGCTACCCCAAGCCAAAGAGTGGGCGCATTCCAGTCGGTTGGTTCGGCGAAAATGGCGTCAGCAATGATGGCACAGTTATCTGCTATCAGCACCTTTTTAACCAACCCCCATAAGAAAAAACGCAGGCCCTCCACCGTCTGCTCCGAACTAAAAACACGCGTCTTCTTCAACTGAGGAAGCAAATGCGTGGCTCGCTCAATGGGCCCAGCCACCAGCAAGGGGAAATAGCTGACAAAAAGGGCATAATCCACCAAGTTTCGATCGGGT
>CANIAA010000235.1 GCA_947465255.1 Flavobacteriales bacterium | reverse complement strand
TACGGGCATCCGGTCCAAACAAATCATTGCTGTCGTGTTTGCCTCCCTTCGATAAATCGGCTGTCCGACCCGGCTGATTTTCGCATTGCCTGTCGGGTTGCTTACTCAACCACTGAATTCGCAGAGTGATCAGAACCGGACGAAAACGACCATTGAAATAAGGAAGAGTTGCTTTCATTCCCTCCCATCGGTTGACGTTCAACAGCGGTATTTCAATCATCGGTAAAATGAAAATGCCCGGTTCAGGCTTCCATCCAAAGCCAAGACGATAATGCGCCTGCACCGGAAAAGTTGACGGGTATTGCCACGTTGCACCCGGAACACCGCTTCCACCTCGATTTCCAAACAATCGAAAATCGACATTCAACCCAAGTGAGTTTTGTAACCACCAGCGGTTACTCAGCATAACCACGTTGCTCAGATTTCCGAATGCACTGAGATAGCTGTCCGAAAATGAAGCATTGGCAGTGTAAGGCACAAACGACGTGTCGGAGCGAACAATGCCGGCAAACTCTTCCGATCCTCGAAGCATTTTATAACCCAATCCATAGTCGACATGATCTATGGGGCCGCGACTTTTCCAGAAATGATGACGCCCCACCTGCACGCACAATCCATTCTGTCCATCACGCGAAAAATCTCCACTGAAAAGTGTATCGTCCGCTGCATTGTAGCCGGTTAAATTTTCGTTTCGCGGAAAAGGCATGGTGAATGCAATTCCGGGCGCTATAAACCATCCTGAGTTCTTGAATTGACCTCCGGGCACATACAACGCGCGAGGTTCCCTCTGAGCAAAGAGGTTTGCATTAAACAACAGTAAAACGGCAATAAGACTGACGTGCTTCATAACCACAAGCTAACGAAAACAAGAACGTCGTATTTCTCGCGTGGCGAAGTTTTAACAACGACTACTTGTGAATCTCAATCAACTGCAACATATGCTGCTCAACCTCATCTGAATCCCATTTGACTTCGATTCCTTCCGTGCTCATTATACGATCCATGATCTTTTGTTGACGATGGCCATTGCTCAAAGCCTCCTGATAAGGGGTGTGCGAAAACGACACTTGCTCGTACAGCGACTTCCACAACTGAGGATGTTTCTCACTGAAACGGCTTTCTATTTTCTTCTGCAATAGGAAATCCTTGTCAGCAGTTTTATCGCGCATTTCAATGTAGTTATTCAGCGCTAGCTGGAGAATAGCATCGCCCGCGGGCTTACGCAAACGCGTGTACTCGGGCATCACCTTTGCAAAATCATCATTGTACTCATCGAGTAACATATTGAGATAGGTGCAATCTTCAAAGCCTGCATTCATACCTTGGCCATAGAAAGGAACAATGGCGTGAGCAGCATCGCCCATGAGGCATATGCTATCCTTATAGTGCCAAGGATAGCATTTCGTCATCACTAAACTGGCGTCAGGATTGGCGAAAAAGTCCTCAACCAACTCGGGCATCATCGCAACGGCGTCTGCAAAATGCTCATCAAAAAAACCTCTCACAGCTTCAGGCGTTATCAAATTTGCAAGTGAATGCTCGCCTTCAAACGGAATGAACAACGTACAGGTGAAAGAGCCATCCACATTGGGTAAAGCAATCATCATAAACTCCCCACGTGGCCAGATATGCAAACAATTGGTGTCGAGTTGGTGCGTGCCATCGGCATTCGCAGGTATTTCCAACTCTTTGTATCCATGATCGAGATAGGTCTGCGAATAATCGTAGCGATCCAAACGAGTTAGCCTGGTTCGAACTGCGCTAAACGCGCCGTCGGTTCCGAAAATTCGATCAAATGATTCCCGAACCTCACTTCCCGTTTCTTCATTCTGAAAAACGACACTATTGCTTTCAAGATCTACATCTTTGCAACGGTGTCTAAACATCAACTCCACGTTATCATGTTCCGAAGCGCATTGCATAAGCGTTTGATTGAGCAAGCCCCTTGAAACACTGTAAATCGCTTGTCCTTCTTTGCCATAAGGTTGATAGGTAAGTTTACCATCAACCGCATGCATCATTCTTCCGTGCATGGGAATAGCCACCTTGCGAATGATATCGGCAATGCCTGCTCCTTCCAATCCCTTCCAACCGCGATCGCTCAGCGCAAGATTGATGCTCTTTCCTTGCACGATTTTCAACTTACGGATATCCGGACGTCGGTCGAAAACTTTTACCTGATACCCGCGCTTAGCCATGTAAACAGCCCACAAGCTGCCTACTAAACCTGCGCCTACGATGGCTACTTTTTTATTACTCATGATGACTTTAATTCTAACTACTTCACCTTTTCCAACGCTTGGCGCAAATCTTCAATTATGTCTTCCATATCCTCCACTCCTACACTTAAGCGCAACAACGAATCGACCAAGCCGGTCTTGATCCGTTCTTCACGCGGAATCGATGCATGTGTCATGGACGCTGGATGCCCAACGAGCGACTCTACCCCCCCCAATGATTCAGCCAACGAGAAAACACGCAATGACTGCGCAAGTTCACTGGCATCATCAAACGAATCACTCTTGAGTGTAAATGAAATCATACCACCGAAATCCCTCATTTGACGTTTCGCAACTTCATGGTTCGGATGATCAGGAAAGCCCGGCCAGTAAACCTTGCCCACTTTCGGATGCGCGCGCAGAAACTCAGCCACGGCGCGACCATTTTCGCAATGAGCCTTCATGCGCAAATGCAACGTTTTCAATCCGCGTAATACCAAGAACGAGTCTTGCGGACCGGGAACAGGGCCGCATGAATTGGTAATGAATGCGAGCTGATCGTAAAGTTCCTTGCTGTTGGTCATCAGCGCTCCCATTACCACGTCGCTGTGCCCACCGAGATATTTCGTAGCACTGTGCATCACAATGTCAGCCCCCATATCAAGCGGGTTCTGCAAATAAGGCGAAGCAAACGTATTATCTACCACCGACCAAATACCCAGGCGATTTGCCATGGCCGTATAGTGAGCGATATCAATAATCTTCATCATCGGATTGGTAGGAGTCTCAATCCATATCATCCGTGTCTTGTCATTAACACACGCTTCCACAGCTGCGAAATCGTGCATGTCGACAAAATGAAAACGGATTCCCATCTTCTCGAATACCTTGGTGAACAAACGATAGGTTCCGCCATATAAATCGTCGGTAGCAATCACCTCATCACCCGGCGACAGTAATTTGATGATGGTATCGACCGCTCCCATTCCACTACTGAAACACAAGCAGTGATCAGCATTCTCGAGTGCTGCAAGACAACTCTCCAGTGCGGTACGAGTGGGATTCTTGCCACGCGCATAGGCATATCCTTTGTGCTTAGCAGGTGCTTCTTGCACGTAGGTTGAGGTTTGGTAGATAGGAGTCATGATAGCTCCTGTGGTGGGGTCAGGTTCTTGACCGGCGTGAATCGCCTTGGTACCGAATTTCATACAATTAGAATTTGCCGCAAGTAACAACAAAAAAGGCTTAACTCTTTTTACGTCCACCACCCAATCGATTGGGGTTGGCAGTTAGAAAAGACTTCCACCCGG
>CANIAA010000234.1 GCA_947465255.1 Flavobacteriales bacterium | reverse complement strand
CCGACTTCGGTCCGGCCGCTGTGAACGACAGTGTGCGCAAATCGGGCATCACTGTTATCGGAGCGCGCGACTTCCTCGTGGCTTACAACGTTAATCTGAATACCACCTCTACGCGCCGCGCCAACGCCATTGCGTTCGACATTCGCGAAGCAGGTCGTGTAGTGAACGACGCCAAAACCGGAAAGCCACTGCTCGATGCGAACGGCGAACCGCAGCGTGTGCCGGGCACCTTGAAATCGGTGAAAGGCATTGGGTGGTACATCGAAGAATATGGTATTGCACAGTTGAGCCTTAACCTAACCAACATCAACATCACGCCCGTGCATCTCGCGTTTGAAGAGGCTTGCAAGAAAGCCGATGCGCGCGGTGTGCGTGTCACAGGCTCCGAGTTGGTGGGACTGATTCCCAAGCAATCGTTGCTCGATGCAGCCGATTATTTCCTCCACAAGCAAGAGCGCTCGCTGGGTATTTCAGAAACAGAAAAAATCAAGATTGCGGTGAAGTCGCTGGGTCTCGACGACCTCGCGCCCTTCAAACCCGAAGAGAAAATCATAGAGTTCCTCATCGAGCAAAAGCTCGGCAGCAACAAGCGTTTGGTGAACATGAACCTCACGGCCTTTGCCGATGAAACTGCGAGTGAATCGCCGGCACCCGGTGGTGGCAGCATCAGTGCGTATGTGGGTGCGTTGGGTGCATCGCTCGGTGCGATGGTGGCCAATCTATCGTCGCACAAGCGCGGCTGGGACGACCGTTGGGAAGAGTTCAGCACGTGGGCTGTGAAAGGTGTGGAGTATCAAAAGCAGCTTTTGCATTTGGTCGATGAAGACACCTCGGCGTTCAATAAAATCATGGAAGCGTTTTCATTACCCAAAAACACCGACGAAGAAAAGCAAGCACGTAGCGCAGCCATTGAAAGCGCATCGAAATACGCCATGGAAATTCCCTACCGCACAGCCGAGATCGCATACGCGAGCCTGGAAGTCATGGAGCGCATGGTCGAGATTGGCAACCCCAACTCCGTAACCGACGCGGGTGTAGGCGCCTTGTGTGCGCGCACCGCGGTCTTGGGCGCCGTCATGAACGTACGCATCAACGCAAGCGGCATCAAAGACAAGGCGTTTACGGAAGCCTTGTTAGCAAAGGCAGATGAGTTGGAAAAGCACGCTGAGGTGAAAGAGAGTGCGATACGTGCGATGGTAGCGGAGAAGATGAAGTAGTATTGCTTAGCGGCATTAATCACTCTTACGGATGTACTTCTATTGCTTTTTATGCTCAGTTAATTCAAAAATTAATTGTTTCAAAATCTCTACATCACTTTCAATAGTTCCCTGCATATACCGCTCGTAAATACTCTTATTATCGGGTGGGTTTAGATTTAATGCCAGTCCCTTTTCCAATGCCAATAGTCGTAAAAATTCTCTTTGCACTCGCCCATTTCCTTCTCTGAATGGGTGCAAATAATTGATGGAATCCAACAGTTCTGCCAATTTATTGGCCAACTCAAGACTATTTGTTTCGCTTATATCTCTATATTCTGAAAGCAGACTATCGATATACCTGAAACCCATTTCAAACCTTTCACCATCGAAAAAAGGTTTACCATCCTTGCTGATATTAACAGTTCTAACTTTTCCTGCCCACTCGTATACGTCTTGAAACAAGTAATGATGAATCTCAAGCAGAGAGTTGGAGTCCTTAATTTTTATTGGACTTTCTGTTAGTTCTTCAATTCGCTTGGATACCTTGAAGCTTTCAAACGCTATTAGAACTTTCTCATCCTCAATTTTGGCGATATTTTCAAGTACTCCATTTTTATTGGTGTATATAAAATCAGGGTCTATGTATTGGTAATTACTTTCCATGAATAGCGTGCAGTCTCACCAGTAAATCCGAATCCGTAATAGATCCCGAACTCCAATCCACATAGAGCTGAATCAGTTCGGCTGTAGGTTCAAAGCCTTCGAACATGTTTGATCCTATTGCGCTTGCCGTCCTTTCAAGTTTGGCCAAGTCCGTAAACTTTACTCCAAGCAAAGTCAAATTTTCGCGATCTATCTCAATTGCCTGGTACATTCTTTTCCTATTGTATTAAGTCAAAGATAATAACATCTCCACGTTTTCATTGCTCTTCAGCGATGGTCCTTGGATGATAGCTTCTCGATCACCGCTTCACAAACCGCACCCCGCTCCCATCGTCCACCCGCATAGTATAAACACCGGCAGGCAATAGCACTGTGCTTACTTCAGCGCGCCCGCTCGAGAACATCAATGTACCCGACACTACGACTCGACCTGTCAAATCCATCACGCTATACGTTTTGGTTCCATTGGCATCGCTTTCGAGAAACAAAGACTCGGAGCATGGGTTTGGAAAAACCAGCATGCCTTGCGCGTGTGAATTCGCAACCGACACCACGCATTCAATCGTCGTCTCGGTATTGCCTTGCATTTCATCATAGAGCTGCAGCACCTCATTGCTTGACGAACTATCCCGCAGATATACATCAAACCAAGCGAGTAAGAGTTCGTGCGTGATTTGCTGTTGCTCCTCGCGCGATAAACCTGCAAAGAACAACTCGCCAAAATCGCATAGCGAACCGCTATTGGCGTAACCGCAATGCGACCCTTCAACAATATTCACAAAGTACTTGCAGGCACTTGCGGTAGATTCAAAAATGGGCGAGTGATTATCGGCGGGGACTGTAACCGCATCACTGCTTCCAGAAAGCACAATCGCCGGCACCGACACACTCGATGCGGCGTCTATCGCCGAAGGATTGGTTTCGGCAGGAGCAAGCCCTGCAATGCAATCGACACTTATGCTCGTAGTTGCAGCAAGCCACGTCGCACCTCCACCCATGCTATGCCCCATGATGGCGCAGCGATCTTCCAATCGATTGTAAAAGGGTGAAGCTGCATTAGCACTCTCGTTATAAAAGTGATCCGCCATGTAAGCCAGATCCAATCCGAAATCGCTGTGCACCGGTGCAAAGCCTCCTTCTGTCTCCACGTAAATCATCACAAATCCTTCGGAAACTAATGCCTCCGTTATGTTGCCATACGCCGTGTAATCCATCACAAAGCCGTGTCCGAAAACAACAAACGGAAACTGGCCCGCGGCAACAGGCACATTATCGCCATTTGCATCCGCTGGATAATAAATCTCACACGTAATCGAGCGGTTGGCTCTTGCAGGATCTGTATAACTTTCTGAACTATGCCCTACAGCGAATTGTGCCCGAAGGGTGAATACGCATAAAGAAAAAATCAAGGTGTAAAGTGACTTCATGGATTGGTCATTTTCTGAAATGAAACAAACGAGTTACGCAGCTCCCACTGAATATGCAATGTGTATTGACCCGCAGGCAGCTTGGAAACAATACTATCCAACGTAAAGGTTCCATGCCCATCTGCGATCACAACAGCTGCACTCGAGGCGACACGCCGTCCAACTGCGTCATAAATACTGTACGCCAACTCACATGACTTGGCATCATCGAGCGTCACACGCAACTGGCCATTGCAAGGATTGGGATAGGCCGACGCGCCAAAATCACCTTGTTCAATG
>CANIAA010000233.1 GCA_947465255.1 Flavobacteriales bacterium | reverse complement strand
CGCTTGGCAAACTCATCCTGCAAAAACCTAATCAACAGCTGCAGACAACTATTGAATCAGATAATTGGGCTGCCGGCGTGTATACACTATTAATTCGAACCTTGGATCATGCCGCGAGTTTGCGGGTCATCAAAGAATAATGAAAGAAGAACTCATAAAAAAACGCGGGCTATAGCCCGCGTTTTTTTTATCTTACATTCGGTTAAACCCACTATCCAATGTTAATTCCACGTCTAATTCTGTCATTACTCAAATTAAATTTTCATGTGCAGTACAATACCACATTTCATAAATAAGCAACAAATCATAGCCCTCGTGGTATTCTTGTGGACATATGAAATGAGTTTGTTTGCACAAACTTTTCCAAACGCCGCACAACTATCAACAGGTCAAGGCCAGCCCGGTCAAATAGATCCAATCTGGCTTTCATCGGATTGGTTCGACATACCTCCGACCAGTCCCATAGGTATCGCATTCGACTCATGCTTAATCAATAATTCATGCGCTCCTGGAGCATGGGTCGATCCAACTACACTTCCCCCTCCCGTGAATAATGCCAATTGGATAACTGGCATCGATGTTCCATGCGACCAAAATTTAGGAGACGGATACCAGTTTTTCCGCCTGCCCCTAAACCTACCTTCCACATGCAATGGTGAAAGTATTCTTGATGAGGGTGTCTATAACTTATTCCTTAGTGGTTATGCAGACAATTCTATTCACGACGTATTTATCAACGGTATAAGTCAAGGAATAAGTGGAGGCGATTTTACACCCGGAGGCTTTCTGCAAATGGACCTCGACGGACCCTGGCAAGCAGGTGAAAACTTCGTGGACGTACTTATTTATAATATCCCCAACGGCACATTCAATCCTTACGGCTTGTTGCTTGTGGCAGATAGTAACGCAGGAGCGAACTCGGATCTCGACAATGATGGGGTCGCAGACTTTCTCGATGAATGCCCTTGCCTTCCAGGAAACAATAGCAATGGATGTCCATCAGATGAATTTCAATTCACGTTATGCTCCGGTGAGTCATTAACGTTAACTGCTCCCAATGCAGGTATCTATAACTGGAGCTCAGGGGAAACAAGCCCTTCTATTGTTGTTTCACCAGAAGAAAGTACTACGTATGAATTAAGTATCGTTGATGCATCACAGAATAGCTCAACCTATACCTATCAGGTAACTGTAAATAGCAGCTACATGAACATAAGTTCCGTTATACTTTGTGAAGGTCAGACCCTCATCATTAACGGAAATACAATTAAGAATTCAGGAATTTATGAAACCGTATATTCAACCGTTGAAGGCTGTGATTCAGTAGTCGTCACCGAAGTAGAACTGCTGCCATCTCCCAGTTCAACATTTCAATTCAATTTATGCCAGGGTGATAGTTTGACATTCAATAATGCTGTGTACAGTGAATCCGGAGAGTTTGTTTTCACCTATGTTACGGAATCTGGCTGCGATAGCCTGGTGATACTGGATATTTCAAAAATAATCTGTGTTCCCTGTCGCTATTTCTTCCCCAATATTTTCACGCCCAACGGAGATGGTCTTAATGATGTATTCGACATTAATGAGGGGAGCTGTCAGAAAGAGGGATATTTAGTCGAAATCTATAACCGATGGGGTATTCGGGTATATTCTTCAGATTCTCCTGATCAATATTGGAACGGGCAACATCAAGGTGATTTGTGTTCAGATGGAACATATTATTATGTTTCAAATTACATTGATGTGGATGGAAAAAGAAAAAGAATAACGGGCTACGTTCAGTTACTCGCGAATGAATGAACTACCGTGAGAATTACCCACGCTTCATATTCTGCGCCAACAGATAAATAACCGCCATGCGCACCGCAACACCGTTTTCGACCTGGTCGAGAATGATGCTCTGATCACTGTCGGCTACATCGCTGGTGATTTCCACACCGCGGTTAATAGGCCCGGGGTGCATCACGACAATCTTCTTCGATAAGCTATTGAGAAGCGCTTTGTCGAGGCCATACTGCATACTGTATTCGCGCAGCGATGGGAAGTACGCTACTCCTGCGTCCTGTCGCTCGAGTTGAATGCGTAACATATTGGCCACGTCGCACCACTCCAGCGCACTGCGCAAGTTATGCTCCACCTTCACACCCAAACTTTCAATGTGCTTCGGGATAAGCGTAGTCGGACCACATACCATCACCTCGGCTCCTAACTTCTTCAAACAATAGATATTCGAAATGGCAACGCGCGAATGCGTTATATCCCCTACAATGACAACTTTCTTGCCCTCCACGCTTCCAAGCTTTTCACGAATCGAATAAGCATCGAGCAGCGCCTGTGTGGGATGCTCGTGTGTTCCGTCACCTGCGTTTACTATCGATGCTTCGATATGGCGACTCAAGAACACTGCGGCTCCAGGCGATGCATGACGCATAACAACCATGTCAACTTTCATAGCAAGTATGTTGTTGACGGTATCAACAAGGGTCTCGCCTTTCTTCACCGATGAACTGCTAGCGGCGAAATTGACCACGTCGGCACTCAATCGCTTTTCGGCCAACTCAAAACTGAGACGCGTTCGGGTTGAATTCTCAAAAAAAAGATTCGCTACGGTTACATCACGAAGCGATGGTACTTTCTTTATTGGTCTATCCAATACTTCCTTGAACTCATCAGCCTGAGAAAAGATGAGCTCAATGTCGGCACGGGTCAGGTCTTTGATGCCCAATAGATGCTTTACGCTCAACCCTCTTTGCTCAGTCACTTTCATGGTGTTCATTCGGTTAGCAACATTACTTTATCCTCACCCCCATCTTTCTTCCACATCACTCTTACTTGCTGATTATCGTAGCTGTCGACACTCTTCCCGACATACCTCGGCTCTATGGGCAATTCACGCGTGAAACGGCGCTCGACCAACACCAGTAATTCTACCGACGCCGGCCTTCCGTATTCCATAATGCCTTCCAAGCCGGCGCGTATAGTTCGGCCGGTGTACAGAACATCGTCAATAAATATCACATGCTTCCCTTCGAGCGAAAACGGGATGTCCGTCTTATGCGCTATTAACGGCTTATCGTGTATACGAAAATCATCGCGATAAAAGGTTGGATCCACAACACCGTATGCGATGTTTGCCTTCGGCTGCATGCCCTTTAACTGCTCTAATATTCGCTCAGCAAGCATCACCCCGCGGGGTTGCAAGCCTATGATGACCGTATTGGAAAAGTCCTCGTGATTTTCGATTAACTGACACGACAACCTGGTAATGATCAGGTGCAGAAGCTTGCTGTCGATCAGGGTAACTTGACGCATTTGGAGGGCGAAGATAATGCAAGGGGAGTTCGATTACGAATTACGGATTACGGATTACGGATTTATCTGCAACTCGTAAACGAACCTTTGTGATCAAAGACCATTGTAACTTCAGTCACTTAACCCTTTCTTCACTTGCACTTTCTTCGCCAAAATTTTCGCATGAAACTCGTCTACGCAACTCTTCTAGCTATGGTTATTAGCCAAAGCTCATTCGCCCAAATTCCGGGAGGATACTCCATTTCTCTGGAGGCCTTG
>CANIAA010000232.1 GCA_947465255.1 Flavobacteriales bacterium | reverse complement strand
TTGCCTGAATCTGCTATCACCAGATCTTGATCGGTGAGCGTGCGGTCAATACCATCGAGTGTAGTCAGTTTTTCACCTTCTGTTGCAAGACGCACTTTCACTTGATTCCCAGCAATACGACTAGCGTCGAATGCGTGCATGGGCTGCCCTATTTCATGCTGAATGAAATTGGTAATGTCGACAATATTGTTAATGCATCGCTGGCCAATGGCCTGCAAGCGTTCTTGCAACCAGGCCGGCGAAGGTCCAACCTTCACACCTTTGATGAGCACGCCCGCGTAGCGAGGACATGCTTCTGAGTTTTCAACGGTGACTTTGAAATCAGTGCTTGTGACAGAATTGATAGCCGAAGTTTCAGGCTTCGTGAGTTCAACTCCGGTTGCGGTAAGTCCCGACTGATTGCGCAAAGCTGCATATAGATCGCGCGCTACACCGTAATGCGAAAACGCATCGGTGCGATTGGGCGTCAATCCTATCTCCAGACAGAAATCATCGCTGAGTCCGAGCCATTCAGCAGCAGGAGTTCCAACAGCTGCTTCATTATCGAGCACCATGATACCCGCATGGCTTTTTCCCAAGCCGAGTTCGTCTTCGGCACATAGCATTCCATGCGAATCAGCACCGCGAATTTTTCCTTTCTTAATTACGAAGGGTTCTCCTTCCGTTGGGTGCAACTTGGCCCCGATTGTAGCAACGAGTACCTTCTGACCCTGGGCTACATTGGGCGCTCCACAAACAATAGACAAAGGCTCAGAGCCTCCAACATCCACTTTCGTCAAACTCAAACGATCCGCATCGGGGTGCTTTCCGCACTCCACGACATGCCCAACCACCACACCGGCCAAACCACCGGGCACCTTCTCTACTCGATCGACTGATTCAACCTCGAGTCCTATTGAGGTGAGTACATCGGCAATCTCTTGCACACCGAGGTTTGTATGAATGTATTGCTTAAGCCAAGAGTAACTAATCTTCATAATTTCGGGAATTTAGGCGGACAAAAAAGCACCCGCTACACGCGGGCGCAAGTTAGTTTCTAAAGGATGATTTACAAGCCTCTTTATCACTCCCCGCACAAAATGCCGTACGATGCCAAGAATAACTGTAAATCGGCTGCTCCAACAATGGTATCATCGTCCAAATCATACGGCTCGCAGTCTTGCAAGCAGCCAAACGCATCAAGAATCATCAAAAAGTCTGACATGTCCATGGAGCCATTGCCATCCAAGTCTGCAATGCACTCAAAATAGCACGGACCTTCACAACCCGCATTCGCATCGAAATTGAGAGCGTTCGCGAGTAGGCAACCCGGCATTATGCACGATGCATCATCTAAATCTGCCATCGCATTGTAATTGCAGGCAATCTCATCGGTGCAACCGATTGTGCAGCCATACACACATGAGAAATCTTCAGCAGTTGCCAGTGAATCGTAATTGCATGCATCGGGTTGTGTGCATCCTAAAACGCATCCGTCATACAAACAACTTCCGTCATCCGTTTGCGAATAACTATTGAAATTACATGCTGTCGGATCAATACACCCCAGTGTGAAGCAAGAGTAATCACAGGCAATGGTGGCGTAAATAGCCTCGTAGTTATAGTTGCAGGCTCCTAGTTGCATACAGCCAAACAAACAATCAAAGTTGCAGGTGCCGTTTTCGTATGTGGCCGATGCGTCATAGTTACAGGCAATGGTATCCATGCAACCGGGAACACATACACTCAAGAAAATACATGACCCGTCATCGGTGTTTGCCTCCGGAAGGAAGTTACACGCGGTGCTGTCAAGACAACCATACACACAATTGAAGTAACAACTTCCATCATCGTAAATGGCATTCGGATCATAGTTACACGCCAAGGAGCTCATACAACCATACAAGCAACTGAAGTCACAAGTACCGTTGTCGATTACTGCATCGGAATTATAGTTACAAGCTATCTCATCGGTGCATCCCTCCTCAATCTGAAAACAGTTGATATGTATTTGGCCTGAATAGATGCAAGAACTTAATCCCGGATCTATGGTTGCTCGGATGTAATAGGTTTCTCCGGCCAATGCATCAAAAGTGACCGGATGCGTGTAATCGTAAGGTTCGCAGGTAAAATTCCCGCAAGAGCCTCGAAAAACATGCACGTAGCGCGAAAAGCCGAGGCATGTATTTACGGCTTGGTTAAATGTCACGGTCACGCGCTTCGAAACCGTATCGGTGTATATGAACCAGTATTGGCCCCATCCTAACCAGGCTGTCATTTGAATACAATCCAATCCTGTCAAGCCTGCTTCAAAGTTGTCGTTAGGCACCTCCTCCGAAGAAAAAATAAACGATGGACCGCCACAGAAAAGCTGAATAGGCGATGCACACGTTGTTCCTTCACCAGGCGGAAACAAACATGTTCCATCGTTGAATGTCGCCTGCGGATCGAAGTTCATAGCCCAGTCAATAGTACATCCGCCACAAGCAGTTGCGCACGATCCGTCGTCCTCCTCTGCGTCTGCATTGTAGTTACACGCAGTCGAATCCATGCATCCCATCACCGGAGGAATCACATTCAAACAAATCTGAAAGGTCACATCCAAACTATCGAGAACGGTACTGTCTTGTGCAAGAAAAGCAACCTCATCGCGTATCGAAAACTCACCGCCGTTCCATCCGTTTGAAGCGGTGTCGGCGAGCACTACGGTGTAACAACTATCACTCAAGCAAAGGAGTTGTTCCTCCGTAAATACTCCTTCCACTACCAGTGCAGAGTCTGAACCGAATATCTGCCATTGCATGTCCTCAACCACATCTGCGGGTGTCATCGTGACTGTTACGCATCGGTTGAAACAACAGGTTCCGTTATCAAATGTTGCTGCAGGATTGTAATTACACGCTTCTTCATCTGCACATCCGTAACAACTGCCGTATTCGCAGCTGCCGTCATCTACTACTGCAGCAGGATTATAGTTACAGGCCAACGGATCCGTGCACGAGCGACTGAAGAAATTCGCTTGGATGTCGATAGCTGAGGTAGCGCATGTCGGACATGAAGTAGCGAGCAAATAGAGCGAAAACACAAACTCTTGGTTCGGACCAAAATTCACATAGTCGTGAAAATTCAAAACGGTGGATGCCGAGAAGGTGAAGCAAGTCACCGGCATCAGCGATTCATTCACTCTTCGATAGATATCACAACCAATCGAAGGCATGTTGTTTATGAAATTTAAACTCACTTGCACCGTGTCGTAGTTGCGCGTATTCAACTCGAACCATGCGTCGTTGTATCCAACCGCGCATTGTGTTTGAGGCATCGAGTTCCCGCTGAACATTTCTGATCGTCCAAGCCGCAATGCGGAACCATCATTCAAAACGACAGGTGAGTTGCTGGCATCATTATCAAGAGTAGCATCCGGCCAAAAGCAGGTATAATCACAATTGAATGCTTCGCTCTCAATGAACGGATCATAATTACACGCTGTGCTATCCTGACACGTTAAGCCCATTGGATCGAATCGTGTGTTCTGGAATCCACTGGTATTGGCCAGGTATTGATTCGGATTGACAGTAGCCAGCCAATTGCTGTTGTAGTTATTGTCGAGTGCCGGATTAAT
>CANIAA010000231.1 GCA_947465255.1 Flavobacteriales bacterium | reverse complement strand
GTCAATCTCAGCGATGTGCTCTGGATGCGCGATTTGCCGAATGCCATCATTAACAAGGCTGAACTCGTAGTGCCATTCGACAATGAAACGAAATTCGACATGCTCGACAGTGTGAATGTCGTATATGAGAAATCATCCGCAGCATTTGCACTTACCGCCGACTATGGCAAAAATCCCGGCGGTAATTTCCGCAAAGCTCAAGGCTACTACAGGTTCAATATCACTTCACACGTTCAAAGTATACTCGCCGGTGAAATAGAAAACACGGAATTACTTCTGGTTGCAGGCCCTCGTGTTGCCGGTTTATACAACTCACTAGGTATTCGCCGAAGCCTATTGCGCGGCCCTGCTTTCAGCGAAGATAAAACGCTCAACACTCGGCTTATTATCACCTACAGCTATTAACGCTGTTTTCATTTACTTTTGTTTCAGACTTATACCTTATCAACCATGTGCGGAATAGTAGGATTTATCGGGAGTCAGCAAGCGTATCCCATTTTGATCAAAGGTCTTAAAAGACTTGAATACCGTGGATACGACAGCTCGGGTGTTGCCATGATCGAAAACAACGCCTTCAATCATTATAAATGCAAAGGAAAAGTAGCAGACCTTGAAGCGTTGGTCAAAGGAAAAGACATCGATGGCACGATTGGAATTGGACACACCCGTTGGGCAACTCACGGGGTGCCAAATGATGTGAACGCACATCCGCACTTATCAGGTGATGGACAGCTTGCCCTTATCCACAACGGGATCATTGAGAATTATGCTACACTAAAAGAAGCACTGATAGACCAGGGGCACACATTCAAAAGTGACACCGACACCGAAGTGTTAGTTCATTTCATTGAAGATATCATGAGCAAAACCGGCAGCGATCTTTTCGAAGCTGTTCGCGTTGCGCTTGGTGAAGTGGTGGGCGCCTATGCAATCGTGGTGATGGATCGATCCAACCCCGGTCGCCTGGTATGTGCTAAAAAGTCCAGCCCACTCGTTATTGGTATTGGGTCTGAAGGCGATTACTTCATTGCCTCCGACGCTACACCGTTTATTGAGTATACCAAAAACGTTGTTTACCTGGAAGACGAAGAGGTTGCGTTGATTGACCGTCAAACGGGATTGAAAATCGTGACTATCCAAAACCAACAGAAGGCGCCCTACATTCAAGAACTGGAGCTAAAGCTCGAGACGATAGAAAAAGGTGGTTACGACTCCTTCATGCTGAAGGAAATTCACGAACAACCCCGCTCCATACACGATTCCATTCGCGGTCGTCTGAACCTGAACCATGGTATGCTCAAAATGAGCGGCATCGATCGCCATGAGGAAATATGGATGAACGCCAACCGAATCATTATTGTAGCATGCGGCACGTCATGGCATGCGGGACTGGTGGCAGAATATCTATTCGAAGAATTTGCGCGCATCCCCACGGAAGTAGAATATGCTTCTGAATTCCGCTATCGCGACCCAATCATACAACCCGGTGATATTGTGATTGCTATTTCACAATCCGGCGAAACGGCTGATACGCTTGCAGCCATTGAGTTGGCAAAAGAAAAAGGCGCCTTCATTTTCGGCGTATGCAATGTTGTTGGCTCTACTATTTCACGCGCAACTCATTCCGGTGCTTACACCCATGCGGGCCCGGAAATCGGGGTTGCGTCCACAAAAGCCTTCACAGCTCAAGTCGCGGTATTGTATCTCATAGCTCTTTCTGTCGCCGATAAGCGCGGCACTATAACCAAAGAACGCCTGCATCGACTCATGGCTGAACTCAGCACCATTCCCGATAAAGTCGAAGAGGTTTTGAAAACAAATACCATTGTTGAGTCCATTGCTGAAATCTATAAAGACCACCGCAATGCACTCTATCTTGGACGCGGTTACAGCTTCCCGGTAGCATTGGAGGGAGCGCTCAAGCTAAAAGAAATCTCCTATATACACGCCGAAGGGTATCCGGCAGCTGAAATGAAACACGGCCCAATCGCCCTGATCGATGAGGAAATGCCTGTTTTCGTTATCGCTACGCAAGGCCACTCCTACGAAAAAGTCGTAAGTAATATTCAAGAGGTAAAAGCCCGTAAAGGAAAGATTATAGCCATTGTAACGGCAGGCGACAAAATCGTGAGCGAACTGGCTGACCACTCCATCGAAATACCCAAAACGGATGACAGCCTGGTGCCGATTGTGTCTGTAATACCCCTGCAGCTGCTCTCGTATCATGTCGCCATCATGCGCGGATGCAACGTTGACCAACCCAGAAACCTCGCTAAGAGCGTTACTGTTGAGTGATTTTGAGGTTATTAACAAATTCACAGGCCCATTGTTGAAAAACTCGGGTTTTTGTGTTCCGAGCTGAAACAATTCATCAGATGTTTGTCTGTACAAATCCAAAATTCAATTACATGAAAAAAGTAGTTTTGTTTATTGCACTGGTTGCCACTTCTGTGGTAGGTGCACAAGCACAGAAGTTTCAAGGTGGCGAAAAGAACCTTGAAGTGGAGTTCAACCCGTTCGGTGGCTCACCAGTGAGCATGAACGGTATTCGTTTCCGTATGTTCAATAGCGAAAGCAGTGCTATCCGCATTGGTTTCAATATTGGAGGCACTAACAACAATGAAGTTTACTCTCAGCAAGACAAGACTGAAGGCTCTGATGGTGCCGTAGTTATTTTGCCTGAGTTGAACCAGTCTATGCAAACATTCAACTTCGCAATCCGTCCGGGTTACGAAATGCACTTCGCGGGTACTGACCGTTTGTCACCATACGTAGGTGCTGAATTGATGTACGCTATGCAGAGCTCAACCACTACACGTGAGTTCCACAACGCTAACAACGCTGACGACCAGTCTAAGCCTGAAAACTGGCAGACTTGGGACATGACTGTGAAGAACGGTTCTAGCATGTTCGGTTTGAACGCTTTGGCGGGTGTTGACTTCTACTTCGTTGACAATTTCTACCTCGGTGCTGAGATCAACCTCGGTTTCCACAACACTTCTTACAAGGATCGTGAAACAACTGCCGGTAACGAAGATGCTTGGAAATACAGCGAGGCCGCTCAATTGGATCCTGATTTCTACCAAGCTACTTGGAATGCTGAAAACACAGCTGTTGAGTACCAGACTATCATCGGTCCTGGTAACCCAACTGAAGCTACTAGCCCAACCAAGCAATCAGGCTGGGGTCCAAACTTCCAGTCTACCATCCGCTTAGGTTGGTTGTTCTAATTCGAAATCTGCAAACGTTAATATTCAAAGGGGCTGCCGCAAGGCGGCCCTTTTTGATTACTGATTACCGGAAGTTTCTTTCTTTTAGTGAGCAGCAGTGTGCGGTTTCTATGGTATTGGCGGACATCATGGAGTGTCTCTCAAAACCTCCTTAATTTGCAATTATGATTTTTCGATTGAATTTACTGTGGTGTCTCCTATGCGCCTTTGCACTCGCAGCGCAGGCACAACAGGCCGGAGTAAGCGAAAATACCGATAGGGTTGCCGCTACGGGGGAAGCAGGGTTGAGCGCCGTAATCGACCAAACCAGCCCGGTTGTAGGCTGTGGTCAACCGGTAATGCTTACTGCTACCATAACCGGTGCCGCAGAAATCAGCTGGAAACGTAACGGGCAATTTATCAATGG
>CANIAA010000230.1 GCA_947465255.1 Flavobacteriales bacterium | reverse complement strand
TACTTGGGGTCAGTGCCAAGCCTTCTGTGCTTGGAGAACCCAAATTTTAAATGAATTCAAGTACCTCGTAGGTGAACCATTCGTTCAGAAATTCCGATTACCTTCTGAGGCAGAGTGGGAATATGCTTCACGCGGTGGTCTGGAGCTATCGCCATATCCTTGGGGAGGTCCTTATATTCGAAATAACCTGGGTTGTCCGCTGGCCAACTTCAAACCAATGCGCGGTGACTATGTAGAAGACAACGGTTGCCACACGGTGCCGGTTCAATCATATTCAGCAAACGACTATGGATTGTGGTGTATGTCGGGTAACGTTGCTGAGTGGACAAATACAGCTTATGATGAGTCTGTATATGAGTTCACGCACGACATGAGTTCGGAATACGATTACCGAGCTCAGCAAGACGATCCTCCAAGCATGAAACGTAAAGTTATACGCGGTGGTTCCTGGAAAGACATCGGGTATTTTATTCAGAATGGTACACGCTCTTACGAGTACCAGGATACAGCTAAGTCATACATCGGTTTCCGTTGTGTGATGAGCTACCTGGGACGAGGAAAGAATGTAACTCCTGAAGACTTTAACGAAGAATAATCAATCAAAAACCAACCTTTTTATTAACCCTTACAAGCGTTTAGAAAATTATGAAACCTGGAAGTAAAGCGTGGAAAAAGTTTATGGCAAAGCTCTATGGTATTGGAGCTGCAGTAGTAATCATTGGTGCGATGTTTAAGATTCAGCACTGGCCTTTTGCGTCATTGCTGTTGGTGGTGGGTCTTAGTACCGAAGCCGTAATCTTCTTCTTTTCTGCATTTGAACCGTTGCACGAAGAACCGGATTGGTCATTGGTTTATCCCGAGTTGGCAATGCCGGAGGAAGCAAAGCACTCATTGAAGGAACAGAACAAAAAAGGAAGTAAAGGCAACATTGGTGGAGGAAGCGTTTCAGCGCAACTCGACAATATGCTTGCTGAGGCCAAGATTGAGCCGGAATTGATTGCCAGTTTGGGCGATGGAATGCGTGCTTTCAGCTCACAGGCAAAGGATCTATCTGACATCTCGGCTCCTGCCACGGCATCTAAAGAATACGCTTCTACGTTGAAAACTGCAACGGAGAAGGTATCCTCATTGGCTGATACGTATGCTGCGGCATCAGAGTCATTGACAGGTCTTTCTGACCAAGCGAAGAACGGTCAAGCTGCCGGAGTTCACTTGCAGAAAATGACCGAGAACTTGCAGTCATTGAATAGCATGTATGAGTTGCAGCTTCAAGAGCTTGAGAAAACTCGTAGCATGTATAGCAACATGAACGACCTTGTTAAGAATCTTGCTGATTCTGTTGAAGATACCAAGCAGTACAAAGAGAACATTTCTGAACTCTCTCGTAACTTGAAGTCACTCAACACGGTATACGCAAACATGCTTAACGCAATGGGTACAGCCCGCCAATAATTGTTTAGCGCTGCTCTGAAAAAGAACAACCAAACAACCAATTTTAAAGATTAGAAAATGGCAGGCGGAAAAGAAACCCCCAGGCAGAAGATGATTGGTATGATGTACCTAGTACTCACCGCTCTTCTTGCAATGAACATATCGAAAGATGTATTGAACGCGTTTATCCAGATCAACAAAGGTTTGGGTAAAACCTCCGAGGTATTGCAGACCAAAGCGCAGGCAACGCTTGCAGGCTTGAGAGCAGCTAAGGAGGCCGATAAGGCAGCTCCATTCTTGGCAAAAGCAGAGGAAGTATCCAAGTTGGGTGACGAAATGATTGACTATATTGAAATTCTCAAGGCTCGCACCATTGCTTGCTCCATGAAGGGTGACCCTACAGGAGCGAATTACGAGGAGTACATGACGGAGGACAAGAAGAAGGCAATCGATCTAGGCTCGAAAGAAGGCAGAGAGAAAGTAACGAAGTTGGACGAAAATCAGAACAACACGACGTTGTTGGTTGGTCCTAACCCGCAAGCTCCTCGTCAAGACCCTTGGTCTGCTTTCGAATTGAAAACGAAGTTGACTGAGTTCAAGGAAAAGTTGAAGGCTATTCAGGTTACCAACATCGATGGCAAAAGCATCCCGTTGGACAACGAGATTTTGTCATCATTGGACAGCACCTTCGTGTACAACGAGGAGCCGGATGCAGAAGGTAAATTGGAAGTTTGGGAAACCAATAAATTCTATCATACCCCTCTAGCAGCCATTGTTGCAACTATGTCGAAAATTGAAACGGATGTATTGAATGCAAAGACCTCTGTTATGAGTTTCCTTGCAGCGAGCATCAACGCAACTGACTTGAAGTTCTCGGATGTCACAGTAGCTGCGGTTCCGCTGCAAAGTTACGTTTTGAAGGGCAAGGACTACGAGTTAGAAGTTTACTTGGCGGCATACAATAAGACCAGTAACACAAAGCTCTATATGGGCGGTGCTTATAATGGTGATAAGGTGCCAACACCAAGTACTTTTGCGGCCTCTGGTGATGGTATTGCTGCTGATCCGGATGGAAAGTGTCGTTTCAAAGTGAATACAGGTGGCCTAAGCCTTGGCCCACATGGTTACACCGGTCAAATAGGTTATGAGAAAGATGGTAAGATGGAATTCATTCCGTTCGCTACTCAGCCTTTCTTTGTCGGTGAACCTGCGTTGGTTGTTTCTCCGGTGAACATGAACGTGTTCTATCGTGGATTGGACAACCCGGTGGAAGTTTCCGTACCTGGTGTGGATCGTAGTGCGTTGACTGTGACCATGAGCGGGGGATCTATTTCTCCAAGTGCTGATGGCACCTACAACGTGAAGCCCGGAGAAGGAAAGGATGCAACTATCAATGTTACAGCTAACATCAATGGTGAAAGCGTTCAAATGCCGGCTCGTCAATTCCGCATTAAGCGTATTCCTGATCCGATTCCATCTTTCGGTGGTAAGAAGCCATACGATAGTGTGATTCCGCAAGGAGATGCATCGGTAGCTGCTGGTGTTCGCGCCGACATGGAAGGTTTCGACTTCCCTGTTACCGCTCAAGTTACTTCTTTCTTGATTACGTTGTCAAGCAACGGTGTTTTGAAGGAATACAAGTGCAATGGAAATCGCATTTCTGATGAGGCTAGCCAGGCGATTCGCAAAATGAAGAAGGGTGAAAAAATCTTCGTCGAGCAAATCATGTGTAAAATGCCTGACAATACCGACCGAAAGTTGGCGGCTATTACGTTGAAACTGCAGTAAAAAACGAAATACTATGAATCGTAAAAATCTGTTTCTGCTCCTGATCTGTGTGTTGTCTGTTACTGATGCATTGTTGGCACAAACTCAAACTGTGCTCGATGGAGCGTATGTGCGTGAACACAACCCGACTCGAAAGGTTATTGGTTATCCTTACCTGCGTGAGGCCGATGTAATGTGGGCCAAGCGTATTTGGCAAGTGATAGACCTTCGCCAAAAAATCAATCAGACTATGTATTTCCCAATTGATGAATTGGAAAATAGAAAGAGTTTGTTTGATGTGATTAGAATTGGTCTTATCGATCAAGGTTCAATTACAGCATATGGCACGGGTCCTACTCAAGAAGATGATGAGTTTCGTTATCCACTTGGCCAGACAGAATTGGACTCAATGCTCAATCCTGTTGTAATTCGTTATCGCGAAAACTTGG
>CANIAA010000229.1 GCA_947465255.1 Flavobacteriales bacterium | reverse complement strand
TTGTAGTAGGTGGTTTGGGTGACTGCACAGGGCATGGTATACCCGCGGCACTGCTTTCTGTGCTATGTCATGAAATTATTTCCAACATTGTAAGGCGAACTCAGGTACTCAAGGAAATTGGTCAAGACCTCAACACCTCGCTGATGAACAACTTGGCAAAAATGAATAATGCCGATGGCGTCAATGACAGCCTTGATTTAATTGTTTTCAAATTGGACGTGGCAACGCGAAGTATGGAAATAATGGGCTTCAAAATGGGGTTTGTTCATTGGAAGTCGAAGGAATCGAATTTGCATTACCACAAGTTCAAGGGGCGCCCGCTTGGAGCTCCGATGAATGATGGGGACATGCAGGTTATCGAAACCACCTTTGAGAAGGATGATCAGTTCTTTTTTTACAGCGATGGAGTGACGGATCAATTTGGTGGTCCTTTGTCAAAGAAGCTCTCCACTAAAGGGTTACTGAGTATTTTGCAAGGTGTGATTTCGGAAGCTCCCGAAAACCGAGAACGCGAAATTAATTTGTTGTTGCGGCGGTGGCAGGGAATGAATGTTCAGACAGATGATATGCTGATGCTCGGATTGTCGCCGGCAAGGGTAAAGCATTAAAATGTATATTGAGTTTTGACGCATCAGTTGATGCATTGCAGATAGATATTAGTAAGACTATGACTGCTTTTTCACAATCAACCCTCGTGGAGCAAATGTTTGGCTCACCGGATTTTGCTTGGGCCAAACTCCAAGATGCTCTCATGGAGTATTCGATTGCGGCTAAGCCTGCTCTTTGTGTTTTGGATTTTTTTCGTCTCGACGGAATAGTGCGTGTTAAGCACAAGGAGATAATTGATCTTCAGCTGACATTGAGCGACGAAGATTGGCAATATTGTTTCTCGTTGGCAGATGGTATGCGCCCCATAGGCTCTGAAGTGCCGCATTGGCTGAAAGAATTATCGGAAGGTGTTTTTTCTCGATCGACATGTTTAGTTGCTGAGCCAATTCATGATGAAAATGGGTTGACGATTGGTTTGTTTTACTCGTTTTATGCCGCAGGAGTCCCCGATGAACCTATTCTGGCTTACCAACGCTCAATGGCAAGGAACTTCGAAACGTTGGTGCAACAGTGGCAATATGGCCGCCGTCACAGCGAGTTGCTTGCTCGACTTTGGACGTCGTTAGAGTTGAGTTGTCCGGGTTATTTGATTTTGGATGAAAGGCTGAGGATTGTTCAAAAGGGATCTCTCTACTCCAAGGCCCTCCCCAATCTGACCATTGGCGATAAATTCGAACAGCACTTTATATGGGACGTATCAACATCCATTGACGAATGGAACTCCGTCATGCATGCAAAACCGAAGTTGAGGTTTTATCATGCTCTAGAAATGAATCAGCGTTACAAGTGCACTATTCAGCCCATTCATTCCGAGCTCTACCTGCTGCTTTCTAATCCGGTAATTAATACCAACCATGCTATGGTTGACTATCACCTATCGGCGCCCGACTTTCCACCTCATGACTACATCACTGATTTTGTCTTTTTGCAAACTACTACGCTCCAAAGTTTGGAAGACATTCAGAGGTCAAATGAAGTTATCCATGCCAGAAACCGCGAGTTGGAATTGGTTCAGGCTGAATTAATGCGCAACAAATTGATTCTAGAGACGAAAGTTTTAGAGAGAAATGAGCGCGTGTTGCGTCTGTCCAATTTCCCCGAGCAAAACCCGAATCCTGTTTTCGAAATCGATTTTAACAGACAATTCATTTGCTTTTCGAATCATGCAGCAAAAGTTGCTTTTGGCGAGCTTCTGACCTTACCCTACCATGAGTTTTTGGCTATGTTGTCGCTCAGCCATGAGCGCGTCGCCGGAAGTTTGAAATTACGCGTTGAGTTTGAGTGTGCGAATCGATATTTCTTGGCCGATGCTACCAGAGTTCCGAATGAGGACATTGTTCGTTTTTATGCGAATGATGCTACAGAGATGAAACATCTCAAGAACCTTTTGTCACGTCAGCAACTGGGCATCAATCAGCTAATTGGAGTGTTGGAAGCATTCAACATCGATCGCGCAGAAGCTACGCGAAGCGCTAATCTGAACGATGTGATTCAAGAGGTTACCAAAGTTTTGAACTCCAAAAGAGGATAGTTTACACTATGATTTTAAACAGGATTCTTGACTCTTTATTCCACTATGTTCGCATCAATTTCCTAATTTCTTTTCGCCACCGTTATGCATCAAAATGTTGTTATTGTTGTCGATGACGACCTCACCATATTAGAATTGTTGCGCTATCAAATTGCAGATGCAATTGGAAGCGTATGTGATGTAGAGCTAGCAACATCCGGCAGTGAAGTGGCTGATCTACTTGCAAGTTTGGCTGACCAGGGCAAGAACGTCAAAGTTCTGGTCACCGATTATTTTTTGGACGATTGCACTGGTATCGACATAATAGAACGTGTAAGAAAGCACTACCCTAAGTGTTCGACTGTTTTACTTACCGGGCAACATCAACGAGATATAGAGAAGGTAGTAAGTTCTGAGATTATTCCCGATCGTTACTTCTCGAAGCCATGGAATTCTTTCGAGTTGAAAGCACACTTGAATAATTTACTTTCTGATAGCAACAATTAATCAATTACGGTGATGGCAAGGGGTGAAGAAGAAAAGCACTGGTTATTGAAAAGGCAATTGCATGAGCATCCGGATCATGTATTGCCTAAGTCACTTCTTCAAGCTGTCAATCGCGCGTACCGTGTATTCGATGACAATTATCTGCGCATTAAACTCATTCTGCGTAGAAAGATCTATCAATTGGTTGAAGCTAACGCAAAACTGCAAGAGTTGCTGCAAGAGCGAAACCAACAGTTAGATAGCGACCGTGAACACCTCAAGCAACTTATCCAGAATCTCAATCGATCAGAAATGATTGCGCAATTGGGAAGTTTTACCTGGTTTGTAGGCACCGGCAGAGTGGAGTATTCCGAGAATTTATTGAAGTTGTTGAAAATGAATACCTCGGAAACTAAGATCTTCTCGATGTTTCGGAAATTTGAGTCAGCGCAACTCATTACCCACGCCTTACGTGCGGCAAAAACCGGCGATAAAGTTGTTAAACTGGAAAACCTAAAGTTAAGAGGTGAACAGCGTTTCTTTGAAATGGAAGCTCATTTGGCAATAGGAGAAAACGCAAAGTTGATTTCTATTTCGGGTGTCATTAAGGAAAATACTCGATTGGTTCATGTCAATAATCGAGCGGAGGATCAGAAGAAGTTTTATGAGGCTATACTCAATAACATTCCGGTTGATATCGCCATTTTTAATCATGAGCACAAGTACATGTACTTCAATCCTGTTGCTGTAGTGAATCAAGACGTGCGTGAGTTTCTGTTGGGGCGTGATGATTTTGACTATTGCTCTTTCCGAAATCTAGACACGACAAAAGCGAAGGAGCGCCGCCAAATGTTTTTACAGGCTCGCGATACGGGCCAAACAGTCCAGTTCGAGGATTTAAGCACCAAGTCGGATGGAACATTGAAGTATGTGTCGCGAAGATTTGTTCCTGTGCTGAATGCAAATGGTGATTTTGCATTTATGCTTGGGTACGGGGTAGATATTACGCCAATCAAGGAGCATGAATTAATGCTGGCAAGCTCGCTTCAGGAGAAGGAATTGCTCCTTGG
>CANIAA010000228.1 GCA_947465255.1 Flavobacteriales bacterium | reverse complement strand
GTTGACGATTTTATACGACGTGCTCTTTCTGAAGACGTAGGCGATGGCGATCACACCACGCTATCGACAATTCCGGCTTCGGCCAAGGGTAAAGCCAGGTTACTGGTGAAACAAGAAGGGATTTTAGCAGGCGTTGAAATTGCCCGAAGCGTTTTCGCTCAAGTCGACTCGACTTTGACGTTTACCAAATTGCTGGAAGATGGAGCGGTTATCAAGCCCGGCGACGTTGCGTTCCATCTAGAAGGCCCTTCTCGAAGTATTACGATTGGTGAGCGACTCGCACTGAATTTCATGCAGCGCATGAGTGGCATTGCAACAAAAACACATCGCATTCAGTCGCTCATTGCCGACACTAAATGCAAATTGCTTGATACCCGAAAGACAACTCCGGGTTTTCGTTATTTCGAAAAGGAAGCTGTTCGCATGGGCGGCGGTGTTAATCATCGTTTCGGATTGTATGATATGATTTTGGTAAAGGATAATCATGTCGATTTTGCCGGTGGTGTTACAAATGCGTTATCGCAGGTGAAGAGCTATCTCGATTCAACCGGAAGAAAGTTGCGCGTTGAAGTGGAAGCGCGCAACATGGAAGAAGTGAGGCTGATCGTGGAATCAGGCATTGCATTTCGTGTATTGCTCGACAACATGACGCCGGCACAAATTGCGGAAGCCGTTCAATGGATAGCTGGACGCACGGAAACGGAAGCGTCGGGGGGAATCACAGAGGTGAACATTCGCGAGTATGCACTTGCCGGCGTTGACTATGTTTCGATGGGCGCACTCACGCATCAGATACAATCGCTCGACTTGAGTTTGAAGGCGATGTAATGCAACCATTCGTCCTACTTTTGCTGCGATGTCAGAAGAACAAATAACGTGGAAATCTAAGCTGCGCAATATGCCGGTGGTGGCCAAATCTGTCCATTACCTTGATACGCTTCGTCTGCCCGGTTTTCAAGGCCTGTCATTGTGGTATGTGTCGTCGTTTTTTGCTGAGTCGATTGTGAAAGGTCAACTCGCCACTAGGGCTTCTGCCATTTCATTTCGCATCTTTTTAGCATTCTTCCCCGCGATTATCATTCTGCTTACTCTTATTCCGTACATACCGATCGATGATTTTCAGAAGTCGTTGTTCGACAGTATTCGCGGTTTTTTTCCGGGCGATACTTTTAGCCTGTTCGAGGATACACTCGACGATCTCATTAACCAAAAGCACAGCGGTCTGCTTTCAATTGGTACGGTGTTACTCTTGTATTATGCATCGAACAGTATTAATGCTATTCTGATTGGATTTAACCAGAGTTATCACTTTGAAGACAAAAGCCACCCGTTGGTAATGCGCATTTCGAGCATCATCTTGATTTTCGTTCTCGGTTTTATCATGTTGCTGGCGGTGGTTGTGCTTGTATTTAGCGGCGTCATCTTCGAATATTTACATCAGATTGGAATCATTGGCGACCGTGGATACATTCCAATATTGAATGTGGCAAAATGGGCAGTGTCGGTTACTCTCGTATACGCCATCATAAGTACACTTTACAATGTAGGTGTTCGCAAACGCATTCGTCGCTGGACATTTTTCAACGTGGGAGCCACACTGGCTACTCTGAGCTTCGTAGTTACATCACTCGCCTTTGCTTACTTCGTCAACAACTTTGCGACATACAACAAACTCTATGGCTCACTGGGTACCTTAATGGTGTTGTTGATTTGGTTGAACATTAACTGCGTGATTGTTCTAATCGGTTTTGATTTGAATGTGAGCATTCGCAAGGCACGACGCAGTGTACCCAAGCCGAAGCCGATTATCAAGAACACGATTAGGGAATAATTTGGGGACTGGGTATTGGGGACTGGTTACTGAATACTGGGCACTGGGTACTGAATACTGAGTACTGAATAATGATTACTGAGTACTGAATGGCAATAGCCTCTTACCTTTTCTCAGTCCCCAGTCCCCAGTCCCCAGTCCTCAGAAATTATCTAAGTCAACCGGACGCATCACACCAAACCACTTCAATATCTTCTCATCAATGTTCGGCACATTCACGTGAATGATATAGGTGCCGCTGGCAATCGGAATGTTCTGGTCGTTCTTCAAATCCCAATCGAGTGATGTGGAAGGATCACCCTTTTTGAACTGACGAATGCGTGTACCGTTCAAGTCATAAATGCTGATGGTACATACTTCCGGAAGGTTCGTAATCTTCACACGGTTGTCGAGCTTATTGATTTCGTAGCTGCTAAACGCGTAATAAGGGTTCGGCACAATGTTGATGTTGTCCAGCTCGCTCTCTAAGGTCTCGCTGCTATTGGTCACAGCGGCAATGCCTTCGGTTGAGAAGCGATAGAGGTTTCTCCATCCGTTAAGCGAACCATCGGCGTCTTGTGCTCCACCACTTGGGTTGGCCTTCGCATATGGCTTGGCCACACGCAAACGCACACGACAGGTGTTTGGAATAAGACCTTCTTCAGGTGAAAGCATCGCATTGCCTCCGTTATCCAAATCGCTCAGTGCAGTGGCTGTGCTGAGTGTTGAACCTACCCAAGTGCAAGCGCGATATACTTTCTTAAAGTCACCGGCCGTTAGGTTTTCGTCGCTGAGTTTCTCAAAGAGGAATGCACCTTGGTCATAACCGGGGCAGTAGTCCACATCGGCACCCAAGCCCGGCTCAGCTGCATCGAAGTTCTTGTATGTCTCTGCGCGGATGTTCTTGAACACATAGATCCAGTGCTGACCACCGAAGAGCGCCTGACCGTTCGAACCAAACATGCGATTCGATGGATTGAAGATCATGTCGTTTCCGTTTTCACCGGCGAGCCAGCTGTCTTCACCAAAGGCTACGTTCAAACGTTCGCCTGTGCCCACGTCAATCACATATCCCGGGAACCAACCCATGCCCCATGGGCTGACAAGGTCGCCCTCTGAGCCATTGAATCCGGCATCGTCAGCCGTGCGGCCATTCTTGTCGACCGACTTATGACGACGGCACTTCATCTTTTCAGGCTCACCAAAATCACCATCGAACTGGTCGTTGGCAATGTCAGCAATCGACTGCATTTCGAGTACCACGCAGCGTGTCCACTTCGACTTGTCGGCAGTGAATACGATATCTACGTTGTTCAATCCTTTGATGTTAGAGATGTTGCCGAACTCCAGGGCCGGTGAAAGGTCACCTGCTAATTCCTCTGAAGTAGGTGCTGTGATGTTTACCCAGCTTCCATCGGTGAGCGTTGTTGTATACGAAGTCAAGCAATAGGGTGACCAGGTTCCATCGAGTACCTTTTCGAAGGTCTCGGTATTATCCGTAAACGGATCACCATCCTGATAGTCATCGTAAACAGCTTCCTCTTCCGGAGTGTTTTCGGTTGACTCTACCGAACCTGCGCGAATCCAGTTCATTTCATCGAACCCATCTACATCGGGAATACCGGTGAGCCATGGGTTGAGTGGATCGGCAAATTCAATTCCTGAATCGAGCAGGTCTGTTTTGTGAGCTTCCACCACTCCATCTTCGTTGAAGTACTGGTATTGACCCCAGGTTAGACTCAAGCCATAATCAATAAGCAAGTCTTCGTTGATGGAAGAGAATGCGTTAAATGAAGAGTCAATTTCGCCTGTGGTGATGTTCTCTAGCTTCCAGCGCATTTCTTCTTCCTGGAACTGACCTTCCGGATCAGCCAG
>CANIAA010000227.1 GCA_947465255.1 Flavobacteriales bacterium | reverse complement strand
ACTTCCTCCCAATGGTGGTAAACGTCGGAGGGTTTGGTGATGCCACCGCCATTAAAGCCTTCCCACGAGGGTAGCAGGCCACCCATGCAATATTCAATTTCGATGTAGTTACCATATTCCATTTTCATCCGACGAAGCTGCGGTTCAATGCCCCAGCATGAAGAGCAAATAGGGTCTGTGAAATAGATGATCTTCACCGCTTTGTCAGTTGTCGTTACATGAGTGTTGTTTTCAGCGGTAACATCGGCTGACGGTATTTCGCAAACGCCTTGTTTGGGGTCGCACAAAAGTGGGTTGGTTGATGTTTCTTGTGACATGTGTGATGGTGTGTTTTGGCAGCTGGTGCCCAAAGTTAGGGCAAGTATTAGCGTGCCAAGAGCAATGAGGTGTTTCAAGTGATAAATGGGTTAATTCATCGTTGGAGGTTCGTAGGCCGGTGCAATGTTCTTAATCGGCTTAGTCGATTTTAGATACGCAAAAATAGCTTTCAATTCTTCGTCGGTCATGGCTTTGTAGAATTGCCAAGGCATCGGGGGCAAGAGTGGTCTCGACAGTCCTTTTAGTTTTCCTTCACGAATGCAGTTTATGAACTGCTGTTCACTCCACATACCGATGCCTGTTTCATCACCGGTGATGTTTGGCGCATAGGTTGTCCCCCAGGGGCCAACCCATGCTGTCAGAAAATCAGTCACAGCCAACCCTCGCTCGGCCATGTCCGTGCGATCAACAGCAGGTGCCGGCATCGATGCAGGGTGGCCGGAGAGCCACAAACTGCTATCGGGCTCCGGCCCATGGTCAGTCATCTTTTTTGGGGTGTGACAATCGTTACAGGCACAGATGGTGACAAGGTGTTCACCATACAGTTCAGCGCTCGCAAATCCACCATAGAAAGGTTTGGCTTCTGCTGTCACATTTTCTTTTTTTGATTCGGAGGGGGCCGAAGAGCATTGCATGAGAAAAATGCCAATGGCTACTGCTGCCAATGAACACAGGGCGTGCTGTTTTTTCATAGGAAGTTGGTTTTGGTAATTAAGGTTACCAAATATAACCAAATCGGCGTTAAAACTTATGGGCTGAATTAGATTCTTTGCTCAATCGCTGATATAAAATCAGCTATAAGCTGTTTTAATTCCTGACTACTCCAGGGCTTGGTCATGAAGTGAAACAAATTTGTTTCCTCCAGAATCTTATTGACTGTTTCCTCGTCGGCCTGACCTGTGAGCAGAATTTTTTTGGATGCCGGATTGATAACATGTGCTCGCAGCAAGAATTCTGTTCCAGTTAATCCGGGCATGAAGTAATCTGATATGATAATTTCCACGGGTGCTTGCCCGTCTTCTGCAAGCTCCCTCATAAGTTGAAGACCTTCTTCCCCGCTGGCGGATCTCTCTATGGTAATGTTATCAGGAAGAAAATGTTCCAATTGAATGCGAAGCACGTCAAGAATGAGTGGGTCGTCATCGACTATAAGAAGAGTGTATGAACGATTTCCATCCATAATTTAACCTGCCAGATATGTTTTGATATGACCAATCAGTGAAGCCTCATCCCAAGGTTTCATGATGACGCGATCAATGATGTTATCTTCCAGCATTTGGCCTGCTTTGACAATGTCTAATTGGCCACTCAAAACAATGACCCGCACGCTCGGATTTTTTGATTTTATGTATTCAACAAGTACATCTGCATTTTTTACAGGCATATACCAGTCGCTAAGCAATAAAATTACGTTCACCTCTTCTGCTATTAAATCATCAATAACAGTTATCGCCTCGTCTACGTTTTGAGCAAATTCTAATAGATATTCATTGCTGAAATTACGCTCGAGTTGCATACGCAATGCGTTGAGCGCTTCCTGATCGTCTTCTACTGAAAGAATGGCCTTATTTCCCATGTTCTTTGCGAGGCAAGGTAATGATGAATTTGGTTAAACGTGCATCGCTTTCGCAGCGAATCGAACCTTTGTGTTTTTCAATAATACCATGCACAATGTTGAGGCCTAACCCTGTCCCTTCTCCGCGTGATTTGGTAGTGAAGAATGGATCGAAAATGCGATCAATGATGGATGGCGGTATTTGAGGGCCATCATTCGACACTTCAATGATTTGATGCAGATCAGATTCCCGGTAGTCAAAACGAATCGTGCATCGATTGCCTGAGGCGTGAAGAGCGTTATTTATGACGTTCGTCCACACCTGAGTCATTTCCTCAGCTAATCCGAATAGGGTTACCTCTTTCGGAATGTTCAACTCGACCAATGAGCCTTGCTTGATTTTGTTCCAGAAGATGGTTACGACTGTTTCAATGTTCTCGTGCAAGTTGAACTCGGTAGCAGTGGATGCCAGATTACCGTGGGCAAATGTGTTCAAGGCTCGCACTACTTTGCTTCCTTGATCGGCAGATAGCGTAGTAGTTTGAATGGATTTGAATATCAGAACTAGGTTTAATGCTAACTGCAGTATGAGGTCTCTTCCATCGTTCTTCAATACCGATTTTACTTGTTCATTAACGGTGTACACTCCCATTTGAACGAAGGTGCGGGCGTATTTTTGTGCTTGTCGTATTTCAATGTCCAAAAGCTCTATTTCGGCAGCAAGTTGCTGCACTAATTTACGCTCTTCAATGGTTGAAAGATTCGCGAATGAGGCTGTATGGAAGAGTGTCATTGCCGTATCTAAATCGGTCGGAGTAATCTTCGGAATCAACTCAATTAGTCCACGGCTGAATAACGCTTTTAAATTTTCACCCGATGCTTTAATGGCACCCAACGGTGTATTGATTTCATGCGCAATACCTGCGATTAGCACTCCCAATGTTGAAAGCCGCTCTTTGTTGAGCAAATCGTTTTGGGTTCGCTCCAGTTCTTCTAATGAAGCTTGCAAAGCTTGTGTCTTACCTTTTAAGTCAGCTTCTGTTTGTTGAAGCTGTGCAATGAGCTTGGCAAGTTTCTGTTCGTTTAGTTTTCGTTCAGTAATGTCGTGCAAGTAAATACGCAGAATGTTCTCTTCCTGAATGGGGAATGCTTTTACCTCGTAAGTCTTCTGATTAATGAAGGTTTCAGCCTCTTCGGTATGTAATTCGAAAGTGGTCGGGTTGATTTTACAGAAGGATAAAATCTCATTGAAGGAAGTCTTCAGAATTTGAGCTAATTGTTCTTTTGCTGCCGGATTCGCGTATGTGATAGTTTTTGTATGGAGATTGAATTCGAGAACAGGGTTTGGATTTTGTTCGGGGAAAAGCGCAAGATTTTTTATTGTTCGTGTGCGCTCTTCAACTTTTTGCTCCAGCTCTTCGTTAATCTTGGCGATCTCTGTTTTTGATTGCTCCAGAAGTTGGATTGTCTGTTCACGTTGTAATTCGAGCTCTTTACGCTCTGTTGTTTCGGTCTCCACTGCCATGAAGCCGGTGTGCTCACCTTTGTCATTGAATAGGGGAACGATGTTGATGGATATCCAATACTCACGCCCACACTTCCCAACGTTTATAAGCTCTGCCCAAACAGGGCGTACTTCACTGATAGCATTATTAATTTTTTCAATTTCCTGTTTATCGCTTCGTTCGCTTTGGAAAATCTTGGGGGTCTTTCCAATTAGTTCTTCCATCGAATAACCGGTAACTGTCAATACACTTTCATTGACCCATTGTATACGACGATGCGTATCCGTCAAGATTACCAGGTTTGAAGTT
>CANIAA010000226.1 GCA_947465255.1 Flavobacteriales bacterium | reverse complement strand
TTTTAGGAATCCGTTGATCCGCTTCATCACCTCTTCAACAGCACGTATCGAATGTAGCTGAATCATAAAACTTTCGACGATGAAAAAAGTGGAGTTATGAACCAAATACACGTGAATTGAACGCCAACAATTCCTTCATCTCTCCCTTACATCTTGTTCATTGAATTGAACAAGAGAGCCCCCTGAATGTTTGACTAACTTTGTCCACAATGCAGCGCATGTTAAAAATCGGAATCGTTTGTTACCCAACGTATGGGGGCAGTGGCGTTGTTGCCACTGAACTTGGAAAAGCACTGGCTGACCAAGGACATGAAATCCATTTCATAACGTATTCGCAACCTGTTCGACTTGGAGCCGCCCATAAACGCATTCGCTATCATGAGGTAAACGTAAGTGAATATCCGCTTTTTTACTATCCTCCTTACGAATCGGTGCTTGCCAGTAAAATGGTAGATGTGGTGAAGTATGAAAAGCTCGATTTAATGCATGTGCATTATGCCATTCCACACGCCTCCGCAGCTATAACTGCTAAGATGGTACTCGCTGAAGAAGGCATTAAACTTCCGGTAATTACAACTCTGCACGGCACAGACATCACATTGTTGGGTAAAGACGCCTCATTTGAGCCTGTCATTTCATTCGCCATTAATAAAAGTGATGCCGTAACGGCTGTATCACAAAGCCTGAAAAATGACACCTATAAACTGTTTGGTATCAACCAGGAAATTGAAGTCATACCAAACTTTTTAAATGCCGAGCACGAAGCAATAGAAACCTCGCCGGAATTGCGAAGAGAATATGCCGCCGACAACGAGCGCATCATTATTCACATGTCGAATTTTCGTCCTGTAAAACGCATTCTGGATATCATCGAAGTGTTTGCGCGTGTCCAACCGGTGGTTGCATCCAAACTTATTCTGCTGGGTGATGGACCTGAACGTTCGCGCGCAGAACAAAAATGCCGTGAACTCAATATTGCCCAGCACGTAACCTTCGTCGGCAATCTGAAGCAGCCACAGGAGCTACTAAGCATCGGAGACCTCTTCATTCTTCCATCCGAGTCTGAAAGCTTCGGTCTGGCAGCCTTGGAAGCTATGGCATCGGGCCTGCCTGTCATTTCGACCAATACCGGAGGCTTACCCGAAGTGAACCGACATGGTGTTACCGGCATGATGAGCGACGTGGGCGACATCGATGACATGGTGAAAAACTGCATTTACTTATTGGAAGATTCACGCAGACTGACGAAGTTTAAAAGTCAGGCAAAACGACGGGCTCAAGACTTCTCGATCGACAAGATATTACCTTTGTACGAGCAATTATACCAGAAGGTAATTACGCAATCATGAACCAGACAGAACCCAAATTCATAGGCAAACGCATTCGCGTGTTGCGAGAAAAAGAGGCCATTCAAATTGAAATCAATCAGAAGATTGAACGCTGGCAGGAGGCGATGCTATTCATGTGGATAACCGCCTGGACATTTTGCGGCGGTGCTTTTCTGTATTATGCCTTCAACGCGAGCAATCAATCAGAACAAATTTTCTTCATCATAAGCAGTTCACTGTGGTTGTTCTTTTTCATCCGTATCACCAAGGTTTTTCTTTGGCGGTTAATTGGCAAAGAAATCATTCGAATTAGCCGCGATGGCGTCACCATTCGAAATGCCTTCGGTTCTTGGGGTAAAAAGGAGCTATTTCAACACCATAACATTTTCAAACCCGGGGTGATTAAACGTGAACCAACATCCTTTCTCGCATTCCTGGATGATTCGTTTTGGATTATCGGAGGCGAGCGGGTTGGCTTTAATTATTCCGGCAGACGAATACAGCTGGGAAAGCAGCTCTCTATGCATGATGCGGAACTTCTACTCCGTGTAATGGAAAGCGCGATTCGTGAATATAAAAAAGGCTAGCGCATATCTACCGCGTACTCCAACGCCAGCTCATACCCTCTTAATCCAAAACCGCTGATAATGCCTGCACAATGCGCTCCTGTCAGCGACGTATGTCGCAGTTCTTCACGAGCGTGAATGTTACTAATGTGAACTTCAACCACCGGAGTAGAAATAGCCGCTATGGCGTCAGCAAGAGCAATACTTGTGTGGGTGTATCCTCCGGGATTCATTACAATTGCATCGTAAGAAAATCCGACCTCATGAAGCTTATTGATGAGCTCCCCTTCAACATTACTCTGGAAATAATCTAGTCGAACTTCATGGTAAATCTTGATTAATACAGCCAGGTAACTTTCAAAATCCTGATGACCATATAATTCGGGCTCACGTTTACCGAGTAAATTCAGATTGGGCCCATTGATAATGATAATGCGTTTAGCCATACTCAATCGGGTTCAGCCAGCGTGGCTAGCTTCCACGTTTCCTCAGTTATACTTTGACCATTTCGAAAATAATAGATGGCGGTTTTAGAAACGACCTTCTTATACTTCTCGACTTTGTTGCCGATTTTCACCAAACGCTCGGTAACCATTTTATTTCCTAGCTTATAGGAGTTTTCGGTTACCCCCTGCTTCAAGGTCTCCGTTCCCGGAATCACCTTGTATTCTTCTTCCTTTCTTGGCTCTCCTGCGCTCTTTTCAAAAGCCTCCTTGCGGGCCTCATACCGTTCGTTTGAAGACTTACCCTCCCGCTGACGTTCAGCGAATTCAACATCACGTTTTTGTCGCTCAATTTCTATAGCGTTCTCCCGTGCTTTTATCTCTTTACCTTCTGTGAAAGCGGCCGCCTCGTCTTTCTTCTGATCAATTTTCAACTGCGTATTGGTGATACGCTGATCAGCTCCCTGCATATCATCACGCGCTTGAATGTCGGCCTCCTTTTTCTTGAACTCAACCTGAGAGGCCTTCTGCTTTCTGCGCTGCTCGCCCGTATCACCAACCGATTGTTGTTTGTCGCGCGCCAACTGTGTCTTCATTGCATTCTCGGTTCGCTGTGTCGCTCCCTTGCGCTCAAACTGATCCGTTTGCTGTTGTGTGCGCTCATGCAACTCTTGACTCTTATCGACGTTCTGCTTGCGGTATCGATCGTTTTGCTGAACGGAAGCTTGAACCTCGCGTTGCTTCTCTACCTTCTCTTTGTTATCTCTTATGCGCACATCAGCACGTTTCTGGGCTTCAGACTGTTCTTTATCCTTATCCTTCTTCTTTCGCTCATTGTCTGCAATGGCAGCGCTTTGAATACTGGAGCCAATGTTCATCAACTCAGATTGAGTCTCCATCTGATCACGGACACGGTCTCGATTGATAGAAACAAGAACATCGCTATCCTTATCCTTCTGCTCGAAAAACGCAACATAATCCATCACCTCTTGTTGCGTCATACGAACCTTATTGGCATACTCTTTTTCAGCAGCTTCGCGATAATAGCGCTCCACTTGATCTTCGGCTTCTACATCCACATTACTATCCCACTTACGCTTTTTCGCGGCCAACTTCGCCTCAGCCGCAAGGCGGGCCTCCTCTAGCTCACGTCGCTTGCGCTCCTGATCCAAACGCTCCTGCTCCAGTAAGTCAGCCAAACGTTGTTCTGCTGCAAGGCGCTCGGCTTCGGCTGCTGCTGCCAGTGAGTCAGCCAATGCCTGAGCTGCATTAGCATCGTTTTGGGCCATTTGAGCCATTAACAAGTCAATCGTTTCTATCTTGGATTTCGGGTACTGAGCCTCCGGCTTCACCAATAAGGCGGCCTCATAAC
>CANIAA010000225.1 GCA_947465255.1 Flavobacteriales bacterium | reverse complement strand
CACAAGCTGCCCAACGTGCTTATCTTGCGAGCCACTAGCAAACAAAATTATGTACTACAGCGACTACCTTCAATTAGACAAAATACTCGGCGCCCAGGAACTCGAAAGCGATAAAGTCCAGCGCCATGCCCACGATGAGATGTTGTTCATCATCATTCACCAGTCATATGAACTTTGGTTCAAGCAAATCATGTTTGAAGTGGATTCAGTGCATAGCATTATGTCGAAGCCTTCCATCAACGACAACTCGCCTGAGCTCATGATGGTTTCGCGTCGGTTGTTTCGTGTGGTAGAAATTATGCGCGTGCTTGTGCACAAGGTTGATATTTTGGAAACTATGACGCCACTGGACTTTCTTGATTTCCGAGATTTACTCAGGCCTGCAAGTGGTTTCCAAAGTATTCAGTTTAAAATTCTGGAGGCCAAATTAGGTTTGAAAATGGAGCATCGTCATGGACAGGAATACTACACCAGTCAGCTCCGTCCCGACGACAAAGCGAAGATTCAGGCGCTTTCAACCGAACCGACTATTCTTGAGCTATTGAACCACTGGTTGGAGCGCATGCCCTTTTTTGAAGACGAGCGCTTGTGGGAAAATGGCAACGACCTCGCATTTTGGAACCACTACCGCGAAACCTACAGCGAGTCGCTTGGTGATGGTGAAAAGCTAAACATGCAGCGCTTTGATGAATTGTTTATGAGTCCTGAAACGAAGGAAGGTGTTTTATCAGACAGAGCAAGAAGAGCAGCATTGTTCATACTCCTGTACCGCGATTATCCGTTACTGCAGAATCCATATCGCATCATCAATCTTTGCCTGGAGGTTGATGAACTGCTGGCAACCTGGCGTTGGAGACACATGAATATGGTTCACCGCATGATAGGCACGCGCGCCGGCACAGGAGGAAGCACAGGCAAAGGATACTTGCGCGAGGCAGCGTTAAAGCACTACGTTTTTGGAGAGTTTGCAGAGCTCAACAGTTTCATGATCGAACGTCGGCACTTGCCAACACTCACCGCTGAGCTTGAGAAAGTTCTGAGTTTTCAGCACTAAGTGCTTACTTGCCCTCCTCCTCATTTATTCGACTAAAAGAAAAAGCGGCCAGTATCCAACCTCCAATAAACAGAAGACCTCCTACAGGCGCCACTGGCCCGAGCCAGGAGAAGTCTATTCCTGTTACGGTAGAGCTCGACCGCAAATAGAGAGAGGCGCAAAAGCACAGCATACCCAATACAATGGCGTGCATGGCCCATTGATGAATTTGTTTCTTCACGAAACGCAGTCTTCCCGCTACCGACAAGGCGAGCAATCCCAAACTCTGGTACACCTGGTACTTTACCGCTGTATCCCACGAGTTAAAGGCTTCAGTAGATAGATGTGGTTTCATGGCGTGGGCACCCATCGACCCGAGAATGACCGATAATGCAAGCGAAAAACAGGCAATACGTGCGTAATTCATAGGGCGAAGTTAAATTCACAACGCATCATTTTTTTAAACATTCGAAATCTTTACAGCGAGCCTGTGCATCTTTGAGCAATGTCTGATGTCATCGCCGGAAGGAAAACCTATACCCTACTCGATTTAGCAGAAAGCATACAGCGTATGTTTTCGACGCATTTCAATCGCACCTACTGGGTGAAGGCCGAGATGAATAAGCTCAATCATTATAATCAATCGGGGCATTGTTATCCGGAATTACTTCAGAAGGAAAACGGAAAGACCTTAGCGGAATTCAAATCCATTTTATGGAAGAACGACTATGAGAAAATTAATCGCCTGTTTCTGGAGCAAATAAAAGAGCCTCTCAAAGATGGTATCAAAGTATTGTGCGAAGTATCGGTTACATACTCTCCACAATACGGTCTTTCGCTGCGGATACATGACATTGATATCAGTTATACCCTGGGAGATATTGAGGCAGAAAAAAAAGCTGCTATCGAACGATTGAAGCGTGAGGGACTGTTTCAGTTGAACAAGACGAAACAACATGCCCTATTACCCAAGCGCATCGCAGTTATTTCAGTAGAAAGCAGTAAAGGCTTTGCTGATTTTCAAGAAATCATTGATGCACAAGGCGCACGGTTTAGCATTTTTCGCATGTTGTTTCCTGCGTTGCTTCAGGGTGATAAGGCCGTAGAATCTCTCTTAACCGCGCTGAAACGGGTGCGCTATGTTTCTCATCAATTCGATGCCGTTGCGATTATTCGCGGTGGCGGTGGCGATGTAGGGCTGAGTTGTTTCAATCATTATGAACTAGCACGCGCAATAGCTGAATTCCCAATACCGGTCTACACGGGCATTGGCCATTCCACGAATGAAACGGTCTGCGAAATGGTATCTTATTACAATGGAATTACTCCGACCAAAGTCGCTCAACAATTGCTCGATCAATTCGCACAATTCGAGAGCAGCATTTTAGAATTTCAGCGCATAATTGTTGGTCGTTCGCAAGAAATTCTGCTGAAAGAAAACAGAGAGCTCAACGTGCATAGCCGCATTATACAGCAAGCGGCTACAGGCATGCTGAACAACCAACGTCAGCGATTGAATTATGCTACCAGTGAGTTGACAAAAGCTGGAATCAGATTCATCGAGAGTTATACCGCGCAGTTAGAAGCACTGGTGAAGCGCATACCACTTGCATCGCAACACCGTTTAAGCTCTAACACAGAGCGTATCGAGCAACTTAAAAGACAACTAGCTCTTTCAACTTCGCATTATCTAACACATGCAACCAACAACTTAAATCATCTGGAGCGTGTGGTTGCACTCACCGATCCGCGCACTATTTTACGCAAAGGCTATAGTATAACTTATGCGAATGGGCTGCCTGTTCGCGATTCTTCGCAACTGAAAAGCGGAGACAATGTGACAACCATCCTCGCCAACGGAAGTTTCGAAAGCGAAGTAAAAACAATCCACTCCACTTAATATTATATTTCTATGACCTATACAGAAGCATTTCAAGAGTTACAAGAAATTGTAGCCGAAATTGAAAAGGGTGAGACAAGTGTAGATGTTCTCTCGCAGAAAGTGAAGCGCGCAGCTGAACTCATTCAACTTTGTAAAAACACTCTTCGCGAAACGGAGGGCGATGTCAACTCCATCTTACAAGAATTGGCGAAGCACGACGAAAAACAATAAAAAAAGAAATGAATACCGCCAATTACTATAAGAATCGTTTGAGTTTGACACCACACCCGGAAGGGGGCCATTACGCCGAAGTGTATCGGAGTCCTTTGCAAATAGATATTGAAGGCTTTGATGGTGTGCGGAATATGTGCACTTCCATTTTCTTTTTGCTGGAGGCCGGAGAGACATCAGCCCTTCATCGCATCAAAAGTGATGAACTTTGGTACCATCACGATGGTGGTGTTTTGGAAATCATTGAACTCGATGAAGCGGGAAATGAAATTATCACTTTTCTGGGGAAAGACCTAGATTCAGGATGTTCACTTCAGCACGTTGTGAAAGCAGGCCGTTGGTTTGGTGCGCGACCGGCGCCAGCAAGCGAATTTTGTTTGGTTGGCTGCCAGGTTTCACCCGGATTCGACTTCCGTGATTTTGAATTAAAAGGATGACTGGTGAAATAGTGAAGGAGTAAATAACCGCTCGTTCTACTTCACCATTTCACTACTTCACTATTTCACTATTCGAATCAATACTGCCACTTCTTGGTAAACGAGTTATAGAAATTCACTCCAAGTTTAAAATCAAACTTGGCTTTCTCCCAATTGCTATCAGCCGTTGAGGCGT
>CANIAA010000224.1 GCA_947465255.1 Flavobacteriales bacterium | reverse complement strand
CCGCCATCACCAATGCGGAACTTGTACTCATAATTTCCGGCAGATAGGTTCAATGTAATTGTCCAAATACCATCTCCATCATCATCTGACATTGCAGCACCGGTGCCCCAGTCAGCAACTGTTCCCATCAAATTGATTCCGGGAGATGTATCAGCACATGATGCGTTCATATCCACCTGGAATGTAACAGCAACCGGCTGTGAGCAAGGGTCGCATGAGCTCCAGCAGTATACAGGAAGAACTTCGTTGTCAACAGAAATTGAATTCACACGATTTCCTGTACCATCACCACATGAACCTGTTATATTTTCATTCGGTAAAGGCCAGTCATTACCATTGATATACTTGTAAGTGATTGCTGTCATGTTACCGATTTGAACCGTAGTTTCCCAAATGTTGTCATTGTTCCAGTCCTGAAGTGGTGTGCCATTAGCTACCCAGTCTCCATCCTCACCATATGGGTTTTGGAAGTTACCTGCTACGTGCACTCCGGCAGGGCTGATGTCTTCGCCCGGTTCAGCGAAATTTCCATCCAAGTCCAAATCTACCGTCGACATATCCACGCGCAGACGAACCGCGTTCTCGCCACATAGAGCGCAAGAAGCATAGCAAACTGTGTAAGACACCGGTTCCGCTCCTACCATGATTTGGCGATTGCTGTTACCACTTACATCAACTGTGCAAGCAGACGGAACTGTTTCAGAGAACGGAGTCACGGTGCCGTTAACGACATTCTCCCAACTGTTACCATTCACAAATTTGAACTCATAACGACCAGGCTGCAACATCAAAGTAGCAGTGTAAACGAAATCCATGTCATCGTCAGACATCAGACCTGATTCCGCGCCTGGTGTCCAGTTCTGGTAGTCTGGATTTTCAGCAACGTTGTCGTAGTTGGGGTCCGCGAAATTTCCCACCACATGCAAACTGTCAGTCATTCCTACAGTCCCCATGTTCACATTGAAAGTCACTGCTGTCTGCGCCATTGCGCCTGCAGCAACCATCAAACTCAAGATACTCAAGTAGATTTTTTTCATAATTGTTTTTGTTAATTGGATAGTTGGTGTACTTTGAACACTTTGTGCCAAATGTAGATACTTTCGCATTTATCAAGCACTACGATTTATTTTTTTATGAAACGATCTTTTCCACATTTCCTGGCCTTCTGTTTAATCCTGCTAGCAGGAATCCTCAACAAAAACACAGCACAATCCATTGTACGCGCCGACCCTCCCAACTGGTGGTCGGGCATGCAACACAACAAAGTGGAAATCCTGTTTCATGCGAAATACATCGCCAAGTGCAGAGCATTTATTCAAAGCGAGCATTGCAAAATCATAGGTACTACCCCACTTCCCAACCCGGATTATTTACTGGTTGAAATTGAAATAGCCCCGAATTGTCCGGCAGGCACCGTGGAGTTAAGTTTCGCTTCATCGCGCAACGACTATGCGTATTCGTTCCCAATTGAAAGTCGCACTCCGAAATCATCTAAGGGGCTCGATGCCTCCGACCTTATCTACCTCGTTTTTCCGGATCGTTTTTCAAACGGTGATCCATCCAACGACAGCAATCCCGCGCTCCTTGAACCAAAGGCCGACCGCGCCGGGCTGAAATCACGACACGGCGGCGACATTCAAGGAATCACCAATCATCTCGATTACTTTCAAGGTCTCGGAGTCACTGCACTTTGGCTCAACCCTGTTCTAGAAAACAACCAGCCGTACGAAAGCTATCATGGTTATGCGGCAACTGACTTATACAAAGTTGATCCGCGATTGGGTACTAATCAGTCCTATAAAGAATTGGTAGATCAGTGCCATCAAAAAGGAATGAAAGTGATTTGGGATGTTGTCTACAACCACTGGGGCAACGAGCACCACCTATTCAAGAACCTGCCCGACAGCAACTGGGTTCATTGGTTTCCGCAGTTTACACGCACGAGCTATCGTGCCGAGACACTGATGGATACATACGCCAGCAAAGCCGATCGCGACATCATGACCAACGCTTGGTTCGACAAGCACATGCCCGACCTCAATCAGCAAGACCCTCATTTGGCGCGCTACCTCATTCAGAACTCACTGTGGTGGGTGGAATACGCCGGCATCGATGCATTTCGAATCGACACTTACGCTTATCCAGATCAAGGCTTCATGAAGCAGCTCGACGAAGCCATGCGACTTGAGTATCCCGACTTCTTTCTGTTTGGTGAAACATGGGTACAAGGATCTCCCGTGCAGGCGTGGTTCACCGAAGAGGCAGAAGTAAAAAAGGAATTCAATTCATCGCTGCATTCGGTGACCGACTTCCAACTCTACTATGCCATTACGAAAGGCTTGAAAGAAAACTTCGGCTGGGAAGAAGGATTCCGTCGCATTGAACTCACACTTGCACACGACATCCTATACAAAGAGCCCAACAACCTGGTGACCTTTCTGGACAACCATGACCTGAGTCGTTTCTACAGCATGATGGGAGAAGACATGACGAGTTTCAAAATGGGCATTGCTCTTTTGTACACCCTTCGCGGTATTCCTTCCATTTACTACGGCACCGAAATTCTGATGAAGAACTTCTCAGACCCCGATGCGAAAGTGCGTGAAGATTTTCCCGGTGGCTGGCCCGGCGACACTTCGAATAAATTCACTTCATCCGGTCGCACCAGGCAAGAACAAGAAGCCTTCGATTTCTGCGCTATCCTGGGCACCTGGCGTAAAGCGAACACGTGGTTTGGCAACTCGAAACTCATGCAGTTCGTACCGGAAGAAAACACCTACGTCTACTTCCGCTACGACGATAAGCACACCGTGATGTGCGTTTACAATGGCAACGATAAAGCGCATACACTTAATCTGAGTCGCTTCAAAGAGCGCTTAGGTAATGCGAAAGCTGGACGCGATTTAGTGAGCCGCCGAGAATTTTCGCTTGAAAAAGAGTTGGTGGTGGATCCGAGGTCGGTGATGGTGGTGGAGGTGAAGTAGGATTGAAGGATTGTGGGGGGGGCATAGACTCTGTTTCTGATTCTGTTTCTCTTTCTAGAATTTTTAGAATCAGCAACAGTCCTTGGCAACCCCTTTATCCTACAATCCTATTATCCTAACTCACCAAGCAACTTCCTCCACCTCTCCGGCACCTCCATCGTCCGTCGCTCTTCATAATCGAAACACACCAATACCGAAGCTCCGGTTGCACATAGCTGTTCGCCGCGCATGTAGCGATATCCCAGCGTATAACTCTTGTTGCCTATGTGTTTGCAGAAGACATGAATATCTACTTTATCGTTGAAATGAATCGGTAACAGATAATCCATTTCATTGCGCGCTACCAGAATGCCTTGCTTGTTCCAGTTCCATTCATTGCCTACCAGCTGGTGAAAGAAATAGATACGCGCTTGTTCAGCGTAGGTGAAGTAGGTGGCATTGTTGACATGCCCCATGACATCAATATCAGAAAATCGAATGTCGATTCGATACGGTTTCAGTTCCATGTTATTCTACTTCAATAACGAGTCCTTTCAAATATTCTCCTTCTGGATGATAGATGCTCACGGGATGATCTGACGGCTGGTGCAACTGGTGCAGAATGCGCACCTTACGGCGTGCGTTGATGCCGGCTGCCATCACACTGTCATGGAAGAGTTTTTTGTCGATGACCTGTGAGCACGAAAACGTGAAGATGATGCCGCCCGGTTTAATCTGACGAATAGCCGCTTCATTGATGCGGATATACCCCTGCACCGCTTTGTGGCGTGCGCTCATATGCTTGG
>CANIAA010000223.1 GCA_947465255.1 Flavobacteriales bacterium | reverse complement strand
GTGTGTGGGCTGTTATCGAAAGACAAACACCCTTCCTTTCAGAAGAAAATTTTCGACCAATTTGAAAATATTACTTGACTTGTGACATAGAAATCTGTTTCTCTTTCTGGAATTTTTAGAATGAGAAACAGAAACAGAAACAGAATGAGAAAGAGACTTCGCCGTCCCCAACCCTCACTTCCTATTCTTCACATGCTTTTCCAACCACTGATCCTGCTCCCACAGCAAGTGTAAGATCGACTCCATAGCAGCATAACCATGACTCTCCTTCGGAAGCACTACGTAGCGCACGGGCGCGCCCACGCCCTTGAGTGCTGCGAAATAGCGCTCGCTCTGAATAGGGAAGGTTCCCGGATTGTTGTCGTTTTCACCGTGGACGAGTAGTAGCGGAGTTTTCATCTTTTCGGCGTAATTGAACGGCGACATCGTGTTGTAGGTGTCCTTCGCATCCCAGTAATTGCGTTCCTCTCCTTGGAAACCAAAGGGCGTGAGTGTGCGGTTGTACGCCCCGCTGCGCGCGATACCGGCGGCGAACAAATCGGAATGCGTAAGCAGATTGGCCGTCATAAACGCACCGTAAGAATGACCTCCCACAGCAACACGCCTGCGGTCGATGTAACCGAGTGCATCAACGGCGTCAATGGCCGCTTTTGCATTGGCGACAAGCTGTTCGATGAAGGTGTCATTCGGTTCGGCACTGCCTTCTCCAACGATAGGGAAAGCCGCTTCATCCAGCACGGCGTAGCCTCGCGTGACCCAATAAATGGGGGAGCCGTAGAAAGGGAATATGAACTCGTTCGGATTCGTCGTGTTCTGCGATGCGCTGTTCTTGTCTTTGAATTCTTGCGGATAAGCCCACATCACCATGGGCAGTTTTTCTTTCTTCGTGCGGTCATAGCCCAAGGGTAGATACAGGGTAGCTGTCAAATCAACACCATCGGCGCGCTTGTATGAAATGACCTCTTTGTGTATGCCGGCAATTTTCTTGAAAGGGTTGTCGAACTTAGTAATGGCTTCGGGCGCGGCCTTACCGCTCATCTTTCGAATATAATAATTGGGATATTCCGAGGGCGACTGAATGGAAACCATCAGTTCTCCTTTTTTTACATCGAGTATATCGATGATGGTTTCCATCTTATCGGTATAGGCAGAACGATACAATGTCTTTGTTGACTTCGACTTCAAGTCGTACTGATTGACAAACGGAAATTGGCCTTTCTCGGTAAAACCATCGCCGATGAGGTAGGCCGAGGTGCCGTTCAGCTCGAGCACATAGCGCCCGTAAGAATTGCGTTTAGTTTGGAATGAGCCGGGATCGCTGTAGGCGTCCTGCGAGTTGAGGTCGAACAAGACCACTTTCGGTTGCGACGGGTCACTCGGATTAAACAAATAGGTTTTCTCATTGCGCGTATTGTACCAACTGTCGTAGGCGATGGCCATGTTTTCGTTTCCCCAGGTGATGCCGCCAAAGCGCTGAGGAGTTTTTAAAATGGATCGAACGGCATTGTCGTTGAACGGGGCTTCCCAAATAAACACCTCGTCGCGCTCGCCAACCTCCACGGCGGGATCGCCACCATCGAGCGCTTCGACCCAGCATAATGTTGCCGGCTGATCATCGCGCCAACCAAGTTGACGTTTCCCTTTTTGCACCGCCATAAATCCTTTGGGAAGGTTATCGGTGAGCGGCTTTTCATCGATAACGCGCACCAGCTTTCCGGACTTATCGTAAACGCTCGTGGTTGTTGGGAAATTTCCGTAGGTGACGATATACGAAAACGGGCGTTTGATAGTAGTGATGAGCACATAGTTGCCATCGGGCGAGAAACTCTCGCGACTGTGTAAGTCGGCCGTGTGCCAAAGAGTTGAAGTGCCATCGAGTTGAATCTGATGCAGCTCGGAGGTGGCCATCAACTCGAAGTTTTCCTCGTCTACTTTATTCTTGAGTAAGTCTTGGTAGGTGCGGTTTTGCGCTACGGTGCCGTCGCTCACGGAAATAGATGGTCCTTTGGGTATGGAAGTCAGCGCATCCACATACGGTTTGCGGTTTCCGGGAATCATGCGAACCAGTAGCGATTTGCTATCAGCAAACCAACGAAAGGGCGACCCCATATTTCCATTCAAGGTGGCGTTTGTCAGCTTGCGTGCTGTTTGCGTTTTTACCTCAATCACCCACAGTTCCAATCCGTTTGAAGTCACGTTGGTGGCAGCAATGAGCTGTTCGTCGGGCGACCATGCAATGTTGGTGATGCGGGGCTCAGCGGGTAAGCCTTTCACGAAAACGGGTTCGCTGCTTCTCGAGAGCTGTATGCTGATTTTCGTGTTGTACCTCACGCCGCTTGCACTGTTGGTGTTCGGATTTATACGAACACCGGCCAGTTTCATTTCGGGTTCCGAAAGCTCACCAATCGTCTTGTACATGTTGCTGTAGAGAAAAACAAGCACTTCTTTTTTGCTGTCCATCACTACCGAGGGCGCTCGGTCTACTTTCACCAACTCGGTAATTTCTTTCGGAGGTTCCTGGTAGTTGAGTGCTTCCTGTGCTTTAGTAAATTGACAAAGGCTTACCAGGGCGAGTGCGATGATGAAGGTAATTTTCATGGGAAAAGAGGTTGATTAGAAGTCGATAGAGTTGCAATGAGCAATCAAGGTTTGTTGTTGCATGTGTTGTATTAGCGAAGAATTGAAGTGTGTTAATTGATTCTGCTTTCCTATTGATAGCATATGCTTTCGAAAAAAAAAGTGAGAGTAAGTGTATTCATTTTGTAAGTGAACCTATTAATGAATTGGGATGGACTTCAAATTGGATGATTTTGATTTCAAAAATTCTTCAATCGATACAAGATGTAACGCACCAGTTCCTTCACCCTCAACATAACCGATGCGCGAGGCACACCTTCCAAACCTCGCTGCGAAAACGCGCACCATATCTTCTGCAGTTTGGGCAGGTAGTGCGAGAAGTTGCGAATAGGGTAGTGGTTCCAACTGCCGAAGCCACGTACATAGGCGGCGTATGCTTGCAGGTCCACATCTGCGAGTGAATGCGCAGGGAAGGTAATAGCCCCTGAACTCTTGCTGGAGGGCGAGAGCACGCGCACATACACGGGCGTGGTGGGGTGGGCGAATCTTATAGTGCGTTTGGCGTAATACGCTATCCAGTCGCGGCCGTGCTCGCCGTAAAACAGGGAGTTGATGAAGTTGTCGGCAACGCCTTCTCCGCGGTTGAGCGTGATGGCGTGCTCTTTCTTGTGTATGCACGTAGCCGCTATCCATGGACGCTGCTGCTGCGTGGTGCGACCGGTAGTAAGGTCGTGAAAGGTGTGAAAACGATCGGCATACAGATCGAACTCCAGCTTCGAAGCTATCTGGAGGGTATGTGGGAGTATAATGTCATCGTCGTCGAGCTTTACGAGGTAGTCGGCCCAGTCAATTAGTGCTTTGACATCGGGACGCAGATAAACGGCGCGCAAACTCTCGGCGCTCGCTGCATCAACCGTTTGAATGGGGCCTTCGGTGCGCTCTTCTTCACCAATACGCAATGCCTTCCATTCGGTATACGTCTGCGCCTTCAGTGACTCATCCATGAGCTCGAGCAAACCTTTGCGCAGGTCCGATCGCTTGGCCTTCGGGGTGAGGTGGGTGATGAATAGAAACTTCTTCGGGCTCATAATGCAAAGGGCAAGGGGCTAGCGCGCAGCTGATTCGACGCGTTGCTTGAATTCATCAAACGACACCAGATTGAGTTGCTCTTTGCGATGGTGAGCGAAATGACT
>CANIAA010000222.1 GCA_947465255.1 Flavobacteriales bacterium | reverse complement strand
TGCATACAACAGTGGGGCAACTCTTTCCCTGCGTGATGCCTGATTCTATATGCATTATTTTCGCGCCATGGCTCTCAAAGACGAAATAACACGCAGAAAGACATTCGCCATCATCTCTCACCCCGATGCCGGTAAAACAACGCTCACCGAAAAGCTTCTTCTTTTTGGAGGCGCTATTCAAACGGCAGGCGCAGTGAAGAGTAACAAAATCACCAAGACTGCCGCGTCCGATTTCATGGAAATTGAACGCCAACGTGGTATCTCGGTGGCTACCTCGGTGATGGTGTTCGAATACAACGGCATGCAGGTGAACCTGCTCGATACCCCCGGTCACAAAGACTTTGCTGAAGATACTTACCGCACTCTTACTGCGGTGGATAGCGTCATTCTGGTCATAGACAGTTCCAAAGGTGTGGAGGCTCAAACCCGCCGTCTCATGGAAGTGTGCCGCATGCGCGATACTCCGGTGATTGTCTTCATAAACAAAATGGACCTTGAAGGGCAAGATGCCTTCGACCTGCTCGACGAGTTGGAGGAAGAACTCAACATCAAGGTGCAACCGCTCTCGTGGCCCATCAGCAAAGGGTATTCGTTCAAGGGCGTTTACAAGCTCTACGATAAAACCATCAATCTGTTTGAGTCGCTCAAGACAAAAGTGAGCGAGGAAATCATTTCCATCAACGACCTGAGCGATCCGTTGCTCGATCAGTTGGCCGGCGAATACGCACAGCAACTGCGTGAGGATGTAGAGCTAATCGAAAGCGTTTACGATCCTTTCGACCGTCAGAAGTACCTGGAGGGCAAACTCGCGCCCGTGTTTTTCGGTTCGGCAATGAACAACTTCGGGGTAAAGGAATTGCTCGACAAGTTCCTGGAACTGGCGCCAATACCGCAGCACCGCGAGTCGAGTGTGCGTGTGGTTGAGCCAACAGAAAACAAGTTTTCCGGTTTCGTTTTTAAGATTCACGCCAACATCGATCCGCGTCACCGCGACCGTATTGCCTTTTTGCGCGTATGCAGTGGCACGTTTGAACGCAACAAGTTTTACCACCACGTTCGCCTCGACAAGAACTTCAAATACCCTAACCCGGTTACGTTCATGGCTTCAGCCAAGACCACCATCGATGAGGCCTACGCCGGTGATGTGATAGGGCTTTACGATACCGGTAACTTCAAAATAGGTGACACGCTCACAGAAGGCGAGGAGATGATCTTCAAAGGCATTCCAAGCTTCTCACCCGAAATCTTCAAAGAGCTTGTCAATAAAGACCCTATGAAGTCGAAGCAGCTTGAAAAGGGTATTCGTCAGCTTACGGAAGAAGGCGTGGCGCAGCTTTTTGTGCAAGAACCCGGTAACCGCAAGATTGTGGGCACAGTGGGTGAGCTACAGTTCGAAGTAATTCGCTACCGCTTGGAGCACGAGTATGGGGCCAAGTGTGAATTCGAAACAAAAACGTTTTACAAAGCATGCTGGATAACCACCGACCATCCTGATAAGTTAGCTGAGTTTAAACGCATCAAGGGCCAAAACATGGTAAAGGACAAGGATGAGAACGATGTGTTTCTTGCGCCTTCTTCTTTCATGCTCGATATGGAACGTAAAAATTATCCGGAGCTGGAGTTTCACTTTACCAGTGAATTTAAAGTGGCGCATGTCTGAGCTTATTCTTCTGCGCGGATTGCCCGGTAGTGGAAAAACCACATTAGCCGGTGTGTTGAGTGAGGCTGGTATGTACCCTGTGTTTAGCGTGGATGATTACTTTACCGATGAAACCGGTCATTACGAATTTCGCTTTCAAGAAAATCATTTGGCATACAAGAAATGCGAGGAAGGAGTCAAAAGAGCCATGCAACAAGGAGCCGGGAAAATCATTCTGCACAATACCTTCACGATGGAGTGGGAGATGGAACCGTATTTCAAATTGGCTTCAGAATATGACTATCGGTTGCATGTAGTTACCGTCGAAAATCGACATGGCTCGCAGAATGTGCATGATATCCCGTACGAACATGTCGAGCGAATGAGAGAGAAGTATACCTTGAAATTATAGGTGAATAAATTCAGTCTCGTTATTTTCCTAGAACAAACATGACTGGCATTTTATGGATGTCGGGCTTGCGCACGTTCCAATCCATGATGGTCTTGGTGTTGATGCGCTCATTATCGCACGTGATGTTTGAAGCGATGCACAGCTTGGTTTCCATGCGGCATGTTTGCAAAACGTCTTCAAGTACTTGATTGTTTCTGTATGGAGCATCCATAAATAGTTGGGTTACTCCGGCCAATGCAAGTTGCTCCAGCTGTTTTATTTTTCGTACTCGATCGGCTTTCTCGCGCGGTAAATATCCGTTGAATGTGAACTGTTGTCCATTGAACCCGCTCGCCATGAGCGCCAGTAAAATGGAGGAAGGGCCCACCAGTGGCACCACTTTCAAACCGGCTTCATGTGCCATGGCAACTACACTGCTTCCCGGATCTGCCACACAGGGAACTCCTGCTTCGCTGATGAGGCCCATGTCCAGACCTTGCAGCAGAGGCTCAATGATTGAGTCCATTTCCTGCGAACGAGTGTGCTCGTTGAGCATACGAAAGTCAAGCTCTTCTAATGGACGTGCAATGCCCAGTTGACGCAAAAGCCTTCTTGCACTTTTGATTTCTTCTACAATAAAATGCTCCAAATTGGAAACAGTAGATGCGAGCTGCTGCGTCGCATATTTGTCGGTGCCACTTCCCAGTGTATTGGGAATTAAGTAAAGCGTACCCTTCGATTTTGCCATATAGCTGCAATGTTACGATACAAAAAGGGCCGCAAGATGCGGCCCGTATGATTTACAGTTTGGCTTAGCTGTAAGTGAGTTCTGTTAATGATCTTTTCCTAAATCATCAAAATCGAAATCACCATTGTTGCTGAAGCCTTCGGACGTTCCGTTTTCAGAGAACTCGCGACCTAACTTACGATTGCTATCGGCTGTTCGGTACTCACCGGTTCCTTGCAAGCCTCGTATATGATCAATCGCTTTTTGTAAGCCTTCAGCAAAACCATCGAAATCTTCTTTGTAGAGAAAGATCTTATGCTTTTCGTAATGCACGGGTCCGTCGTTTTCATGACCGACTCTTTTGCTTTCCGTTATGGTCATGAATAAATCGTTTCCACGTGTCGCCTTCACGTCAAAAAAGTACGTTCGCTTGCCTGCGCGAACCGATGTTGAAAATACATCTTCTTTATAACCCTCATTCATAAGTAGTAGAGTTTATCCGGTTCAGTCAATTGTAGTTTGCAGCCAAATATAATACCTGTACACTTTTATGCAAATTTTTTTGTATCAACTAGTTATGACTATGGAAAAAATTGACGGTTATTATCGGAATACAGAAAAGCTCCCGTTAAACTCATGTGCTTGTAAAATCAAGTCTCTTATGAAGATACGATAATGGTAAATGCCATTTGGAATGAAGTATTCGCCGTTTTCCACTTGCCCTGTCCAACGGCCTTCTTTATCGGTAGAATGATACACCAAATCGCCCCAGCGATTGTATATACGCAATTCCATGGATGATACTCCGGTGGTAACAGGGAACCAATAATCGTTAATGCCATCGTCATTGGGCGTAAATGATGACGGAGCGTAGAACGTAAAGCCTTGAATTATTACTTCTCCGGTAGCCGAAGAAGTACAACCCTGCGGGCTTGTCACGTAATGCGTAATCGTTTGAACACCACTTTCGACCCAACTATACTCAGAGGAGCAGTCGTCCAGCGAGCCGCCATCAGTCATGAAGTAAACACAGTCACCCTCTTGATAAACGGCCGATATTTCGCAAACCGCATTGGTGATATC
>CANIAA010000221.1 GCA_947465255.1 Flavobacteriales bacterium | reverse complement strand
TTCGTAGATACTTACGGAACTGCAGTAGGTGTAATCAATCCCGATGCACCTTACAAAGTCGTGGTAGAAGCGCATGCCGATGAGATTTCATGGTTTGTGCATTATATCACGAGCGATGGATTTATCTACCTGCGTCGCAACGGCGGCAGCGATCACCAGATTGCGCCGAGCATGCGTGTGAACATTCACACCGACAAAGGCATTGTGAAGGGCGTATTTGGCTGGCCTGCTATTCACGTGCGTGAACCGGGTAAAGAAGAAGCGCCTAGCATGAAGAACCTCTTCCTGGAAGTTGGTGCTACCACAAAGGCTGAAGTAGAGAAGATGGGCATTCACGTAGGTTGCGTGTGCACGTTTGAAGACGAGTTCATGATCATGAACGATCGTTACTACCTCGGTCGCGCGCTCGACAACCGCATTGGCGGATTCATGATTGCCGAAGTAGCTCGCATGCTGAAAGAGAAGAAAGACAAGTTGCCGTTTGGTGTGTACTTCACCAACTCGGTGCAAGAAGAAATTGGCTTGCGTGGAGCTGAAATGATTGCGCACCGCATCAAGCCCGATGTAGCGATAGTGACCGACGTGTGTCACGACACGCAAACACCGATGATGAACAAAGTGGTGAACGGTGATCTCGCCTGTGGCAAAGGCCCTGTGCTTTCTTACGGACCTGCAGTGCAGAACAACCTGTTGAAGCACATCATTACCGCGGCCGACAAGAACAACATCCCGTTCCAACGCGCAGCTGTATCGCGCAGCACCGGCACCGACACCGATGCCTTTGCATACAGCAACGCCGGTGTAGCGAGTGCGCTCATTTCATTGCCGTTGCGCTACATGCACACCACGGTAGAGATGGTGCACATGAAAGATGTGGAGCACGTGATTCAGTTGATTTATCATTCGCTGAAGACGGTGAAGAATAATCAGGACTGGCGGTATATTAAATAGTTGAAGGTTGCAGGTTGAAAGTTTTTGGCTAAGGGCGGTTCTTTTGATATGAACGGTCAGCCTTTCGCGCAAACTCTCGGTCCGGGGCGCACTGCAGTGCGTCCAGCTCCACGAAAAGGAAAACATCAAATTGAAAAAGCAGCATGCTGCGAAAAGAAGAGGGGCGCTGGCCCCTCTTTTTTTTTCAGTCGCTTAAGCGGCGTAACGTCAATTACAGAAGTGCCTATTCAATCTCGAGGTTCTTACAACTATTTTATATGGTTTTATTCCATTTTCATTTTCTCACATTTCGAGCCCCCGCTATTCTTTTTACCGCAGGCTGAGGCATACGATATTCCTATGAAGAATGAAGGCCAAATGTGGTCTAGGAAGGCGTGAGTTCTTTGTGTCGCTGCATATAAACCTCATGAAATGGACTGCTATGGCAAAGAATTCTAAATTGAAAGTATTGGGAACTGAAATATCGGTAACCAAAAATGGTGACCAGGATTTCATTTCAATAACAGACATGCTGAAAGCCAAGGATGGCGAATTTTTCATTTCCGATTGGTTACGGAACAGAAACACCATGGAGTTTCTTGGGATCTGGGAATCGGTAAACAATCCACATTTTAATTATGGCGAATTCGCCATAATTAGAAGTCGAGCGGGTTTGAATAACTACAAACTAAGCGTCAAGGAATGGGCGGATAGTACCCGCGCAATAGGCATCACTGCTGCGGCCGGCCGATATGGTGGAACATACGCTCATGCAGACATTGCATTAGAATTTGGTATGTGGATTAGTGCGGAATTCAAAGTGTACCTTGTCAGAGAATTTCAACGATTAAAGGCCGAGGAAAATGACAGGCTGAAATTGGATTGGAGCCTGCAGCGCACGCTGGCAAAAGTGAATTACCACATCCATACTGCTGCAATCAAGGAAAATTTGATTCCAAAGGAATTGAGCAGCCAACAAAAGAACGCCACGTATGCCAATGAAGCAGACATGCTCAACGTTGCGCTATTTGGAATTACAGCAAGACAGTGGCGGGAGTCGCGTCCCTCTTCTACAGGTAATATTCGTGACGAAGCCACCTTGGAGCAATTGGTTGTGCTCAGTAATCTCGAGAGCATTAATTCAGTTCTAATTCATCAACACCTTCCCCAGCAAGAGCGACTGATACAATTAAACCGAATTGCTATTAGTCAAATGAAGACGCTGATTGAGAATAAGAGTATTCGAAAACTTCGATAGGCTCAGCAAACGCCGGTTGAAAGCAATTGAACGTTGCAAGTTTCCGTGTGAATAGCCTTCAAACCGCACAAATTTCTAACCGCAAAGGTGCCGAAAACGCAAAGATTAATTCTCTTCGAGCTTGGCGCCTCTGCGGTTAAAAACAAAAAGGCCCGAAGGCCGCCAATCCTTCTCGCATTACATTCGCAACAACAAACCCAACACATGACATAATCAACCGCCACAACGGCTGACATACAATACAGCGTTTGCTGAACACTCGCAGGTGAAAAGTCGAAAATTCCGGAAAACGAGAGGTTTTAGTACAACGCTCACGCAAAAGCGTGGGCTTTACTATACTTCGTTTTCAGGGCTTCGACTCCCTCACTTGCAGGTATCGGTAACTGTCCCACGCTTTATTTATTAAAACCAACTCTACTGCGGGGCAGAGTAGAACAAAAAACAATTTTTACAATGAAACAGAAAAGTGTATTTCTGACAATCGCTGTGCTCTTGGGGTTACGTATTGCCGCAACAGCGCAAACACCACCGGCTTACGTTCCCACCGACTGCCTCGTTGGCTGGTGGCCGTTTAACAGCAACGCCAATGATGAAAGCGGCAACGGTAACAACGGAACAGTGAATGGTGCGACGTTGTCGGAGGATCGGTTTGGGGAGGCGAATGCGGCTTACGAGTTTGATGGACAACAAAATTTTATCAGAGTAGAAAACTCCTCATCTATTTCCATTCAAGGTTCGATTTCAATTAGTGCATGGGTTTTAATTCCGCAAAGCAATAATTTACAGCAAGCCCAAGGACTAGTAACAAAGTGGTTTTACTCGGGATTCGATGTTTGTAATGAACAAGAATTCGACTCGTATTCTCTGGTATTGTATGATTCAGATTTAAATGGTTTCGTAGATATTGCAGGAACTACTAATGTCAATTCAGTCAATAACAACGCTGTATTCAATAATGACGTTCAAGCCGATTCTGTTTGGGCTCATTTGACGTATACTCATGATAGTCAGTCTGGAGGGAAGCTCTACCTAAACGGAAATCAGGTCGCTAGTCAGTCTACTGTCGGAGATATTTGCCCATCAACAAACCCACTGTATTTCGGGGCTGATAATAACAATGGGGTGGTTCATCGTTTTTTCGATGGCGCGCTTGACGACATCGGCATCTGGAATCGCGCCCTAACCCAAGATGAAATCACTGACCTCTACAACGCCAACCTCTGCTACGAATACATCACCGTCACCGACACACTCATCATCAATCTCAATCCAACAGGTTTCAATCCGGTGACGTATTCGAACACCATTTTGATGTACCCGAATCCAACGAGCGAGGAACTCACCATCAACTACGGCGACTTCGCTTCACTCGCAGGATACACCCTGAAGATTTTCAATTCCATCGGACAGGAAATTCACTCGGCCAACATCAACCAGCAGCAAGAGGTGTTGCAGCTGGGCTCGTGGGGCGGAGCCGGAACGTATCAGGTGGTGATCTATAACGCGCAGGGCGTGCCGGTGGATACGAGGGCGATTGTGTTGCAGTAGTTGATTAAGTACAAATTACGAAGTACTAGGTACGGTGTGACGATGCCTAAATAGCGTTGACCGTTTGTTTTCTAATCAATATTGGTTTTCCAGATATAGATTTTGATCCTGAGGATTTTTGTTGCCAAGAAGA
>CANIAA010000220.1 GCA_947465255.1 Flavobacteriales bacterium | reverse complement strand
TGAGCACCCATGCCTCCTCGTTGCTTGCGCGAAGCGATAGACACTCCAATCAGCGTTAGCACAAAAATGGAAAACGGAGATGCCGTTCGATTGTAAAGCTCCACTTCAAACTCGGCAACTCTGCCTGATCCTCCCAAGCGCTGGGCTTCGATAAACTCCGTCAATTCAGCATAATTCATCGCTGACGTTATCTCCGATCGCAATCCAAAATCTTGTTCATCCATGGGTAAAATCGTGTCCAACTGCGCTCGCATTATCAAGGTTTCAGCCCCCTCAGTATCAAAATTCCGTATCTGCGCATTCATAATCCTCCACTGTTTCGATTCCGGCAAATACTGCGCGCTGGCTGCTATTAACTTATAAGTGAGTACACCGTTGTTCCACTTTTCCAATGAAAAGTTGTCGCCCGAAATTGTCTCGGGGTGAAATGCATAGAAATAGGCTATCGTCCCAGGCTCAATCTCCCGATGAATGTTCTTCTCCGTAACGGTAATCGGATCTTTCATGTAGTTCACCTCAAACTCATACTTCTGCCTATTGGCCTTGGGTACTACTACATGTGTCAGAAACAAAAGCAACGCAACCAAAATTCCGGAAGCGATAAAATAGGGTCTGATGATTCGTGCATAACTAATGCCGCCGCTCAGCATCGCTATTATTTCCGATTGTTGCGCAAGCTTACTGGTAAACCAAATGATGGTGAGGAAAACAATAAACGAGCTTAACAAAGTGCCGAAATAAAAACAGAAGTTGACGTAATACTCAGTCACGATTCGATACCAAGGCGCTCTGGCCTTGAGCAACTCATCAATATTTTCACTGACATCAAAAACAACAGCAATCAACAAGAAGGCACCGATCATGAAAAAGAACGTTGCCAGAAATTTCCGAATGATGTATAGATCAAGCTTTTTGATCATTACAAACGCTGCATGAGTTTAATCACCATTTCATTTTTCCAGGAAGCAAATGTGCCCTCTACAATCTTTTCGCGAGCCTTTCGAACAAGTCGTAGATAGAAATTCAAATTATGGAGCGTGCCTATTTGCATCGCCAGAATTTCCTCCGCAGCGAACAAATGCCGCACATATGCCTTCGAATAAAAGGAGTCAACGAAACTTTCTCCATCCGGATCAAGAGGTGAAAAGTCTCGCTCCCATTTCTTATTGCGCATATTCAAGACACCATTCCACGTAAACAACTGCCCGTTGCGGGCGTTGCGCGTTGGCATCACACAATCAAACATGTCCACCCCAAGCGCAATCGACTCCAGAATATTGGCCGGTGTACCGACTCCCATCAAATAGCGAGGCTTATCCTTAGGCAAAATACCGCACACCAACTCTGTCATCTCATACATCAATTCATGTGGCTCCCCCACACTCAATCCACCAATAGCATTGCCCTCGGCGCCCTTAGCAGCTACATACTCAGCACTTGCCTTGCGTAATTCGGGATATACAGATCCTTGCACAATGGGAAACAATGCCTGATGATGACCGTACAGCGGCTCTGTTTCATTCATCCTGCTGAAACAACGATCCAACCAGTGATTCGTAATCTGCAGCGACTTGCGCGCATAATCAACATCACACGGATACGGAGGACACTCGTCAAATGCCATAATGATATCGGCCCCGATAGCTCGCTGAATATCCATGACATTCTCCGGTGTAAACAAATGCGCAGATCCATCGATGTGCGACTTGAACTTAACTCCCTCCGGTGTAATCTTTCGATTGTTACTGAGCGAATAAACTTGATATCCCCCACTATCTGTTAGAATGGGACGATCCCAGCCATTAAACTTATGCAGACCTCCTGCCTCTTGCAATATGCCTGTGCCCGGTCGTAAGTATAAATGATATGTATTGCCTAAAATAATCTTGGCATCCACATCAGTCTTTAAATCTTGCTGTGTAATCGCTTTAACCGTACCGGCTGTTCCTACCGGCATAAAAATGGGCGTAGGAATTTCCCCGTGGTCGGTTCGCAATATGCCAGCACGCGCATTACTTCCCGCATCAATCGCCTTCAACTCAAATGTATGCGCCATGAATTTCTCCTTCTTATTTAAGGCTAATCGACTTTATTTACGAACGTAATCAGCTATCTTACTTCCCATAGCTTGAACAATACCTGCACTAAAATGCTCATCAAAACCGGCCCCTACCATATAGCTTTCAGGGGAACGTCCTTCGCGTGTGAACTTCTGAATAGAAGGCTCTATAAGCGACTTATATGAAGCTTCCTTCGAAGATGAGTATACGAAGAGAGGTTCACGAGCTATGTATGAAAGCGACATTACCTGTGCTCCTCCATTATAACCCAGCACAAAATCCTGGGTACCTAACTCCACAGGAAACTGAGCACTCATATACGATGACAACTCAGGTGCGGCATTGATTAACACACTGCGAAGAACTGTAGCGGTATTTGCTGCAGTTATGCGCAACGCTGCTCTGCTGCCTATTCCTTCCCCGATCACTGCCAATACATTCTGTGATAAGCCGAAATTACTCATCATCGATTTCTGTATCATCGGTATCTGATTCATGACACGATCCACAAGTTGATCGTAACCCGCATGAATTAGTTTCTTTCGACTCGATTCTGAATAAGCCAAATCAATTTCAGCAACTACTAAACCTTGTTGAAGCAGGTTTTGTATGAGCACATCCATTGCACCTTCTCCTGCAGGCTGCCATGGTGAATCACGAAATACAAGAACACCGAGCGACTTCGTATTCACCTCTGCAGGTGAATAGTAGCGTACCATAATCTTGTCATTATCGTCTGTCTGAAGAAAGTCTGTAACAGGGGCAACCGGCTCACGTGTGATTTGCTGTTTTCCAAACTGCTTCAACTCACGGTTTGAAACATTGTAATGGTAATAAACACGCGCACCTCCGGGATTCAACACACTCAAAATCCAAACATTCTCGGATAAATCTGAGTGTGTGATATCGAAACCATACAGCGTTGGAAGCTTTTCCGTCATGGCTGACACTGTGGATCTAAACCCTTCGTCGACGACTTCAAATCCACGCTCTGCGCCAACATACCAAACAACCAACGGCGTGCTCTTGGTTGAAGAAAACAACACCTTTGACACCACACACGAATTGCGTTCAAACACGACATCAGTTTCCACGGCATCGCGCATATTCATTTTGACCAGAGCACTTGTGCTTCTGTTGATGTCGCTGAGGGCGTACACCTCCTCTTTCGATTTTCCGGCTAAAGCCAACCCTTGAATGTCGCATAGCCCTTTGACCATGCCAAGCTTTGCGCCACCCTCTGGCGAACCATTCACAAAACGAACACCTTCTTCTGTTTTTTCGATAAAGAACGTAGCTCCGGTTCCAAGGCCTTCAACCCAATTGACACCTGTGCCTGATGAAATGTGCTTGAGTTCACGCATACCGGGAAGAATGCTGTATACCTTCGTGGAAGCCGCATCACTGGCGCTTCTTATCAGCAATGTCGTTCCGTTGTTGTAATGATGTGAATCGAGGAACTTAATAAGAACCGGTGTACTCGTTAACCTGTTATAGGTCTTCGTAAAGGTCTCGCAACGGTGCAGCTCCGAACCTATTTTGCCTTCGCCTGTAGCGTAGACAATTGCATCGTCGCCAACCCAGCGGTAATCAACTACGTTAGCCTCTTCCGGTTTTGACACCCGTGTCTCGCGTCCTCCGTTAATATTGTCCCAATACAATACCCACCGATTTGTCTCATACCGTAAGTACGCAACTCCCTTTCCGGATGCTGAAACCTGAAAGTCGGTCAATTCACCTTGAAAATACTCCTGAGTCTGCTCAACCTTGCTGCCGTCAGCAGGTGTAAATACTTGAGCTGTAACTCCTCCT
>CANIAA010000219.1 GCA_947465255.1 Flavobacteriales bacterium | reverse complement strand
TATTATCGTCGCGCATCTGAAAAACGAGGTGAAGCAGTGGTTGATTATTTAGTTCAGCATGGTATTGCTGCAGATCGCCTCTCAACACGCGGTATGGGTAATAAGCAGATGCTATACCCCGACCCCCAAACTGAATGGCAGGTGAGTGCCAATCGCCGTGTCGAGATTGAAGTAACAGATCTTTGATTCCACTCGCCTGAGAAATGATTTCGGTCATTTCCCTATGTATTTTACGATAACGTTTTTTAGACAAGAAAACGGAACGTCCGCCCTAAGTTTGTGCCTGTGATGACCTTTTCCAACATTTCCATTCAGGCTTGCCTGTTCGCCATCTCTTGTACGTTGTTAACCTTTCAAACAAACGCTCAGGTTTGGACGCTCGACTCATGCATCGCCTATGCATTTCAGAACAACCTTGCTATTCAATTAAGCGAAGAGAATGTTGCCCTCAATGGGTTAAATGAAACCAGCGCCATTGGTGCCATGCTTCCCTCACTGAATGCGCAAGGCGGCCACGGCTACAACTGGGGGCAACGTATCGACCCTTTCACTAACCAGTTCGCCAGCTCCCGCATTCAAAGCAATAACTTCGGTATCGCTACCAGTGTAAATCTTTTCAATGGTTTGCGTCAAGTAAACACACTTAAACAGGCAGAACTGAATACTGAAACCGCGAAATGGAATTATCAGAAAATGCGCAACGATATCGCCCTCAACGTTGCTTCAGCCTATCTAGCAGTCATCATCAATAAGGAGTTCATGGACATTGCCCGTCGCACACTCGACGGCACCGACCGACAAGTGAAGCGAATGGAGCAACTCGTGGGCGCCGGTCAAATCGCCGTGAGCAACCTGAACGACCTTCAAGCGCAACTGGCAGCCGACAACGCTTCCTTTGTGTCAACCGAAAACAACTTCCGATTATCGAAGCTTTCCCTTATGCAGCTGCTGCAACTCGATGCAAGCAAGCTCGATCAATTCAACATCATGATACCCAATCTGGATGAAGTCGAGCAATATACCCTGCTTTCCAACCCCGAAATTGCTGTTCAAGCGGCCCTGAATAATTTCCCGGAAGTAAAAAGCGCTACTACTTCAGTAGCCAGCGCTGCGCTCGGGCAAAAGATTGCAGCATCGGGCTACTATCCAAGTCTCAACGCAAGCTTTTCATACGGAACCGGTTATTCGGGTGCAGCAAAAGTCATTACCGGAAACCCCGATACACTGGCTTTTCCAATAGGTACTGTGCTTGGAACAGGAGAGTTGGTCACCTCCTTTCCTCAACTGTCATATACATTGGACGACTATCAAACCAAGGCATTCAGAAATCAACTTCAAGACAACGTAAACCGTTCACTATTCTTCTCACTGAACATACCACTATTCAACGGATTCTCTACGCATACCGGAGTGAAACGAGCAGAGATTAATTTCCGACAGGCTGAGCTGCAATTGGAACAAACCAAACAGACCATCACACAAAGCGTTTATCAGGCCTACAATGATGCGCAAGCCGCTCTGGCTAATTATTACGCTTTTAAAACCAGTGTTGCCGCGAGTATAAAAGCGTTCGAATGGGCAGAGCTTCGCTATGAACAAGGCATGAGCAACATAACAGAATATGCAGATTCGCGCATGCGCCTCGAAATAGCACAGGCCAATCTTGCTCGCACCAAATACGATTACATCTTTAAACTTAAAGTGCTCGACTTTTACCAGGGCAAGGCCATCACGTTGAAACCATGAACAAAACACTGAAACGCATATTAATTGGCGCTGGCATTCTCACCGTTGCAGGGGTTGCTTATCGTGTCACGGCCGGAAATAAAAATCACACCGAGGTCACCGTTGAAAAAAGCACCTATCGCAGCATTATAGAAACGGTTGCGGCGAGCGGGAAAATTCAACCGGAATCGGAGGTGAAAATACAGTCGGAAGTTTCCGGACAAATCGTTGAGCTACCCGTGAAAGAAGGAGATCTGGTGCAGAAGGGGCAACTGCTCGTAAAAATCAATCCCGACCTTTATACCTCAGCTTACAATCGCGCAGAGGCTGCTCTTAACAGCTCGAAAAGCAACCTGAGTAGCGCAAAATCCCGCCTGGCGCAGGCTGAAGCCCAGTTCAATGTTACCAATCTCAACTTCCAACGTCAGAAAAAACTATTCGATGACGGCGCCATTTCAAAAGCAGAATTAGAGAATATTACCAGCCAATTCGAGACATCAAAAGCAGAAGTGGAAGCTTCGCGGGAAAGCATCAATAGCGCTCATTTTGCTATTGAAAGTGCTCTTGCAGGCGTGAATGAAGCCGCCGACAACCTAAAGAGAACAACCATTCTGGCCCCTATGACAGGCACTGTAACCGCGCTCAACAAAGAGCTAGGAGAAACGGTGCTCGGTAATAACATGATGAGCGGTGATGTGATCATGAACATTTCAGCACTGGACTTTATGGAAGTAAACGTGGAAGTGAACGAAAGCGATATCGTTCGTGTGAACCTCAACGATACTGCTTTGGTAGAAGTCGACTCCTATAAAAACGAAACATTCAAGGGTATTGTAACGGAAATCGGAAACACCGCACTGAATGCCATTGGAGACCAAATGAACCTCAACCAGGTGACAAACTTCTCCGTGAAAATTCGTGTTTTACCTGAATCGTATGCGCACCTTATGAAAGACAAAGGCGAAAACTATTCACCTTTCAAACCGGGCATGAGCGCAACGGTCGACATCGTTACCGAAAAATCAGTTCGCGCTCTTTCAATACCCATCAAGGCTGTAGCTGCACGCGATGACACTACTTCTGCTTCTATTCTTGATAAGCTAAGTGCAGAATCTTCAACAGAGAGCACCCCTGAAGAACCGTTCACGGTCGTATTCATTCGCAACGAGAGCACCGATGTGGCAGAAATACGCGTTGTCAAAACCGGCATTCAGGATGATAAATTCATCCAGATAACGGAGGGGGTTTCTGAAAATGAAGAGGTAATAACCGGTCCGTACGAAGTAGTGGCACAGTCGCTCAAACCGGGCGATAAAATCAAAGTGAAATCTGCTTCCGACAATCCGGAAAACAGCAAATAGAATAAGCATGTCTTACCTGCTGTTGCTTGAAACCTCCGGGAAGAATTGTTCGGTGGCCTTGGCCGACGAGCAAAACGTGCTAGGTTCAAAATCGGCTACCGCGGAGCATTTCATTCACGCCGAACAGTTGCATGTGCTGATTTCTGAACTATTTGCAGAACTCTCCCTTTCACCGAATTCAATTGCTGCAATTGCCGTTAGCAAAGGTCCCGGTTCTTATACCGGCTTGCGCATTGGTGTAAGCGCTGCGAAAGGATTGTGTTTCGCATTGAACATCCCTCTCATTGCTATTGACACTACCGAAATATTGGCGCATAACGCAGCAATCACAGCACCGGAAGCAACACGCATCATACCCATGATCGATGCGCGACGAATGGAAGTCTATGCTGCACATTTCGACGCACACGTCAATCGACTGTCATCGGATGAAGCAATCATCATCGATGAAAACAGCTTCATCGATTTACAAAATGAGCAACTTGTTTTAGTTGGGGACGGTGCAGAAAAGTGCCGGCCATTTATTCCTGAGAACACACTGATACAATCGATACTGCCGAATGCAGACATGATGCACCCGCTCGCTATCCGATCATTTCACCAAAATCATTTTGAAGACCTTGCGTATTTCGAGCCGTTTTACTTGAAAGACTACATTCCCGGCACCTCCCGGAAAAGTGTACTTTAAGCTCTCTATCTTCGCGCTATGAGACGCTTCGGATTTGCACTGCTTACTCTTTTGATTATCACCTCCGGTTGTCGCGACCGCAACACGAATCGTGTTCCCG
>CANIAA010000218.1 GCA_947465255.1 Flavobacteriales bacterium | reverse complement strand
TAGTATAGTAAACAGTATTATCCCAGCGCAAGGCAGAACCGAGAACACGCGAAATCCCAACTTCATAAGTGATTGATTTTTCAGGCTTGATGTTGTCATTGGGTACTATTATGCTGCCCGGAGTCGACTCAAATATTTTAGCTAAGTCATCGATGTTTGGAACTCTGAACGCGCTTGAGACAAACATAGAGAACTTAGACTTTTCAGAAGCATTGTGCACCAAACCGATGCTGCCGCTATACGTTGGAGTTTGCTGCTCTATGGTGTTGAACGGAAATTTGAAGAAGGTGGTGTCGACCATAGTCGATTTTAACGAGCTATAGCCAACACGCAGTCCGTCGGTTATATTCGTTTTCTCACTTAACTTCCATAAGTGGGTGAGATATACTCCCGCTAGTGCCATCGAATTTGTTCCATCCGGATATCGGGTATCCAAATTGCCGGATTCTCCGTTGTATATATTGACTTCTGATGCGGTGCTCTTCAGGTCATTGAGTTGTCCGTCAATCCCCAATTGCATCTCGTGCGAATCGCTTTTGTGCTGAGCGAAGAAGTTAAACCCGGAAACTGCAACATTTTCTATTCTGCTTTGCAAGTCGGATTTGCGATATCTGCGCTGGTGCCTGCTTTCCTCCACAAACTGCTGGTTGATGTTGAATCGGTAATCACTGAAGAAGCCTCCCTTGCTCTTAATTTGGAGATCATAGCTCATCATCAAACGCTCTTGCGGACCATAATACCATTCGCTCCATTTGAGAGCGCCGCCTGATATATCCGTAAGGCGATCATAACGAGGTAAGTTGGTTGAGCTTGAGTATTGCAAATTCAGTTGATGAGATACGTTTTCGTTTTGTTGGAAGTGGAATTTTTGCAACAAATTGTACTGGTTATAACCTGACCTTACCTGCAGATTTGGGTTTTCATTCGTAAGGATGCTGTCGATTCCATAAGAGCCGGGCTTGTCAAAGTTGCTGTCGATGTAGTTGTCACGCGAGATGTATTCACCATTGAGGAAAGGATTCGTATTCTTTCCATTACGCAAATCACCAAAACGTGAAAACGAAACAATGGTGCGACTTGCAAAGCGCTGCCATCCAACATTGATGTCGAGTCCGTTGGTTGATTCTTCATTGACGGTAGAATAGCGGGTGCGAAGTCCGACTTGTATCAATGGATCCTTATCGCTGCTAAGAATCGGCTTTTTAGTAAAAAGGTGAATTGTACCTCCCAGTGCGTCGGTGCCATATTGCGTGGATGAAGGACCAAAGAGAATTTCGGCTCTCTCAAGGCTTATGTTGTCAACGGTCATAATGTTTTGAAGGTGCCCGGATCTGTATATCAAGTTGTTCATGCGAACCCCATCGACTACTAATAAAATGCGGCTGGCTTCAAAACCTCTGATGATCGGACTTCCTCCACCTTGCTGGCTTTTTTGCACCAGAACGGAGCCGTTTTGAGCAATGAGATCCGCTGTGGTTTGGGCTTGGGATCGAGCAATCGTTTTGCTATCGATGAGCTCAATGGGCTGCGGAATTTTACTTTTGCGTTCTTCTGTTTTATTGAACGAAATGACAATTTCATTCAGTTGAAGTTGTGCGGGAATTGTGTCGTTTTGAGCATGCAAATTCGCTATGCCTAAATGATGCGACACTATCCCCAAAAGGATAATTATCTTTTTCATTTGGATTTTTTTGATGAGTAAACAAGATTTGTTTGCCCTTGGAAATAGGGCTCAGACTCATCAAGCAGCGGGAGGCTCTTCAAGAATAGAGATTATTCCTTTTTGAAAGTTATTTTCTGAGTATGAGAAGTAGGATAGTGCGGTAATGATAAATGGTCTAATATCGAGCTTCAGGCTTTTTTCCGGACTGAATGCACTCATTCCGAATTCTTGTGCGCGCTTAGTAAGTTCAGACCAACCCGTTTCTTCTTTCTGCAAGGCATTGAGAGTTCTCTTCATTTTGTTTTCGGCTTGGTCAGCAACCGCCGTAAGCACTATCATGCCGTTCACTTGCTCGGTAAAGACTATATCGTACATCTTCCCGTCGAGCTCGATTTCATCATCCTCAATCAAATTTGCCTCAAAATCAGCAACAGAAATCACGAACTCTTCCCAACGCCCTTCGTCAGAAAGTCGCGCTTGTTTGTTTTGCTTGTGAATCCATAAGGCCGTTGAAAAGACAGTCCACGCAGCCCCAATCTGGAACATCATGAGGATGAGCATAAAGGGTGCTGTGATTCTGCTGAGCATCGCGGCCAAAGATGGGCATTTTTTGATTTGTTCGCGAAATTGTGCGGGCACGAAATGTAGGGTTGATTGTTTCTGCTGTGTAATAGGTAGAAATAGCTCGTTAGAACTAAATTTTGAGCATATTACATCGCGTTTATATTTGTGACTTCTAAATTTCAGAAATTGACATGAGAAAAAGCTTACTTACGCTTAGTTTGGGACTTTTAACCACCCTTACTGCAATGGCTCAGTATCGTTGTGGTACCGACCTTATCAATAACAGGGAGCGCTCACGCAATCCTTTTTTGGTGCAAGCTCAAGATACTTACGAGCGTTTAATGCGCGAGGAAATGATTGAGTGGAGAAACAATCGGGATGGCGAACCGGAAGCGGTTTTAGTAATTCCAGTTGTTTTTCATATCATTCATCTTGATGGTCCGGAAAACATCTCTGACGAGCAGGTGTATGAACAAATGGAAATCCTTAACCGAGACTACAACAAGCTGAATGCTGATACAATTGTCGTAGTTAGCGGTTTCGACACGATTGTGGCCAATGTTAAGCTTGAGTTCCGACTCGCTACAAAAGACTTTTTGGGCAATTGTACAAATGGTATCGAGCGTATTCGTTCGATTGAAACCCTGGTTGGTGATAATGGTTCCAAACTGAACCAATGGCCACGCGAGCGTTATCTGAACGTTTGGACGGTCGCCACCATGGAAAACGGAGTAGCCGGTTACAGCCAGTACCCATCTTCGGTTATTGATGGTCAATCGGCTTTGGCCGACGGTATCATTATCCGTCACAACTACATTGGTAGTATTGGAACCGGTTCTGTTTCCGGTTCGAGAGCTTTGACTCACGAAGTAGGTCACTATCTGGACTTGGCGCATCCCTGGGGAAGCACTAACGACCCGGGGGTTGAGTGTGGTGACGATGGTGTTTCTGATACTCCGGTAACAGAGGGTAGTGATAATTGCAGTGACTTACGCGATTTCACCTGCAGTTCTACTGCTATAGCGAATGCAGTTTATGACTTCAACGGCATAACAGGCGGAACAGGCGGCACAACCGACCCGACAACACCTCCGATCCTTCTAATTGGTGAAGAAGACTTTACGCGTCTGCAGTTCACTCAGTTTCAGTCAAGCGGTGTTTCCATCAATCCGAACATGGATGGTGAATTTTCATTCACAGGATGGGGTGAAGGTGGCGTGGCAGGCTCAACATCGTATGCAGATATGACCGGGTCTATCAATACTTCCAAGTACTATGAATTCACAGTGACACCACGCGCGGGTAGCGCGATGTCGCTTACAGAATTGAAGTTTAGAGCCGGGCGTGCGGCTAGCGGCCCACGTGCTTTTGCGGTTCGCACAAGTATCAATAATTTTGCTAATAACGTATCTGCTGCTGTTGCCCCTGCCAACCCAAATCTGGTAGTCCTCAGCAACCCAAATCCGGCTAATACTTTCTTCTTTGCTTCAGACACTGCGATTGCTGTTAATGGTGCCAAAGTAACTTTAGGCGGTGGTTTCACCTCGTTGACCGGTCCTGTTACTTTCCGCATCTATGCTTTCAATGCAGAGGATGTAGCCGGTGCGTTTTCTATCGATAATGTTGAATTGGTTGGAACGTATGGTGTGGTTGAAAACAT
>CANIAA010000217.1 GCA_947465255.1 Flavobacteriales bacterium | reverse complement strand
CCTACGGATGTTGACGCAACGCGGTCGGGAGGATATGCTGTGTATCGCGCACGACTGCGTGAGGACATTCCCGCGGATAGTACCTTCTATCATAACATGCATGTCGTCTATGACTTGAATAACACGAATGGTGGGGATTTGGTTTATCACACGATTTATGATTGTTCGCGATTGGCGCAAGTAATCGGCGACGAGGTGTTTTGTGAAGGAGATACCGTGGTATTGCAATCGAATGGTGTGTGGATTGATGATTATCGTTGGTTGTTGGGCGACACGCTGTTGAGCACAGAATCTCAATTGCATCTAATCGTCGATCCGGGATTTTATAATGTGGTTTGCCAATTCAGCAACCCGGTGTGTTATGTGTGTGAGCACAAACCCATTCACATTATGGAAGCACCCGAAGGCAACGTGGTTATGGAGAATGGCCAATTGATTTGTACGGGAGATTATTCGTGTCAGTGGTATTGGAATGGCGAACCTATTTCGGGTGCAATGCAGAATAGTGTGACTACCGATGACAATGGAGTGTACCAGGTGCAGTGGACAAGCTCCGAAGGCTGCACCGCGTATAGCGAGCAATACGTGATCAACTCCGTGATGGAGCAAGCTGCTGAATTGAGTGTCTTCCCAAATCCCACCATAAACGAGGCGCGTGTTATGTTGCCGCCGGGCGTATATGATCTGTTTGTTTATGACTCGAGTGGAAGAGCGTTGATCAGACAACAGAACTTCAATACGTTGAACTCTATCAATCTGACCGGTTTGACAACTGGTGTCTATACGATTGTGGCTGTTCAACCAGGCGTTGTATATCGCGGTTTGCTCAGCGTTCGGTAGTCTCTTTCCTTCTAATTATTCGGGGTGGTTTAACGAGAATTCGGGCAGGTCTTGTCCGAAAAAACACGATTTCTAAGCAATTCAGCCCGGCTAATCATTTCAACTGAAAAGAGCCTAAGGCTAGTCAATCTTTGCCTCGGCTAAGGCAATAAGCCCCGCCGGATTTAACTAACCAAACAAAACAACGTATTATGAAAACCACCATCAAACTCTTCGCTGCTATCGCCATCATTGCTACTGTTCTTTCATCTTGCAGCAGCACCAAAGGTACCGGCTATCAAAACCACCTTCGCAACAAAAACAACGGATGCTTGCACAGCGATTTTGGCTGTGGTTGGGCGAATAAGGGTAACCGATAATAACTGACTACTTACCGAAACACGACGCGTTGAATGGCGCTGTGGGTGCCTTTCGACAATACAATGGTATACAGTCCGGAAGCACGGTGTTCAATGGGCAACAAGTGTTTGCCCGACGATAAAAGTCCGTCGTGCAGCACTTCCACTAATTGACCTTGCGAGTTGAACATTTCGATGCGCATGTTTTCATTGCCCTGCTGGAAAACATCGAGCGTCATGTTCTCGTCAGATGGATTGGGATAAACATTGTAGTAAAATAAAGGCGTTGCTTCGCGCACACCGGTAGGGAATTGTCCGTAGATGTTGATATCGTCGAGATACAGGTTGTTACCACCATAGCTCGTGAACTCAAACTTAACTCGGAAACGGTCGGTAAACCAATCGTCATTGATCAACTGAATTTCCTCTTCATCCCAGTCATCAATAGAGGCAGGCACGAAGAAAGTGTTCGTTGGGTCAGTGGTTGGCAAGTTTGTGAAGCCTTTGTGCAGTTTGCGCTGACTCCAAGTTAAACCGCAGTCATAAGAAGCGCTAATGCGTAAACGGTCGTCCGTTTCTGTGGTACGGTTTGCCCACGCCCACTTATAGGAAATGAAGGCGGCTTCAGCTCCTGAGAGGTCAATCGTGGCCGTGTAGAACTCATCGGTGTTTCCTTCGGTAATACTGAAGTTTCTGAGGCGCAGCGCCTTGCTGCCGCTGTAGAATGCATTGGGAGTAATTTCCCACGTTTCGTCTTCATTGATGTTGTTCGTAATCCAGTTGCCCGGCCAGTCGCCTTCGAATCCCTCTTCCAACGGCGATGACAACATCGCGTTTGTAAGTACCCGAACAAAGGCCGTTTCTGTGGCCGACAAGTTTTGGGCGCCGTTGCTCACCGTAAGGGATACATTGTAAACACCTGGCTCAACATAGCTATGCACCGGGTTTTTATGAACGAGCGGATCATTTCCCGAAAGGGTTTGACCATCCCCAAAATCCCACGTCCAGGAAAGCACATTGTGGTACGAGTTATCAAAAAACGCTACTGTGTCGCCCGCACAAACTGTGAACTGTGAGGATGAGAAGGAAACAATACAAAGAGGCGGATTGAGAACCCCGGTTTCTTCTAGGTTCGCCTGTGTCCAAAGCTGATTGCGTTGAGCCGTGCTACTTTGCAGGGCAGTTCGCATGCGCGTAGCCTGTCCTTGTGTGAACATTCGGCTGCAGTACGAGTATTCCATGTAATTCTGAACATTATCTTGAGCGCTTCCACATGAAGCACCATTCACATTGCAGCTGGTGTATCCAATAGTGTTGGGCGTGTCTGTTACATTATCATCAAAGTCGCAGTTGCTCGCTTCGCCCGGTGAGTTGGTAGGACCCCACGTGTGATAAAGGTTGAGCCAGTGGCCGATCTCGTGCGTGAGAGTGCGTGAACGAATGGGAGAGCTTGTTCCGATGGAACCCACGTAGTCGCTGCGCATTACGATCCCATCTTCAAGCGCGCCCCAGTTGCCATTTACGTCGCCCGGCAGATTGGTAAAACCCGCGATACCGTTGCCGATTTCACCACACACCCAAATGTTTAGATAGCTGCTGCGTGGCCAATAGGAGAGTGCCTTCATATCCGAGTTGGTGCCATCATTCGTTAATGGACTAACTATACGATTGACGCCGCTATGACAATTACCATCGGGGTCTATAGTAGCCAAGCGAAACTCAATGTAGGTGTCGGCAGCAATGTCGTCGAAAGCGTCTACAATATCTGCTGTATCTGCATTCAGCTTACGGAAATCGCGGTTGAGAATGTCAATGGCATTTGTGATTTGCTCTTGGCTGATGTTCTCGTTTCCGTTTTCATGGATGATGTGGAATACAACCGGAATGATATACAATTGGTTGCCGCCACCGCGCTGGGATTCGAATCCTTGTGTGAAACGCTCCAGTTCACGTGTGTCGTGCTCGCATGAAACCCGAGCGTGTGGATGCCGCTCAAAAAGGCGCTCCCGGGCGGCAGTCTGTCCACAGAAATGCGTTTCGTGTTGCTGCGCAAAGCCGATGGCCGATAAACAACAAAGGAGAATTGTATAAATGTATTTCATTCGATCGAAAAGTAGGAGTGTCAAAAGTACGATGCCGATTCCTTAGACAGGTACAGATAACAAGGTGAATCCCCTAACCCTTGGGTGTTTTGCTTATTCTATGCGTACTTTCGCAACCCGTTTGAATATTCCCATGAGCCAGAAGCACATACGCAATTTTTGCATCATTGCACACATCGACCACGGTAAGAGCACCTTGGCCGACCGTTTATTGCAGGTTACCAAAACCGTTGATGAACGCAAGCTCGTTGCGCAAACGCTTGATGATATGGATTTGGAGCGCGAAAAGGGCATTACCATTAAGGCCCACGCGATCCAAATGAATTATACGTACAAGGGTGAGAAATATGTGCTCAACCTCATCGACACTCCGGGCCACGTCGACTTCTCCTACGAAGTTTCGCGTTCTATTGCGGCTTGCGAAGGCGCTTTGTTGATCGTCGATTCTACGCAAGGAATTCAAGCGCAGACTATTTCGAATCTGTATCTCGCTCTTGAGCACGACTTGCATATCATTCCGATTCTCAACAAACTCGACCTGCCCAACGCAGAGCCCGAGATAGTGAAAGACCAGATAGTAGACTTGATTGGTTGTGATCGCGATGAAATCATACAT
>CANIAA010000216.1 GCA_947465255.1 Flavobacteriales bacterium | reverse complement strand
TTAGCTATGGTTTCCACTGGTCGTTTACGAATCCAATGTTTCATACAACCTTTCGCATGAACTCGAAGTCTTTGGAATACATTTGGACTCCTGCAATTTTAAGGAAGAATTACTATATGAGATGGAAGTCGCGCATAATCACTTTTGCGCTTTTGGTAATGGTAGCTTTGGTCGCTTGCAAAAAAGACGAAGAGCAACCCGACACTGAAGAGCCCGACCCTCCGCCTGAAACAGGCGTGCGCTTTGTCTTGAGCGAGGTACCCTATCCGAAGTTGTCAGACTATCGATTCTTTGTGGACACGATGGTTCATCTCCACCCGAATGAACGCGTCCTTCCTTATGATGTGATAACTCCCCTGTTCTCGGACTACGCCAAAAAGAAGCGCTTCATCTGGATGCCTGAAGGAAGCGGTGCTCAATACATCAATGACCGCGAGGTGGTCAACTTCCCGGAAGGAACAGTCATGATAAAAAACTTCTACTACGACAATGTGCAACCGCTGGGCAATCGTAAAGTAATTGAAACTCGCCTTATCTATAAGAAAAACGGTGAGTGGAAATTCGCTGATTATATCTGGAATGAGGAGCAAACAGAGGCTGTTTATGATTCCGAGGGCGCCTACCAGGATATCGAGTGGATCGATGCAGAAGGACAGTCACACACGGTGAACTACCGAATCCCGAGTGAGGTTGAGTGTTACACCTGTCACAAATTCAATGACACATCAACTCCTATTGGTCCGAAACCACAAAACTTGAATAAGTCTATTGTTTATGAAGATGGTATTAAGAATCAGCTGCAGAAATGGGCTGAGGTCGGATACCTCGAAAGTAGTTATCCGTCCGAAATAGAAACAGTAGCAGACTGGACCGATGAATCGGAATCACTCGAAAACCGCTGGAGAGCATACGTCGACATGAACTGCTCGCACTGCCACCGTGAAGGAAGTCACTGCGATTATCGCCCACTCCGACTCGCCTGGAGCGAAACCGAAGACCCCATCAACTTGGGTGTTTGCGTTACACCGCAAGAAGTGATTCCTCAACAACCTCAACTTCTCTTTGTCATCGCCAGAAGTAACGTGAATCGTTCCATGATGCGTCATCGGTTAAATACAACTATTGAACAAGAACGTATGCCATTACTGGGACGATCTGTTGTTCATGAAGAAGCAATTGCGCTGCTTGATGCGTACATCAATTCATTAACCCCAACCTGCCCATAAAACCACAATTCAACCCAAGATGAAAAAACTCTACACCCTTTTACTCGCAGCTACGCTTGTCTCGCGCGTGTCATTCGCTCAAGACAATTGTGCTTCAGCTCCGGCCATCGAACCCGGCTACTACATTGTCGATGCAGTGAACGGAACCGACATTCCTGCAATTGCTTGCTCCGGCGCTCAAGTTGTTGCTTCAGCAGCCGAATGGTATACCTATACACCCGATGCTGACTATTCAATGACCATCAGCTCGAATGTTCCCGGGGTGACTCCTATCGACACACGTATGCACATTTATACAGGAACTTGCGGCGACTTGTCGTGCGTTGGCGGTGATGATGACAGCGGACCGGGCTACAGCTCAATCGCGAACATGAACGTCTCTGCAGGGGTTACTTACACCATTGTATGGGATAATTACTGGACTTCATCCGGATTTACCTTCAGTCTTAGCGTAGGAGACCCCATTTTAAACGCCATCGATTTCACCCCGATTTCTTCGCCGGTAGGATCTGCATTGGGGGCTATTGACATGAATGCGGATTATCTCGATGACATTGTTGAACCTGCAGGCCAAATTCTCAACATAGCCTATCAGCAGCCGGATGGAACATTCAGCACTATTTCTCATGCCGTTTCTGGTGATATTTATACTGACCCTTATTGGAGTCTGTGCGGTGGCGACTTGGATGGCAACGGATTCAATGACTTGGTATACGCCGGTGGCGCTGCGAGTTTCATTTGGGCCGATGATGCCGGCTCATCCTACAGTGAAACAGGCGATGAAAACTATATCTTCTGCCAGCGTTCCAATCTTGTCGACATAAACAACGATGGAAATTTGGATGCATTTGTATGCCACGATGTACAACCCAACGTATGGTATATCAACAACGGCACACAACTCTTTGATTGGAACCAGGGCGGTCTGGGCGACACTCCTGACGGCGGTAACTATGGATCTGTATGGATTGATTATGACAATGACTGCGACATCGATATGTTCATTGCCAAGTGCCGTGGAGGTAATTCTCCGGCCAACATCAACCAAATGCACCGCAACAATGGAGATGGAACTTTCACGGAAGTCGGCGAAGAAATCGGATTGGCAGACAATGTTCAAACCTGGTCATCAGCCTGGGCAGACTATGACAACGATGGCGACATGGACGTAGTGGTTGGAGCAAGCTCAAGTGCGAATGGAATGCATAAAGTGATGCTCAACGACGGTGCCGGAAACTTCACGGATGTTACTGCGGGTTCCGGTTGGGACAACAACCCGAACATGAGTATTGAATGGGTTCCTGCTGACTTCAATAACGACGGCTTTGTGGATGTACTCGGTGGAAGCGGAGGTATCATGCTCAATAATGGCAACATGGTGTTTTCACCTTCTAACGTTGGTTTTGGAGTAGGTCCAATGGGCGACTACAACAACGATGGATTTATCGACGTTGCCAATGGAGGAACGCTGAATATGGGCGTGCCAAACGGGAACAACTACATCACACTGAACATGCGCGGAGTAGAAAGCAACAAGAATGGAATTGGCGCTCGCATTACACTGTTCACTCCGAGCGGACAACAAATTCGCGATATACGCAGCGGCGAAGGCTTCCGCTATTTGCACTCACTAAATGGCCATTTCGGTATTGGGCAAGACACCCAGATCGACAGCTTGACAGTTTGCTGGCCATCGGGTATCACGGATAAAATCATTGCTCCTGCCATCAACCAGAATTTGGTGATTATCGAAGGAGAAAACATCGTGAATGTCGATGAGCAAGTTACCGCAGAGACGTTTGAAATCTACCCAAACCCCGCCACTGATGCTATCACTCTTCGTGGAACTACACAATCACAAGTAATCATTTCTGACATAAGCGGCAAAATCGTTGAGACAACCAATGCGATGCAACAGCGTGTTGACGTGGGCCACTTGGCACCCGGTGTTTACTTCGTGCAAGCAAATACGGCTCAGGGGTTACAGCAAAAGAAATTCATCAAGCAATAAAAAACATTGCAACCACACCATCAAAAAGTCCCGCCTTCGTGCGGGACTTTTTATTTTAGTTTGGGCTTGCCGTGAATCGTTCGGTTCACCCAACGATCATTCCCACTGCCTTTACGCATAAGAGCAGGATGGGAAGGTCCATCCGTCACCCTAGGATCGGGTAATAAATCCAAACGCCTTATCCATTTTACTTCGACGGTATAGGCCCCAAATTCCTCTGACACCTTTCCATGAATATGAAAAAGTCCCCAACCAGATGCCGGATAGGCCTTGGCTACCGGCGGGAAATGAACGGTATCTATAAAGTGCCCACACTCATCCAAAAAGGTTCCGAAAAACATACCCTCCCCTTTACTAGTTCCCGTGGGTTTTAGCGCTACCTTATATCCAAGAATGTGTATCTCCTTTTGCAAATGATCCTTCAAATCGTGAGCATGCACAAATGTGTGATCAGAGAACTGAACGTCATCTATCAATTGAAATGGATTGCACAGGGGAAATCCTAAGAGTTCCAGCTCATCATAGGCATCTTCGAGCCAATGATGTTCGAGTGTTGGAAGTTTCGCGTCTGAACGGCGAGTAGTAAACAACAATTGATCGGTAGGCGTCGATGCTTGCGCACTCAACTTAAAATGTAACTGCCACAACAATTCCTTCTTACCCATTCCGGTAAAGCGCAGCG
>CANIAA010000215.1 GCA_947465255.1 Flavobacteriales bacterium | reverse complement strand
GCTTGACTTTCGAATCGAAACTCAACCGAAAATTCCTCAGTAGCTCAGCTGGTTAGAGCACATGACTGTTAATCATGGGGTCCCTGGTTCGAGCCCAGGCTGAGGAGCGGTGAAAACCCTGTAAACGTTAGTGTTTGCAGGGTTTTTTGTTTTTACACCTGTATCTTTTCTTTACCAAAAAGAACTTGTACAGGCACTTGTACAGGTTAAAACTTGTACAAAAACTTGTACGTGTTTCCGGCAGGTTGGTCACAATCCAATTAGCCATATGGCAGCCATCAAATTATTTTTAGACCAGAAAAGGGTAAACAAGAAAGGTCGTTAACCCCACCCTTTTTTTAATTCAAAGTGAGTATTTGAATCGGATGCCTTCGCTCCGCAACTGCCATAGTTTTATGCTATCGCAACGTATACAGAACCCAGTCTGCTATATGCTTGCGCCGGCTTTCAATAAGTTGAACGTAGTGCACCTCTTTCATGTCGCCCATGGTTTGTAACAGTGGCGCAGCGAGGGCCGGGAAAATGGTTAGGCCCATTAAATTTACTAAAACCTGCGCCATGGTTGTTGGTTTGAATTTTTCGGCCTCAACCTCCTGTTTCAACTGGCGCGCCATAACCGACACGTGCAGCATATTTCGCATTTGCTTCATGAAATTAACAACCGTCGAATTCCTCTTGCGAATGACCATAATTGCATACAATGGCAGATGCGGGCTTTCCAACACCATCTCACTATAACAATCAACCAACTGATGCACCTTCGTTTCAAAGTCTGTTGAGCTGTCATTAACGATTTTCTCTAACCGACCAAAAAACCCACTCAACGCCTCCAGTAAAACAATATCGAATAGCCTTTGCTTGCTCTTGAAGTAGTAGGCAATGAGAGAATGGTTAACCTCAGCCATATCAGCAATCTCTTGAGTGCGCGCTCCATCGAGGCCCTTTTTCAGGAATACAACTCTCGCAGCTTTCATTATGCGATCTCTCGTGTTTTCTTGGGTGTCCGGTGTTTTCATGGATAAAAAAATGCGGTCAATCTCTTGTTAACCAAAGAAGATGTGACAACCCGAAGCTCGGAGATTCTCGCGATAGATGAGCTGCAAAATGGCTGATTTTAAACAGCCCCTTTGCACAACCAGGTCGTTGTTTTTCGCCAATAAACGAGTCCTGCAAACCTGCACGCTGTAATCCTATCTTTACGGCTCATAAAGCAAAAAACCATGAGAACAAATCACGAAATTGACTTTCGCATCTTCGGTGAAGAGATGCAATGCGTAGAAATAGAACTAGATCCACAAGAAACAGTTGTTGCCGAGTCGGGTGCATTTATGTACATGGACGACGGTGTGCAAATGGAAACCGTTTTTGGTGATGGTAGTCAGCAGGGAGGATCCGGTTTCTTGAGTAAACTAATGGGTGCGGGCAAGCGATTGCTCACCGGTGAAAGCTTGTTTATGACCACCTTCACACATCGTGGTATGGGAAAGGCAAGGGTGGCTTTTGCCTCACCCTATCCGGGAAAAATCATAGCGCTGGACTTGCAACAAATGGGTGGAAAAATTGTCTGCCAGAAAGATTCATTCCTATGCGCTGCGAAAGGTGTTTCAATCGGTATCGAATTTCAGCGAAAACTCGGAACCGGTCTATTCGGTGGAGAAGGGTTCATCATGCAAAAAATTGAAGGTGATGGCATGGCTTTCTGCCATGCGGGTGGCCACATCATGAAGCGAGATTTAAAACCCGGAGAAGTTTTAAAAATCGATACCGGCTGCGTTGTTGCCTACACACAAACCATCGACTACGATATTCAATTTGTGGGTGGGGTTAAGAACACGCTTTTCGGTGGCGAAGGATTTTTCTTTGCAACCCTTCGCGGACCCGGAACCGTTTGGCTGCAAACTCTCCCCATTTCACGTCTTGCTTCCCGTATTTCTTCCTACGCTGGTCCCGGAGGTCGCAAAGAAGAAGGCAGCATATTAGGCGGTCTGGGTAACTTACTGGATGGTGACGGCCGATAGCGAATGCTGAAGTCAACGACCATACATGACTTTGTTGCTCTAGCAAAAGAAGGCACTACTGTATTCGATACCCGAAGCCCGAACGAGTTTCTGGCCGGTCATATACCCGGTTCATTCAACCTTCCGCTGCTCAATAATGATGAACGCCACAGGGTTGGAATTTCATACAAAGAACAAGGACGCGACGCAGCAGTAAGACTGGGTTTTGAACTGGTTGGGCACAAATTCGCTTCTTTCATCGATGCAGCAAAAGCTCATGCGCCTAGTGGTGATTTACTCATCTATTGTTGGCGTGGTGGTATTCGCAGCAACACCATGGCATGGCTTCTTTCTTCAGCCGGCATGAACGTGACCCTGCTCGAAGGAGGGTACAAAGAATTCAGAAGGTGGTGTCTTTCCTTGTATGAACACGCATGGCCGCTTCTCATCTTATCCGGAAAAACAGGCGCGGGTAAAACGGAAATACTGCACGAATTAATCAAGCTTGGTGAGTCGGTTATTGATCTGGAAGGCATGGCCAGTCATCGCGGATCTGCCTTCGGAGCAATAGGCTTAGCTAATCAGCCCACACAGGAAACGTTTGAAAATAACATAGCATGGAAACTCGATGATTTCCGCTCGGCTGAGCGAGTTTGGATGGAAAACGAAAGTCGCTTCATCGGTAAATTAAGAATCCCTGACCCGCTCTTTGCCCAGTCAACAACAGCCAACTTAATTTACATCAATCGTGAACTGAACGACCGGGCAGAGCGTATTCTGAATGAATATGGAAAGTTCGATCACTCTATTCTCGAAGAAAAAACACGTAGCATTACCAAGCGAATGGGCGGCGACCGAGTGAAAACAAGCGTTGACGCATTAAATGCGGGTGATCTGATGGGTTGGGTTATGCCGCTGCTCGATTACTACGATCGCAATTACACCCACTCTATTCAAGAGCGCACCGGACGATATGAAAGGGAAATTACCATCAAACAACAAAGCTCTGCCGAGATAGCACGCGAGCTATTATTGTTGAAGCCCCACTAATCCACACCTATGAACCAGCACCCACTAACTCAATACAGCAAGGGATCAGGCTGTGGTTGCAAGATTTCACCATCAGCCCTGAAAGAAATTCTTCACTCTCCCGAGGAGTTTCCACCTCATCCCAATTTGTGGGTGGGCAGCGAAACACATGACGATGCTGCTGTTCTCGCCTGGAATGAAGAAGAGGGGTTGATAAGTACCACCGACTTCTTCATGCCTATGGTAGACGACCCGTATACGTTTGGAAAAGTTGCGGCTACCAATGCATTAAGCGATGTGTATGCCATGGGTGGCAGCCCTTTGATGGCCCTTGCCATCTTGGGTTGGCCCATTGAAAAATTACCGACATCTCTTGCGGCGCAGGTTATGGAAGGCGGTCGATACATCTGTCGATTGGCGGGTATTCCGCTTGCAGGCGGTCACAGCATTGAGAGCACAGAACCCATTTTCGGGTTATCGGTAAACGGAAAAGTTGCGAAAAAGAATCTAATTCGAAACAGTGGGGCCCGCGCCGGTGATTTGCTATATCTCACCAAACCCCTGGGTGCCGGAATCATCACAGCCGCAATGAAACGCGGAAAACTGCTCGATGAGTCGCATCTCGAAACGTGCGTCACTTATATGAGCACACTCAATAAAATTGGAGAGCACATAGCTATGCACGTAGACGTGAGCGCCATGACTGATGTGACGGGGTTCGGTCTCGCTGGTCATTTGCTGGAAATGTGTGTGGCCAGTGGTCTGAGCGCTGACATTGATTTTTCGGCACTTCCGCTATATCCGTTTCTGGAGTCATATCTGGCCGCGCATATCTATCCGGATATGACCATGAAGAACTACTCTCACTACGCCTCTAAAATCGAGCAACTTTCCTTATCACAACTATTGGTCATGTGCGACCCTC
>CANIAA010000214.1 GCA_947465255.1 Flavobacteriales bacterium | reverse complement strand
GATCCGGCCCTCACAGCCATGCGCGATCTTATTGCCATGGGCAACGTCGTTCTCTCTCCCCATATAGCAGGCTGGACGCACGAGTCGTATGAGAAGTTGAGCAGTGTGTTGGCAGAGAAGATACTGGGGTTGAAAGTTGAAGGTTGAAAGTTGAAGGTTGAAGGTTGGCGAGTGTTCACATTCTGATTGTGATTGTCTTTCTGTTTCGGGAGTTTTTTCTCTGCGCTCTTTGCGCCTCCGCGGTTCAACAAAAGTCTCATTTCCAAGAGTGTGAAAACTTTCCTGACAATTTCGCTTTTCCGCCTCGTTTAAATTTTGTCGTAAGCCGAACGCGTTGTTATTTGCAAATCGCATAACACCACTAACGCCCATAGACAACACATGAAATTCGGTTTCCGCATCCCTAACCTCAACAAGCGCATTGCCGCGCGCACTTCTGTGAAGCGCATGCTTCGTCACAACCTGGGTCTAAAAGCCCCCAAGGGCATGGGCTGGATCACTGACCCCAAGCGCGCTGCTTACAATAAGGTGTATAATAAAACATCGAAAGGGTGCAGTGTGGTGTGGGTGGTGGGAGTTGGGGTGCTGTATGCGTTGCTCAAATTAGGATTGTAGGATAGAAGGATTGTAGGATTAGAGGGAGCGCATTCAGCGGGGGATTAACCTGCAACTTTCAACCTTCAACTTTCAATTTTTTTGAACCGCAAAGGGCGCGGAGTAAGCAGAGAAAACACCTTAAAAAAACGTTGCGATTCTGTAGGCATTTGCCCTCGGCTGCGCTCGGGCACCGGATGCTATCGTTTTAGTATGGCCTCGGCTTCGCTCGGCCACGCGTTAAGCCAATTTGCTCCGATTTTCATTCGAATAAAATTTCGCTGGAAATTTTCCACCAAGCCGGTGGATAATTGTAATTGTAGGGAATCTCATCACTTCCATCGAACTATTCGGAATTTCCGAACAGTAAGAAATAAGAGTCCAACCCAGGCCAACCTTCAACCTTCAACTTTCAACGCAGAACAAACATAATCCGCATCAGAAAGAGTTCGCCCGCCAACCTCACCCCTTCGTGTTTAACGCTCCGCCTTCCGTTCTTAGCCAAACATGCCTCAAGCGAAGCAACCCATCAACCTTGTCTGGATGAAGCGCGACCTGCGCACGCAGGATCATGAGCCCCTCATGTTGGCAGAAAAGGCGGGGCTACCCTACTTCATCGTGTTTTGCTTTGAGCCTTCCCTACTCGTTCACACAGATACAAGCACACGCCACTTGCAGTTTCAGTATCAAAGCTTGTTGCATGTGAATGAAAAATTGAAGGAGTCCGGAAGAAGCGCACATTTGTTTTACGGCGAAATGGTTGATGTGCTTTCCTGGTTATCTCTGCACTTCTCGATTACCAACCTGTTCAGCTACCGCGAAAGCGGCATTCAATTGACCTGGCAGCGCGATAAAGCGGTGAATCATTGGTGCATCACGCAGCAGGTTACCTGGACCGAATGCAAGCGCGACGGCATTCAGCGCGGCATTCGCAACCGCGAAGGATGGGACAAACAATGGTATGGCTTTATGCATGCGCCTATTATCTGCAATTCATTTAGCAGACAGACGCTAGCACTGCCCGAACATGCATTTTCTATTCCCGATCATTTGCTCAACGAATGGTCTGACTATCCGCGTGAATATCAGCCGGCTGGTGAAGATGTGGCTTTTCGTTACCTGCAAAGTTTTGTCGAATCGCGCGGTGTCAACTATAATAAACACATCTCAAAACCGGCTGAAAGTCGCACCAGCTGCGGACGCATTTCCCCCTACCTAGCCTGGGGAAATATAAGCGTTCGACAGGTGTATCGCTTCGTTATGGAACATCCGCAAGGTGGCTCAGGAAAACGCTGGGTAGATGGCTTCCTCACACGCGTGAAATGGCGTGACCATTTTATTCAAAAATTTGAGGTGGAATGCCGATATGAAACACACTGCGTCAATGCCGGATACGAATCACTCGTTAAGGCATATAACGCTGCGCATATAGAAGCTTGGGAAAAAGGGCTCACAGGCTTTCCGCTGGTCGATGCATGCATGCGCTGCCTGCATGCCACCGGATGGATCAACTTCCGTATGCGGGCCATGCTGGTGAGCTTCTTTTGTCATCATTTATATCAAGACTGGCGCACTGGAACCTACCACCTCGCCCGTTTGTTTCTTGACTACGAGCCCGGCATTCACTATCCACAGTTCCAGATGCAAGCGGGCACCACGGGTGTCAATACAGTTCGCATGTACAACCCCGTCAAGCAAAGCCTCGACCACGATCCTGAAGGTACGTTTATCAAAGCGTGGGTTCCCGAACTCCGCGGTGTTCCCGCAGAGCACATCCACGCACCGCACCTCATGACCTTCGAAGAACAAGAGCTCTGTGGCGTTCGTATGGGCAACGACTATCCTTTCCCAATCGTTGAATTAGAGTCAGCCGCTCGCCACGCCCGCGAAGCCATCTGGGGCCATCGAAAGAAAGATGAAGTGAAGGCAGAAGGAAAACGTATCGTTGAGACACATGCCCGCAAACGAGCGGTGGTGAAGAAGAAAAAGGGAGGTGAGCAGCTGTGTTTGTTGTAGGTTTGGAGGGGGCGCCAACTTTCAACCCTCAATTTTTTTTAACCGCAGAGGCGCAGAGATTATTCTGTGTGAAAGAGTGAAAGAGACGACACCATCCCATTCTCCATTCTCCATTCTCCATTCCCCAGATTTCTCCTATTATCCTGCAATCCTAGCATCCACGACGCTGAAAGTGTACTTCCAACACTTAGATTTGCCCTCACCTATTCAAACCCTATGAAAACCATTTTACGCTCTATTGCGGCATTCTCTCTTGCGGGAATCATCATTGCTTGTGGCAACGCGCCGCAGGCGGAGGCAGAAGCCAAAGTACTGGGACACTCGGACACACGTGTTCTGCAACACCCCGACTGGTCAAAAAATGCGACCATATACGAAGTGAACATCCGTCAGCATACTCCTGAAGGTACATTCAACGCTTTTACCAAAGACATTCCGCGCTTGAAGTCAATGGGCGTCGACATTCTCTGGCTCATGCCTATACATCCCATCGGTGAGGTGAACCGCAAAGGCGGACTGGGGAGTCATTATAGCGTAAAGGACTACAAGGCCGTTAATCCTAGTTATGGATCACTTGCCGACTTCAAAAATCTTGTGAAGACTGCGCACGACAACGGCATGAAGGTCATCATCGACTGGGTAGCCAACCACAGTGCTTTCGACAACCACTGGGCAACCGACCACCTCGAATACTACTTGCTCGACACTGCCGGCAAAATTCAGCCACCGCTAGGCACAGACTGGTGGGATGTGGCTCAACTCAATTACGAAAACAAGGCATTGTGGGCGGGTATGACCGACGCATTGAAATTTTGGGTGAAGGAATGCGACATCGACGGTTATCGCTGTGACGTGGCTGAAAAGGTGCCTACTCCTTATTGGGATCAGGCCCGCGCTGCCCTCGATAGTATCAAGCCTGTGTTCATGCTTGCTGAGGCTGAGCGAAAGGAACATCACTTGAAAGCGTTCGACATGAGCTATGCGTGGGAGTTCATGCACATCACCAATGAGGTTGCTAAAGGCGAAAAGAAACTGAGTGATATTGACGCCTACATGGCTAAGCAAGACACCGCTTTTCCACGCAGCGCTTACCGCATGTACTTCACCACCAACCACGACGAAAACTCATGGAATGGAACCGGTATTGAACGCCTGGGCTCCATGCGTCAAACGATGGATGTGCTGGCTATGACCATCGGCGGTATGCCACTACTCTACTCCGGCCAGGAAGGTGGCGAGCAAAAAGCCGATGGCACTCCGCATCGTCTCTCCTTCTTCGAGAAAGACACTGTGCAATGGAACAACTATAAGTACCAGGATTTTTACACGCGCCTGTTCAAGG
>CANIAA010000213.1 GCA_947465255.1 Flavobacteriales bacterium | reverse complement strand
CGTGCTTGCCGCAAGAAGAAAATTCCGATTACCACGTTCATGATTGCGCAAGACAGTTACCTGCAGCAATTCATTGAAGACTTTACCGAAGCCAATGGCGGAAAGGCCCTATTCACCGGACTTGACGGACTTGGAGACAGCATACTGAGCGATTACGAGCGCAATCGTAAAAAACGAATCTGACACAGAAATGAAACACACCAGCATACAAACCCTCGGCGAATTAAAGCAAGCAGGCTACTCCCCGAAAACCATGAAGGAAGAACTGCGCGCCAATTTGATTCGCCATATGGAGCGCGGAAGCAATCCATTCAAAGGGATAATTGGTTACGATGAAACCGTACTGCCTGATGTGCAGCGCGCCATACTCAGCGGACACAGCATGAACCTACTCGGTTTGCGTGGTCAGGCAAAAACGCGCATTGCTCGCACGCTCACCGAGCTGCTCGACGAGTGGATTCCATGTGTAGCGGGCAGCGAGCTAAACGATGATCCGCTTCAACCGCTGAGCCATACAGCAAAAGACATTTTGGAAGAACATGGTGATTTGACTCCTATACGCTGGATGCATCGCACCGAGCGATATGTAGAGAAGCTAGCCACACCCGATGTAAGTGTTGCTGACTTGATTGGCGACATCGACCCTATTAAAGCAGCCAATCTGAAACTCGCCTACAGCGATGAACGTGTGATACACTTCGGTTTGATTCCGCGCAGTCATCGCTGCATATTCGTCATCAACGAATTGCCCGATTTACAAGCGCGAATTCAAGTTTCGCTCTTCAATATTTTGCAAGAAGGTGACATTCAAATTCGAGGGTTTCAATTAAGACTGCCGCTCGACATTCAATTCATTTTTACGGCTAACCCGGAAGATTACACCAATCGCGGAAGTATTATCACTCCGCTGAAAGACCGTATCCAAAGTCAAATTATCACACACTATCCGAAAAGCATCGCACTCGGAATGGAGATAACGGAGCTCGAAGCGCATCATACGAAAGAACAACTGAAGCGTGTCACTGTGTCGCCCTTCATGCGCGAGTTAGTAGAAATGGTCGCCTTTGAAGCGCGCGAAAGCGAGTATGTCGATCAGAAGAGCGGTGTTTCTGCGCGCCTCACGATCAGCGCCATGGAAAATCTCGTGAGCAGCGCAGAACGCAGGGCCATCATCAACAAGGAAAAGAAAACGCATGTGCGCGTCGGCGATCTGATGTCGATTGTACCGGCGATAACCGGCAAAGTTGAACTCGTGTATGAAGGTGAACAAGAAGGCCCGCACTTCGTTGCGATGCGATTACTCGGAATGGCCATTCGGAAAAAATTCCCGCAAATTTTCCCGAGTCCGGAAACCATTAAGCGCAAGAAAATTCAGAACCCATATCAACCAATCATCGATCACCTTGTAACAGAAAACGTGCAGATACTCATCGACTATTCGCGCGATGAATATGCAAATGTGCTCTACAGTATTCCGGTGCTACATGAAATCGTTGACAAGTATTGTCCGGGTATTTTAGACGAGGAACGACTCATGATGATGGAGTTCGTGCTGCACGGATTAGCTGAATTTTCAGTCATTGGAAAAACAGTAATGGACAGCAGCATTGAGTTCAGTGATATCATGAACGATATCTTCCGCGAAGACCGCGATAACGACTAGCGCTTGATAAAACGTACACCTTGAACAGAGGTGTCGTTCGATTCATACCCTACCACATAAGCCCCTCCGGGAAGTTCTTCAGTAGGCATTGCAATCTGATAGTGGCCTGCATGCAGCGTTCTGTTGATTCGCTTCACTATTTTGCCCTGTGCATCATAGATTACGAAATCGCCATGCGCATTTGTGCGATTGTGCACGTTTAGAAGCAATACATCGTTCACGGGATTGATTGCCACTTGGAGCGTTGAGCTCTCATCATTACGTTCAGCAACGGTCGACAAGTCAGGCGCCGAGAACAAATCATTTTCCCATACGCCACGTCCAAACGTGCCGATGCGCAGCTTGCGTGTGTTGTATTGTATTTCCAAATCGCTCACCATCGTATTGGGGAGACCAGCGCCATAGTACATCCAGGTTTGTGTGGGTTCATCCAACAAGAAAACGCCGACATCCGTACCGATGTACAAATCATGCTGAGTACTTTGCTTGTCTATAACAGCAGCATTAACGGGAATATTGGGTAGATTAAATGTCACATTGCTGAAGGTAATTCCTGCATCTGTTGAGTGATATACTTTCTTACCGTTTACATAACCGGATAGAGTCACCCATAATTCATTCGGATCGTTTGGATCAACGGTAATGGTGGTTATCTCTGCTGTACCGGCTCCTAACAAAACCAGTTCATTGTCCCACGATTCTCCGGCGTCGTGCGTGATATAGAGCATCGAGCCACGACCCGCGTAAATGGTAGCTTGTTGCGTTGGTGCAATCGCTACAGCTGTCAACTTTCGATCAGGATCACCCGTCAAATCGTAGCTCAGCTGTTGCCATGTTTCACCTCGGTCATCAGAGCGAAACACATCACTATAGCCCGCCACAACTACGTGTGGATCTTGTGGATCCAATACATACGGAGTGACCCAGTCTCCACCATCGGATCCGGGAGGCGTAATTTCATAGTACTGCTGTTCATCCCACTGATCGTCGGAACGATAAAGTTGGCCATAGATATAGGTGGTGTAGATTGTCTGGTCGTCTTCAAAATCGACCGCTACCTCCATAGCATCTCCTCCATTGGTAGGGGCCCAAGAATCCGCTGAGATACGCTTGCGTCCGCCGTTATCTTGTGTTCCACCAATCATGAAAATATCGTCGGTCTGTGATACCGCTATTCGATAATACTGTGTGATGATCAGACCTGCTGTAAGCTCGGTCCATTGCATCGATTCCTCATTGAATTTGTAGATACCCCCATCGTTGCAGAAGTAAATTTCATTGGTCAGTGGATGATAGGCAACGAAACGGTTGTCGGCATGCACCTCCGGTCTTTCACCTGTGTAATACCAGTCCGTGAGTTGCTCCCAATCGAGTCCTCCATTCACCGATTGGTGCGTAACCATGAATCCACAATACACTTTCGATGAGTTCACTGGTGATGTAAACAGGACTCCACCATCGGGCATCAGATCGATATAGTCGACTGTGGTTCCTCCATTGTAGGTGGCGTAATAATCTTCATTACCATCAACACTTGACTTAATACCAAGGTATTCCTGCTCCCCGGGTGAAATTGAAATCTGCAAATAATTTGCGGTCTGATTAAAATCTGTAATCTGCACCCAGCTATCGCCATGGTCGAGCGACGCATACACCTCGCTGCTTCCCCAGTAGTCGTCTGTGGCACAATACAAAGCGCCATCGACACCGGGTTTAAGTGCTACGTCGATGTGTGAGCCGTTGTGAACTACATTCCACGTGACGCCCCCATCGAGAGTTCGATACAAGCCATTGGTTTGCGCTACATAAAGTTCATCCGGATTATTCGGATTGATGACCATGCGCAAATACGCGACATTGTTGGTGAAGTACGATGTGTTTCCTGTTGGCTCCCATGTTATACCGGCGTCATATGATTTGTAAACACCGAGGCCGTAATTCCACCAACCGTTATGATCGCCGATAGTGATGTAGATGATATCCGGATTAAGCGGATTGATGCAAATGTTGCCTACACTTACATAGGGTAGTGAATCGCCCAGGGCGCTATACGTAAGCCCCCCATCGGTAGTTTTCCAGATACCACCGATAGGAGCGCCTACATAATAAATTTCAGGATTGGTTGGATGAAACGCGATGGATGTCGCGCGGCCCATTCCATTATAACCTCCGTCGCCATAGGTTTGGTTGATGTTCACCCATGGACTTTGCAAATCGCGTTGAGCAGCTTCGTGCTGCAGATTTTGATAGATCCGATTTTGATTAATCAAGTCGGGAAAAGAACCATCTTCAT
>CANIAA010000212.1 GCA_947465255.1 Flavobacteriales bacterium | reverse complement strand
GTGGTGGTCAACACCATCGACTCATTTCAGGGGCAGGAGCGTGATGTAGTTTATCTGAGCCTGGTTCGGAGTAATGAGAAAGGTGAGATTGGGTTTTTACGCGACTACCGACGCATGAATGTAGCTATGACCCGAGCTCGCATGAAACTTGTCATTATTGGCGATAGTGCTACACTTGGCAATGATCGATTTTATGCCTATTTTCTGGAATACGTGGAGTCGATAGGAGGCTATCGAACTGCATGGGAGTTCATGTATTGAGTTATCCGGCGGAAGTGCGCTTTTCTAGCATCGGAACAAAGGAGAATTCACCGTGGTAGCTTGTTGCGAATGAACCGTCTTCTTCCTCTTTCACGACCATCATTTTTTGAACATCGCCATCGCCAAAAGGCATGACAAGCAGCCCGCCCGGTTTCAATTGAAGTAATAACTCTTCCGGAAGTTTGGGCACTGCGCATGTAAAAATAATTCGGTCGAATGGCCCCATCGCCGGCAAGCCTTTGAAGCCGTCGCCGTAGCTTAGATAGGGCTTGTAACCCATTTTTTCCAATAAATTCTTAGCATTGACGTATAGTACGCGCTGTCTTTCAATCGAGAAGACCTTTGCGCCAAGTTCGCAAAGAACAGCGCACTGAAAACCGCTTCCCGTGCCAATTTCCAGAACTTTCATTCCGGGCTCCAATTGCAGCAAACTCGACTGCATAGCCACGGTGAACGGATGCGAAATGGTTTGCCCAACCCCGATCTGAAACGCCTTGTTGTCGTAAGCGAATTCCAAGAATGCACTGCTTAGGAAATAATGCCGCGGAACGGAATTGATAGCGTCCAGTACACGCTGATCATTGATTCCCATGCGTTTGAGCTCGTCAACAAGCTTTTTCCTGAGTCCTTTATGTCTGTATGAATCTTCCAGCATAGCCATTGGTAAATCTATAGGGCACTTTCATTCGCTATGCGCTGTTGAAAATTAAAAATCAACCACGCATTGTAAACTCTTTCCAGCCGAATTTTTGTGTCATGGCGGATAAGCTGAAAATAGGTGTACTGGGAGCAGGGCATTTGGGTAAAATACACATGAAGTGCATTCTCGAATTGCCTGATGTTTATGAGTTCGTTGGTTTTTTTGACTCCGATATTGAAAAAGCAAAGGAAGCTGCCGAGCAATTCGGTACCATGGCTTTTCACAACGCTAAGTCGCTCATCGAAGCATGCGACGTCGTTGATATTGTGACTCCAACCGGCAATCATTTTGAAAGTGCCTCCATGGCTATCCGAAGCCTCAAGCACGTCTTTATTGAGAAGCCGGTTACCAGCACTTCCGAAGAGGCCAGATCACTCATCAGTTTGGCCAAGGAAGCAGGTGTGAAAGTCCAGGTGGGTCATGTCGAACGATTCAATCCGGCGTTTCAGGCTGTGAAGGAGCATCTGAATCAACCGCGTTTCATCGAGACGCATCGACTTGCTCAATTCAATCCTCGCGGTACCGATGTTTCCGTGGTGCTAGACTTAATGATTCATGACATTGATATCATTTTGTCGGTTACAGGCGCGAATGCGCGGCGCATTTCAGCCAGCGGCGTGGCTGTGCTCAGTGATACTCCTGATATTGCCAATGCACGCATCGAACTCGACAATGGTTGTGTTGCGAATCTCACGGCCAGTCGTATTTCGCTGAAAAACATGCGTAAAACCCGATTCTTTCAAAAGGATGCATATATCGCGGTCGATTTTTTACAGAAGGAAGCTGAAATCGTTCGAATGAAAGAAGTAGTGGGTGACCCTGATCCGTTTTCTGTTACAATTGATCTTGGTGCAGATAAAGGACAAAAGGAAATTCTTTTCGATAAACCGGCTATTGCCGCATCTAATGCGATACGTGATGAGCTGGAATCACTGGCGCGCTGCATTCATTCGAACGGTTTTCCGGAGGTTTCTCTTCAAGATGGAACAAGGGCTTTGGAAGTAGCCCTGCAGGTGCTCGAGAAAATGGCACAACACGTTTTGATTCAAGACCCCGATGTGCAGCCACCGAAGGAGTTCAATTGACGGAATCAGAAGTTTTCCACACAGGCAATTTTTTCCGAATTACAAGGTTATCCAACCGCGCTTTGTTGCGCGTACCTTAATTTGCCAACCTTTTAATAGTACTTGCGGAAATTATGCGGCCAGCCCGATGGATGTATGTTGTTTTGTTTGCAGTTGCGTGCAATCGTTCTGATGTTGGTGAAATGCCGGCATTCATTCAAACCGACTCCATTACTTTTACAACACTCGCATTTCAAGGAAGCAACAGCTCGGCAATAACGGAATTATGGTTTTATACCGATGGCGATATACTGGGGGTTGTCGACACGCCTGTTTCATTACCTCTGCTCAAACAAGGTCTTCAAACTATTACCGTTTTTCCCGGTATCAAGAATAACGGAATGGGAACCAGTCGCATTCGTTATCCATTCTATACCGCTTTTGATACCTCGCTAAACGTAACGGCAGGTGAATCATACACCATTCAACCTCATTTCTCCTATGTCGCAAATGCATCCATTGATGCCACCCGAAACTTTGAAGCTGGAAATACGTTTGTTGAATCGTCGACCAATGGCGGCAGCATCGAGTTGCTTAACGATCCGGCTCTGGCAGCGTCGGGTGTGCGTTGTGTGCGCATGACGCTTCCTTCCGATGCTGCATTGCTGAGCTATTTGGATGAAACCAACATTGCCTTAGATGCCGGCGCAGTTGCTTTTCTGGAAATGGACTACAGCTGCAACAATACATTCGTGGTGGGGGTGTTCACAATCGAGGGAGGTAATTCCACCAAAGTGCCCGTGCTTTATCTGACTCCAACTCAGGCAGAAGGGAACGATGAACCGCAGTGGAATAAGATCTATATGGACTTGGGAATGGTTGCGTCGCAATATCCGAATGTCGATAATTTTCGCCTGTATGTGGAATGCACAGCCGAAGAGGCAACAGTTCCGATGATTTATATGGATGACATTAAAGTGGTGAAGTAGCGGCAATGAATAATATGCGACAAATAGTAAAGTACGTCTTGGCCGATTGGTTTGCCGCCGCTGCTGCATGGACGTTGCTTTACGTTTATCGCAAGCTTTATCTGGAGCCCGTCAAGTTTGGCGATGATGTGCGACTCGAGTTTGACACGAATTTCTTTTTAGGTTTCACAATCGTTCCGCTCTTCTGGCTGCTGCTGTATGCTCTAAGCGGACATTACTCTGCGATTTTTCGACGTCACCGTCTAAAGGAACTTGCGCAAGTTGCCATGTCGTCGCTAGTCGGAGTGCTCATCATCTTTTTCGTGCTATTACTGGATGACGAGATTAAGTACTATCAGCATTACTACAAATCGTTTTTGGTTCTTCTCGCTTCTCATTTCTTGTTGACCCTTCTGTTGCGACTTATTCTCACTTCAAGAACGGTTTATCGAGTTCACAAGGGACAAATCGGATTTAACACCATCATCGTAGGCGGATATGACCGTGCGTTGAATCTGTTCGAAGAAATCAGCGCCATGAAGAATTCACCGGGCTATCATTTCGTTGGCTTCGTGCGTGTTAATGGTCAAGACAACTTGTTAGCCAAGCACATTCCTTTACTGGGCAAGTACTACGAGCTCCCAAGACTCATTGAACTGCATGATGTGGAGGAGGTTATTATTGCTGTTGAAAGTGGTGATCACAAAGATTTGCAGAACATATTGCATTTGCTGGAAGGTTGGGAAGTACAGGTCAGCATCATACCCGACATGTTCGACATTATGAGCGGATCGGTAAAAATGAACAGCATTTACGGTGTACCGCTTATTCGTGTTAACCATGAAATCATGCCTCAGTGGCAGTTTTCCGTCAAGCGCTTTCTCGATATCTCGGTTTCTGTCTTTGCCCTGCTTGCACTGACTCCCATGTTGCTGATCATTTCTTCTGCCGTCAAGTTTACTTCCCGCGGTTC
>CANIAA010000211.1 GCA_947465255.1 Flavobacteriales bacterium | reverse complement strand
CAACCAAACGTTTGAGACTCATCTGTATGCGACATCACTACGCTACCGCAAGCATCCACAGCAACCACATCAGCTGCAGGCACAGCATCCGAACAAGTTAAAACTAACGTTTGTGGCACGCCTGCAAAAGATGGTGAGGTTTCATCAATGACTGTTACCAATTGCTCTGCAGTTGCCCAGTTACCACAACCATCTGTAGCTGTGAACACACGTGTAAAACTATTCCCACAATCATCAATTGAGAATTGTTCTTCGGTAATTGTCACTTGAGAGCAACCATCAATAGCCACTGCGTTTTCGAGCGATGACTCATCACCACAATTGATTGTTGCGGCAGATGGCACTGAAATGAAAACCGGTGGGATGTTGTCGATGAATGAAATCTCTTGAACAACACTAGTTGTATTGCCGCATGCATCCGATGCGATATAGATACGTTGAATCGTTGTACCGCACGAAGTAGGCAACAATTGATCTTCAACCATCAGAACAATATCGTCAGCGTTTGAGCAATTATCAGTAGCGGAAGTAATGGCAATTGGAAGCTCTTCACCGCAGAATATTGCCGTATCGGCAGGGACTCCGAATAAAACAGGAGCAACCTCATCGACCACGTAAATAGTTTGTGTAGCCGAAACGCTATTTCCACAAGCATCAGTTATCGTGTAAATGCGTTCAATATTGTAACCGCCTGGGCAACTTCCGGGCACCAGCACATCATTTACTGTTGCAATAGCATCGCTGCAATTGTCTTCGAAAACAATTCCATTGGTAGTTGCTACCGGCACTTGATCACAGCCTGCGGTAATATCTTCAGGCAAAGAAATTATGACAGGTGCCGAGTCGTCGGTGTAGGCAATTTCCTGGTCAAAAGTCGCCACGTTTCCGCAGGCATCAGTTGCCATCCAATGACGCACAAGAGTTCCCGAACATCCTTGACCGGCCGCAGCCTCATCTTCGAAAGTAATTATCACTTCCGAACAATCGTCTTGTACTACCGGAAGAGGAGTGTTCTCTGCAATTGCTCCGCAAGCAGAAACCACATCATCAGGTGCAGAAATGAATACTGGTGCCGTAGTGTCTTCCAACACTATGACTTGCTGGGCCGAAGAGCTATTACCACAACCATCAGTCGCGATGTAGTTGCGCACTAGAATTGATCCACAAGCCGACGGAACTTCTGTTTCTGTATAATCGAGAGACGTAATTTGAGAACATGCATCAGTAACTTCCGGTGCAGGAAGTTCAAGAGCATTTATATCGTCGCCGCATGAAGCGTAAATTGTATCGACTGCATTCGCAAACTCGGGTCCTACATTATCCGTCAAACTAAATGTGCGCTCCTCTGTAGTTGTATTACCACAATTGTCGGTTGCTGTCCATGTATAGGTTACGATACTTCCGCAATTACCGGGAACAGATTGTTCAGTTACAATTACTGCAACCTCTGTATCACAATTATCAGAAGCTGTTACCTGAGCAGCGATAGACTCACCACCGCAAGAACCTTCAGAAGATTCAGGAATACCTGACAACACGGGAGCTTGAGTATCAACCAAAGTTACAATGGTAGATTCCAATGCTTGATTGCCACAACCATCGAAAGCTCTCCAGATACGGATGTAGCTTCCTGCGCAGTCGAACAATGGCTCATCAGTCCAGGCAAGAGTTACCTGTGAACACTCATCATTGACTATTGCAGTATCCAAAACAAACTCATCACCACAGTTAAGGGTAACTGATTCCGGTATGTAGCTGAATTCAGGGTCAGCGCTATCAACGAATGTAATGATCTGAGTCGCAGAGGAAGAGTTTCCGCACGCATCGATTGCTGTCCAAGTTGACGTAGTGATATACCCGCATGATTGATCTTCTGAAACCACATTCGCGGTGAGCGTAAACTCACTGCAATTATCAGTTACCGTAGGTTCACCCGTTGGAACCTCATCACCACAATCCAAATCAGCGCTCGCAGGTACATTCTCAATCAGTGGTGCTTGCGTATCAGCCACCTGCACTGTCCATGCTTGAGAAACACTGTTACCACATCCATCCGTAATTGTATAGGTGCGCACAAGCGTGTAATTGGCGGCGCAAACTCCCGCAGTAATTACATCAGACTGCGCAAGTGTAGTATTGAAGCAGACAGTCGTATACTCTACAACAGGATTTAAGTCCGCAGCAGCTTCACAGCTCAATAGTGTGTCATTAGGGAAAACGGAAAACTCAGGCTCACCCTCATCAAACAAATAGATTGTTTGAGCAGCGCTGGCAGAGTTGCCACATCCGTCCGTTGCAGTGTAATTGCGAGTAACAATACCCGGGCAACCAGCCTCTTGAACGTCATCAGTGTATGTAATCGTTACGTTGGAACAGTTGTCGCTGGCTGTCGCATAGATGCTATCGGCTAATGCGCAAGGAACGAATATCGGAGATTCGATTGTGCCAAAAACCGGAGCAATTTCATCCACTATCGAAATTGTGCGTGTTGCGAAAGCAAGGGCTCCGCAAGCATCCTCTGCACGATAGCTATAGGTAAAAGCAGATGCCCCGCATTCAGGTGTTTCGCTCTCACATGCGCGATCCACGTTGACGTCGCCATTTCCGGCAACTGCTTCACCGTTGAACGAGCCCGTGTATGAGAACCAACCGCTCATACCATCATTTGCGTTCTTATTATTGGAAGCAACACCTACTTGAAATCCGAAATAGTAGTTAGCCGGCAAATGCTGCAAGCTAAGTTCTGAGCCTTGCAATTCGCCTATACCGGTGAAATGAGAGAAATTTGGCTTCAACTCATAATACATCCAGTCCAGATAGTTCGCCCCTGCTAAACCAAGGTCATTTTTATATCCACGACCGAGACCAGACCATTCTTCCCAATTGAGGCCATTTTCAAAATACATGTCAACGCTCATTTGCCAAGATGCATTAACTGAATTCTGAATGGTGCCGGTCAAACGGCCTGTGCCGTTCGCATAAAAAGTAAGCGTTTGGTCACCGATGAAATTCCATGCTACAGAAGGAGCATCTAGCAACGGCAGCCAAACAGCCCAGTCTATGCCGGGTCCAACAGCAGTTGAAACATTGCAATCAGCAATAACATTGCCTGTTTCGGCGACAAAAAAATCGACAGATACAGGACCTTCACAATTGCTAACAGCGCTAACGCCGTCAGCCGCAGGAATAGGATCACCGCAAGAAATGGTAACATCCGAACCCACATTCACAAAAGTGGGCTGAGCGTTCATCCATAGAAAAGAAACAGCAAAAAGAACCGAAAAAAGAGTGCGTTTTAGCACATTGCCGGTTCGCAAAGTGAGGTTAATAGGAAACATGTAGAAAAAAATTAGGGTTGGTAATTGGCCTCTATGAAGCATTCAGATACTCCTTAGCGACATTCAAATGAACTTCTATAAAGGCGGGCTTCGAATGACCGATGACCAATCTTTTCAACCACATTCGTCATGTGATGAAAGTCAACAGGAGTAACGAAAAGCAGCGTTTCATGTTCAATACTTTCAGTTTTCCAACCCATTATATGTTGTTACGAAATGAAAAAAAGGCGCTTCCGAAAAAGAAAAAAGGCACCCCTGAGGGTGCCTTTAAAACCTAACTAAAGAGGTTATGCTTTCTTCTTATCCAGAACCTCATCAATCATTCCATATTCCTTCGCCTCAGAAGCAATCATCCAATAGTCACGATCACTATCGGCCCAAACCTGATCATATGGCTTCCCACTATGGCTAGAGATAATGGTATACAATTCCTTTTTAAGCTTCTGTATTTCACGAGCAGTAATTTCAATATCGCTTGCCTGTCCGCGAGCGCCGCCCAGCGGTTGGTGAATCATTACGCGCGAGTGCTTCAATCCGGTGCGCTTACCCGCTTCACCGGCGCACAGCAGCACGGCTCCCATACTAGCGGCCATGCCCGTACAAATAGTAGCTACATCTGGATTAATGT
>CANIAA010000210.1 GCA_947465255.1 Flavobacteriales bacterium | reverse complement strand
CTATCTATTTGTAAAACAATTGATAGCCTTCTGTGCTTGCGGATATGTCAATTTGATTTCCGTTGAAGCGAATACCGTTTTCCATGTGCGTTTTCAGTGAAGTCTTGAATCGATCCGGAAGCGAAATTGAAACGGGTTCTGCAACAAGCCCTTTCGAAAGCACGATCACAGCGACACTATCAAAGTACTTTCGGCCAATGACCAGCACACCATTTTTGTTAGAGATGATTTCCGTGTCTCCGTATGTAAGAGCCATGTTTGTTCTGCGCAGATTTACCAGTTTCTGCGTGGCATCTTGAAGCTTGGCTTGATTAGAATTCCAGTCGTTGAAGTGCATCATGCGGCGATTATCGGGGTCGTTACCGCCGGGCATACCGATTTCATCGCCATAGTAAATACAAGGCACGCCAGGCGTAGTCATCAAAAATGCCATGAGCATTTCCATGTTTTGAAATCCGGCTGTGTCGCTGTTCTGAATGTCGCGTGTCCAACCTGCCAGCTTCGGATCTTCCGAAAACTGAACGGAGCCGTCGGCATAAGAAATGAACCGCGCTCGGTCCTGGTTACCGGTTATGTTGCCCATGAGGTGGTGACTGCCGTAATAGCTCATACTTTCCTCCAGAACGCGTTCCAGGTTATTGAAGTTCGTTTCGGGTTTTGCAAATGCATCGACTGCTGCATCGTACAAGTTAAAGTCGAACTGTGCGTCCATTTGGCCGCTGCTGATGTAAGACGAAATCAACTCCGGATTGCCATAGGTTTCTCCGATTTGATATAAGCTTCTTTCAGGATGCTGTGCTTGATAGGCTTTCACTTTTTTCGTTAGCGTCCGCCAAAAGTCTTCGTTGATGTGCTTGGTAGCATCATGTCGGAAACCATCGAGATCATAGTTCTCTACCCAATACATGGCTGTATCGGTGAGCGCTTCCACCACCGCATGATCAGCAAATTTCCAAGTAGGGAGGAAGGTGTCGAACCAGGTGGTCAGGCGGTGCTCATCCCATTTCTCTGTATTCATGGTGCCGTCCGGTAAGTAGAGCGGTGTGGTCCATTCAGGCTTTTGCTTGTACAGCGGATGGTCTTGATGAACGTGATGAGCCACGTAATCGAGTATGACATTCATGTTGTTGGCGTGAGCTGTTGCCAGCAACTCATCCATCGCTGCTTTGTTACCAAAACGACTGTCGATGCTGCGCAGTGCAGTGGGCCAATAGCCATGGTAGGCCGAGAAGGTGCTCTTCACTCCTTTGTCCCAAAGTCCCCATGCGCCTTCCGCATTGGTAGTGATGGGTGATATCCAAATGGTATTGATGCCAAGTTGCTGAAAATAGCCGTCTTTGATTTTCTGCGTAATTCCCTGCAAATCGCCTCCAAGATTATTGGCCTTGGGGTGGATGGTCGAGTCGAGTGTAGGGCGATTATTGCCCGAATCGCCATCTACAAATCGATCCACCATCACAAAGTACATGACGGTGTTTCGCAGGTCGCTGCAATCCAGTTCGGATGGGTTTGTGATGGCTTGTCCATTCTTCAATGGAATGAGAATGTCGTTGTAACGGGAAGTTCCATTATCGGCAAATACGCGCAGGTGAGAACGTTCGCTGGCTGCTGCCGTTTTTGGCACATCAATCAAGATCTTGCCATTTTGCATGCTAGAACTGACTAGTTGGTTATTGACATAGGCGAGCACTTGCTTGCAAGCGTCACCATCGACCAGCGTAATCCTGTTTTGGGAAGCGCTTTCCGAAAACATCATAGGCTGTAGTTCGACTGCATTTCCAGCCTGAAACGTGTTGTTGAATCCGCCCATCCCATTACTGATGGTATTGGGGTTGGAGGCGTCCATCATTTCAACGCCATCTTCCCAAATGCGATATTGATAGAGACCCTGATTCAGGACCAGTTCAACCGACCACGTATCGCCATTCTTTACCAATGGAGATGCTTTTCGGTTCCAACCGTTCATGGATCCGGAAAGTTCTACTAGAGCAACATCCGGGCGTGAAGGGGTGTAGGTAAAGGTGTAGCGAATTTTATTGGTTGCGAATACCGGAATATCATAGGAGGCCCCGTCGTAAGAGACATGCAGATTGCTCACCGGCGAGGCTGCTGCACCAATGAAGGTAACAACACCCGATGTGTCGGCCTGCCAACGTTGTTCATTCCAGCGAATCGTATCGATTTTCGAAACATCGGGGAAGTAGTCAGAAAGATAAACCCGAGTCGTGTCGAGCTGCAGGCGCACGGGACTAGCCAATCCTTGAATGGCATTTGCCGTTTTTACTTCCGTTTTACTTGCAACGCATGCCGCTAGTAAGCTTAATGAAAGAGAAAGAATAAATAGGGTGTTCCTCATGGAATAGAAGGTTAGATGCTCCAGGACATCATGCGGTTCTTCCCTTGTAAATCGGGAAAAATCGTAGGATCTTGAATAGTATAGTTGACGGCCAACTGCAAAAGTGCTTCGGCCATGTTTTCATGAATCTCGCAAAATACTTGACCACCTTGTGCGAGTAGTTCTCCGCTCAGTTCCATTAGTCGTCGGTAAAAGACAAGCGCATCATCATCAGCCGTAAACAATGCCAGGTGAGGTTCGTGATCGGTCACGCGTTTGGCCATTGTTGCGTGCTCACCGATCGGAATGTAGGGAGGGTTGCTAACGATAAGATCGAATGTGCCAGCCGGTTTGTCCGTTAGAATATCAAGATGGACCAATTCGATGTTCACCATTTGTTCTGTGGCATTGCGTCGTGCAACAGATAAGGCGGCTTCACTCACGTCAATAGCCACGACGGTTGAATTCGGAATGCACTTTTTAAGCCCCAGGGCTATACAGCCGCTTCCGGTTCCAACATCGAGAATACGCGGATTGGAAAGCGCAGTGCGTTCGGCAACCAATCGCACCAGCTCTTCCGTTTCAGGGCGAGGAATGAGCACTGAGTTGTCGACTCGAAGTTTCATATCAAGAAACCATGCATGGCCCAGCACATATTGCAGAGGCTCTCCTTGCGCCAAGCGCTTCAGGGCAAAGTGGTACTTAAGCAATTCCGATTCACCCAACCGATTATGGGCATTGAGAATTACTTCGGAGCGGCTCCAACCATGGAATGCTTGAAACAGCTCCTGCACAAGATTTCCGGCCTCACGCGAATCGTAGTTCGCCTGGAGTTTATCGGTAAGATAAGCTCGCAGCGTTGAAACTTTGTTGTCGGCAATGAGGTGATTCATCGATATGCTAAGTGCAGCCTTATTTCTTCACGAAAACCTGATAGCCATAGGGCGGCAATTCCTGGTGACCTTTCGTGTAGAGCGTGAGCGATTGTGCGTTGAATATGCTGGGGTATTCACCTTCGGGCATGTTTTCGATAAAGTCAACACTTTGCGGTTTATCACTGAAGTTGAGCATCACTACAACTTGGTTGTTGTCTTTGGTGCGCGAGAAGCAATACAACACATCGTCGCTACTGGTCTTGATTTTCTTGAAAGCCCCTCCGAACTCACCGTTCCACAACGCAGGGTTTTCCTTGTGTACCTTGAACAGGCGCGTGTAAAAATCCTGGTACTTATAGTTGTTCCATTGCACAGTGTCTTTCTCGAAGAAGGAGAGACGATGCGGAGTGCCATCGGCTTTTTGCTCGCCACCTTCCTGGCCGGAGTAGATTAGTGGCATACCGCCGATGGTCATGGCCAGCACATCCATCGTTTGACGCATGGAGCCCAGGCGTTCAATACCGGTTCCATTCCAGGAGTTTTCGTCGTGGTTGGTGGTGAAGTACATGCGGTAAGCGCTGCGTGGAAAAGCCGTGTCTTGCTTAGCCATGTAGGCGTCAATATCACTCAGTTTCTTTTCGCCTTTCGCCACTTGATTGGTGATGTGCATGAACTCCCACGCATAGCTCATGTCGAACGCTTTCAAGTGATGTTCCTTTCGCTCAGCCTCAGCAAGCATGAACACAGGCTTGATACTATCG
>CANIAA010000209.1 GCA_947465255.1 Flavobacteriales bacterium | reverse complement strand
TTTCGAAATCCATCCATGTTCATTGTAGGTATACGTCTTCGTTTTGGTGCGGCCACTCATAATAAGCTCCTCTACTTCCGACTCGACAAACCCCTTTGGATTTTTGGTGATGGTCCAGTTGGAGTAATGTAGGCCATAATTATTGTAGACACTTTTTCTCACCACCCCATTTTCTTGTTCGTTCCAGATAACAGATTCGGCATTGAGGGCTATCGTTCGCCCGGGTTCCAATTTGTTTTTGACTGTAGAAACATTCTCAGCCGTGCCATATTCTACGCGTATTAACCTTCCTTGATCATCGTATACAAATCCGGTGCTGTAGTATCCGCGAGTACCTGATTCCTCTCGCAATTCTAACGACCCAATGTCGTTTCGCTTGAACTTTATGGTCAGGCTATCTATTAAATTCTTCACGGAGGTCACCTTGTCCATTCGCGTCATTAATCCCACTTCGTTGAAGCGATAAACGCTTATATCCGGTCGCTGTTCGATGGGCTTACCCGGACGTTTGACGCTCACTACACCTGTAATGGATTTGATCTTATTCATCCACAGAAACTGCTGGCTGAAAAACATTTCCTCATTGAATGCATTACCTATACGGTTGTCAATTAGCTGAGCGTTTGCTGTTTCTCTGACATTTAAAATCAATGCAAGAACAATAGCAAGGACGATATATGTGGAATTCAATTTTTTCATTCAAATCATAACATCTTCGATGCGATAAACGGGCATTTCGCATGATTGATTGCGGCAAACATAGATAGGAGAATCATTGCCTCCTCGTAATTTAAACAGCGGCAATTCACTACTCACTGTTGATGCTGCAGACAGAACAAACGGATTGAACTTTTCATGAAATGTTGCCGAGTTGACCAGCGCCTGCGGGCCTGTGAAAACGACTTCAACCGGAACCGAGTTAAACTCCATCAAAGCCAGAATCCAATTGCTGAAACCCGGCGCAAAATCTATTCTAGCAGATACTTCCTTCAACATCATCTCAGCACGATTGAGCCACTTTGTTTTACCGAGATACCGTCCCAGTTTCATAAGACATCGGCATGCAACACCATTGGCCGCAGGAATTACATTGTCATTCACCTCGAACTTAGCGCCAATGACATCTTCCACATAATGCGGTCGATTTAAAAACAAGTCTGAATCATTTGATGAAAAATGTTCTTCAACACGTTGCATGGTTTTCGTTGCCAACAAGAGCCATTGTTCCTTTCCGGAAATTTCATAGCACGACAGCAAGGCATCTATAAAAAAGACTTGATCCTCCAATAAACATATTTCGGCCACCTTTCCTTTCGTGCGAGCGTGTGCGAGCAAACCGTTAGTCTGCATTAGATGCGTATCTATTGCATTGAGCAAATTCTCGGCTTCGTTCAAATACCCTTGATGGCCCCGCATTTTTGCAGCCTCTACAAATGCTCTTGCGAGCATCGAGTTCCATGAAGCGATGCACTTATCGTCGAGTCCGGGTTTTGTTCGCTTATTTCGGTGCTGGAGCATTTTCACCTTGCCGGATTGCAATTTGCTTCCCCATTCATGAGCGTCTAACTGTTCATTGCGGCACCACTCTTCTTCGCTTGCACGCATGCATAATACGCTCACATCATGCTCCCAATATCCGTGGCTTCCTACACCATAATACTTTTTGAAAAACGCACTATCGTCACCGAGCAGTTCATCGAACTCTGATTCCTTCCACACGTAGTAAGTACCCTCTGCTCCATCGCTGTCGGCATCTAGTGCGGCGTAATACAGGCCTTCGGGCGACATCCATTCGCGGTGGATGAATGACAGTGTTTCCACAACAATAGATTCATACAATTTATCGCCACTCATGCGAAAAGACTGGGCGTACAAACTGACCAGCTGTGCATTATCGTAGAGCATTTTCTCGAAATGAGGCACCTTCCATTCAGCATCGACACTGTAGCGAGCAAAACCACCACCCAATTGATCGTATATGCCGCCCATTGCCATTTGGTCGAGTGTACATTTCACCTGCTTCCAGGCGCGCTCGCTCTTAAAATACTCTGCATAGTGCAGAAGTAATTCCCAATTGTTAGGCATCGGAAACTTAGGCGCTTTGCGGTTTCCACCGCGTTCCAAGTCCCAGTATTTCGACCAGTTCTCTATCCATCCATGCACCTCCGGCAAGCCCGGTAACTCGGTTGCTGAGTTGTTGTTTGCATTCAACTGCGTCAATGCATCGTGCAACTGAGCGGCATATTCTATTGCACGGCCGGAGTCTTGCAACATAACGCTATGAAGATTTTCAAGTAACTCCATCCAACGAAGCTTCGGAAAATAAGTACCTCCATACACAGGCTTACCATCGGGCAGAGTGAAAACATTGAGCGGCCAACCGCCCTGACTGCCCATAAGATGCACGGCGTCCATATACCAACTATCAACATCCGGACGCTCCTCTCGGTCAACCTTGATACACACAAAATGCATGTTCATGAATTCCGCACATTCAAAATCCTCAAACACTTCATGCTCCATTACATGACACCAGTGACAAGCGCTGTAGCCGATAGACACCAATACCGGTTTATTGTCTCTGCGCGCTACTTCCCAAGCCTCATCGCACCATGCATACCAATGCACGGGATTGTCCTTGTGTTGCAACAAATATGGACTCGTCTCCTGCGACAGTCGGTTCATAATCCCAGGAGTTCTTTGATTTCCGATTCTATTTTGCTTCGAGTAATTAGACGTTTCAAGACCACGCCATTTTGATCAACAGCCAACAACGTTGGAGTGCTGGGCACGGGAAATCGCTTGTTAAAATCTTTACGCTGATCGTACGCAAGGAAAACACTGGGCCACGGGGAGTCGTTCAATTTATCTTGCACGGCCCACTCCTCTTGGGTCTTATCAGTGCCAATTGCGTAAACGCCTAAGCCCTTATCGTGGTAAAGCGCGTAATACTCTTCCAGCTTGGGCTCAAATTCTTTGCAATGCGAACAGTTAGCTCGCCAGAATAGAAGGATAGTCACTCTATTTTCTGAGAATACTTTCTTGCTGGAAACCATTTTACCATTCACATCCGGCAACGTCAAAAACTCAATGGTTTTGCCCGGCTTGCAATTGTCCAGGGCGGTTAACAAATTCTTCGTATTCTCCTCCATATGCCCCTCTTCCGTGCAATCGTCAGCATACCATGTAATGAGATAACTCAATCCAGGTTCATTGCGAAAAGAAATCATCTTGTCGAGCAAGAACTTAAACATATAGGTAGTCATGCTTTCGCTTACAAGCGATTTCTTCATGAGAGCATCTATGTATGGCTCAGGTTGTTTTGTTTTCTCAAAATACTGATAAGCCATATTCACTCTGCGAATGAACGCAATATGATGGAGCAAGTCCGGGTGCTGAATGGGCACGTTATCCATCACATGCATGGATGTGAATCTTGTCAACGAATCGGCATTTTGGGCAAATTCCGGATTACCATCGTAAGCAGGTGTTGGGGCGATCTTCGCCAAAAGATTTGCCGTGAATGTATTCGGGTATTTAGAAGCGATTTCAACACAAGACTTAGCAAATGCCTGTTCCCTCAATTGGTACTGAAGTCCAAATCGATCCAATGAGTCCTTATTCAGGCTAACCTCATTGAACTTCGGAATGAGCTCGAGGTATGCGTTTTGCTCATCCGATTCATACAACTTCATTGGTTGCCCTTTCAGTTGTGTGTAATCGATGGTCAGTTCAATACCATTTGCAGGGATGTCTTTTCGAACAATTAAAAACTCAAACCACCGCTTGGGGTCGCTCGAGAAACGAAATCGATACTGGCCATCATGTGGAAAAGTGACCTTACCTGCATATGTTCCATTTTGAGGGTCCTTGATTGTTTGTAGATTTTTCCAGTTGTCTTCTGAAAAATACTCCACAATCATAGTAACCGTGGGAGCTTGAAGACCATTGACTTTAACAGCTACAGGTGT
>CANIAA010000208.1 GCA_947465255.1 Flavobacteriales bacterium | reverse complement strand
TAGAAGTACTCGATAGTATGATTAACGTGATTGAGCCTGAAATGCAGCGCCATTGCGATCGCTGGGGTGGAACTTATGGCGATTGGCAGAATAGCGTGCAAACGCTGCGCGACTACATTCTTGCCCGATGTAACACCGAGATTGTCAGCGGAATAGAGGATTGTTACAACGTTACTGCTTACAGTTTAACATTTGAAATTGATGGCATAGGAGAAATTGAAGTGGAGTCGCTTGACTTAAATGAAACGAACACACCTTACACAGGAACCTATTTTGCCGATTTGCCGATAGATTTATTCACTGCAACAGATGGTGCATCGTGTGGAAACTTCGTGGGTTGGGAAATCATATCGGGTACCGGTGTTATTGCAGATCCGGCTTCCGATTCAACCACAATCTCCATTTCAAGCGACGTTACAGTAATCGCTCGCTTTGCTGCGCCTTCCGCAGGCCCCATTTCAATCATGGTTGACACTGACTTGCCCGGAGCTGCAAGTATTAGCATTAATGGCGTGGATGCCGGCCCCCTGCCTGCTACCAATAGCTTTAACCCAGGCGATGAAATAGCCCTGACCTTTGCTTCCAATGAATGGTTTGTGTTTGATCACTGGGAATCGAATAGAACTACGATTAATCCCGCTGACGATGTCGAAGAAATAACCATCACACCTTGTCGGAGCGACACCATTACAGGTGTTTTTGAGTTCATCGAGCATTACACCATCGATATTCAGCCGGGTTTGGATGGCGGCGGTTACATCCTATTCAACGGTGATACATTGCCTGCCAATGGCGTAACCCTTGACCTCGAAGCATCGAATGTCTACAGTCTTACGGCAATACCCGCAGACCAATGGTCAGTTTTTGCCTATTGGGAATTGGACGGAAATGCAATTACACCGGACAGCCTTTCAGCAACCGTATTACTTGAGCTTTTCGAAAACGGTTCTATCACCGCTGTTTTCACCATCATTCCACATCATGAGGTAACTGTGATTGTTGAACCTGCAGAGTCAGGGACCGTTGTTTTCGAAGAAGAATTCGTAAGCGGCAACAAATACTCGACAACCAACATAAAAACGGTTGTATTGGAAGGCGACAAGCCGTTATTCTTTCAAGCCATACCGAATCAGTATATCGATTTCGGATCCTGGGACAGCCGCCAAAATATCATTCAAGGCTTGCCGGAAAATGATGGGGTAAACTTCACCTTCCAATCGGCTGATACCATCATAGCATACTTCAAACCGCAGCCATTTACCTTCTACGTGCCCAATAGCTTTAGTCCGAATGGTGATGGAATTAATGACGTTTTCAAGGTAGTTGGTAATGCTGTCGACATTGAGGTCTACAAATTTGAGGTCTTCGATCGATGGGGTCAGTTGGTTTTCTCCTCCTCAAGTCCTACTGATGTCTGGACCGGAGAATTCAACGATGGTGATTACTACGTCGGAAACTCATCCTATCAGTACCGATTAAAGATCAAATCCGTATTTGAAATTCAACCGCGCGAATACAGCGGATCTATTCTGATCTTCCGCTAGCCATGTGATGAATATTAGTTTTCACATTGTTAATAAAGTAATGTAAATTCTTGATATCAGCGACCGGAGGCTTCTAACTTTGGCGGTATTGGTGCGTAGAAATTGTGGTAATTTTATACGACACTAACTTATCGATTGACGTGATATGAGTATGGAAGCGAAATTCTCGCCACAAGTGCGGGATGTTATACAGTATAGCCGTGAAGAAGCGTTGCGTTTGGGGCACAACTATATTGGTGTTGAACATTTGTTGCTGGGTCTTATTCGCGAAGGCGAAAGCTTGGCATTAAAAATTCTTGTTCAACTTGATGTGGATCTCAATCGCCTGCGCAAAATGATTGAAGGTTCCATAAAAGGGACTTCAACGCTCGCTGGCAACTTCAACGCTCCCGGTCAAATTCCGCTCGTGAAACAGGCTGAACGAATTTTAAAAATCACATATCTCGAAGCGAAGGCCTACAAAGCCTCGCTAGTAGGAACCGAACATCTATTACTATCTATTATGAAGGATCAGGACAACGTAGCCACCAAGCAACTGCTTGCTCTTGGCGTAGACTACCAAGCCGTCAAAGACGAGCTGGAAAACATGGGCGGTGGCATTTCGAAAGAAGACCTGCCTAAATCTGAACTGCCCGGTGCATCTGACGACGACGATGAAGATCGCGGTATGTCGGGTAGCATTCAAAAGAAACCAGGCGACAGCAAGAGTAAAACCCCCGTGCTCGACAACTTCGGGCGCGACCTTACCAAAATGGCTGAGGACGGAAAGCTAGACCCAATCGTTGGACGCGAAAAAGAAATTGAGCGTGTGTCGCAGATCCTGTCACGCCGCAAAAAAAACAACCCCATACTTATTGGTGAACCCGGCGTAGGTAAATCAGCCATTGCTGAAGGCCTGGCACTTCGCATCATTCAAAAGAAAGTTTCTCGCGTTTTATTTGGAAAGCGCATCGTTACTCTTGACATCGCTTCACTGGTTGCCGGCACAAAATACCGCGGTCAATTTGAAGAGCGCATGAAAGCTGTGATGAACGAATTGGAGAAATCGCCCGATGTTATTCTCTTCATCGATGAAATCCATACCATCGTTGGAGCAGGCGGTGCGAGTGGTTCACTTGACGCAAGCAACATGTTCAAACCTGCTTTGGCACGAGGCGAAATTCAATGCATCGGTGCAACCACGCTGGACGAGTATCGTCAGTACATCGAAAAAGATGGAGCACTCGAGCGACGCTTCCAGAAAGTAGTTGTTGATCCTACTACTATTGATGAATCCATTCAGATTCTGAACAATATCAAAGACAAATACGAAGAGCACCACAGCGTAACCTACACACCTGAAGCTATTGAATCGTGTGTGAAGCTTACGGCTCGCTACATCACAGACCGTCATTTGCCTGACAAGGCAATCGACGCATTGGACGAGGTAGGCTCACGCGTTCACCTCAACAACATCAATGTACCAAAAGAGGTAATCGACATAGAGAAGGCCATTGAAGATGTAAAAGAAGATAAGAATCGTGTCGTCCGCAGTCAGAAATATGAGGAAGCAGCGAAACTTCGTGATCGCGAAAAGCAGCTTCAAGAAAAACTGGAGGCGGCCAAGAAGAAGTGGGAAGAAGACACAAAGAGCCATCGTGTAACTGTTACAGAAGAACACGTAGAAGAGGTGGTAGCCATGATGACCGGTATTCCGGTTACACGCGTCGCAGAAAAAGAAAGCGGCCGACTGGCGAAAATGGATAAGGAACTGGAAGGAACCGTTATCGGTCAAGATGCAGCCATCAAGAAAATCGTAAAAGCCATTAAGCGTAATCGTGCCGGATTGAAAGATCCGAACCGCCCGATTGGCTCTTTCATCTTCTTGGGTCCTACCGGTGTTGGTAAAACACAACTTGCAAAGGAACTCGCTAAGTATTTGTTCGACTCTGAAGATGCTCTCATCCGCATCGATATGAGTGAATACATGGAGAAATTTGCCGTATCACGTCTGATTGGAGCGCCTCCCGGATACATCGGTTACGAAGAAGGCGGACAGCTCACTGAAAAAGTGCGTCGTCGCCCCTACTCTATTGTTCTTCTCGATGAAATTGAAAAGGCACACCCGGATGTATTCAACTTGATGTTGCAGTGTTTGGATGACGGTCAAATGACAGACAGCCTCGGACGCAAGATTGACTTCAAGAATACTATCATCATCATGACAAGTAACATTGGTGCTCGTCAATTGCAAGACTTTGGTACAGGCGTCGGTTTCGGCACCGCAGCTAAAGCGGCGCAAGAAGATGTGGAACGCAAAGGAGTTATCGAAAACGCCCTGAAGAAGGCTTTCGCACCAGAGTTCATCAACCGTATCGATGATTTAATCATCTTCAATCCTCTGCGCAAAGAAGACATTCACCAGATCATCGATATCGAACTGAACAAACTCTTCCACCGTGTGACCAGCTTAGGCTACACCATCAAATTGACTGATGTTGCTAAAGACTATATCGCAG
>CANIAA010000207.1 GCA_947465255.1 Flavobacteriales bacterium | reverse complement strand
TCTGCGGTGCATCAGCTGTATACTTTACGGCGTTATCAATAAGGTTGTAAATCACATTGGTGATATGCACTATATCGCCTTTGATGCTGTGTTTCGATGCCTCCAGCTCGGTGCCGATGTTACCTTCTGCTTCCTGAATCTGCATTTGAAAGGTGTCAACGGCTTTCTGCAACAATTCATGAATGTCAATTTCTTTGTGTTGCAACGCTACCTTCTTCGGACTCAGCGATGCTATCTGAAGCACGCGCTCTACCTGACTTTTCAGTCGGCTGTTTTCATTTTGGATAATCTGAACGTAACTCCGAACTCGATCGATGTTTGACGATGAAAGCGCGCTGTTGATTGCATCGGCCGATAGCCCTATGGTTGAGATGGGGGTCTTCAATTCATGCGTCATGTTGTTCACAAAATCGGTTCTTATTTCGGAAAGCCGTTTCTGTTGCAACATCACGTGAACCGTGTAGCTGAAGAATATGACGATGAGAAGAATGACGATGCTTGAGTACATCCAGAAATCGAGTTGCTGCAGAATGAACGATGATTTATTGGGGAAAACAACACCGAAGTAATGCCCATCAGGTTCGAAGTTTTCCAGCTTATGTATTTGCTTTGCTTGCGTGCGTTCAATGCCGGGCTTGAAGGAAATCTTGCTTCCAAACACAATGGAGTCGTTAAAGCAATCGTATATGCCGTATTCAAAATCCTCGAGTAGTTGCGAACGACGGAACTCTTCCTTTAGCAAACTCTCGAGTAAATAGGGTTGGGGTGTGTCGTTAATATTAGCAATGAAATAGTTGTTCGATACTTGCCTCACGGGCTCTGTTGCAGCAGAGTCACGATTCATGACACGTATGGTTTGAACCACTTCGCTGATGGCTACAAATGCACGGCGATTGAATTGTTCCTCTTGCAGGGCGTATGCTTTGCGTACCCAGAAAACTTGTCCGGCTATCACAATACCCAGCGAAACAATTGCTAGAGCAATGACAATGATGATGGTTCTTCTACTCATGGAGTGTTCTAAGCTGTGAAAGTACTTTTTTTTAACCGCAGAGGCGCAGAGAGTGCAGAGAAATTTCTCTTTGCTGTCTTTGCGCCTCTGCGGTTAAAAAAAAAACTTCCCGTAGATTTGACCTCCAAACATTAACCATATGAAAGCATACGTATTCCCCGGTCAAGGGTCGCAGTTTCCGGGTATGGCCCAGGATTTATACAATAACTCCGCCACGGCAAAGGCCATGTTGGAGCAAGCCAATGATATTCTTGGGTTTCGCATTACTGATATCATGTTTTCAGGTTCGGAAGATGACTTGAAACAAACGCGTGTAACGCAACCCGCTATCTTCCTGCATAGTGTTGTTTTGGTAAGTTGCCTGGGCGATTCGTTTCAGCCGAATATGGTGGCAGGACATAGCCTGGGTGAGTTTTCTGCTTTGGTGGCTAATAAAACCCTTGCCTTTGAAGATGCGCTGCGTTTGGTTTATGCACGCGCTATGGCTATGCAGAAGGCTTGCGAAGAAAACCCTTCGACGATGGCGGCCATCCTCGGTTTGGAAGACGACTTGGTTGAGCGCATTTGCTCCGAAACGGCCGGAGTGGTTGTGGCGGCAAACTATAACTGCCCCGGACAATTGGTTATTTCAGGTGAAAATGCGGCCATCGACGCGGCATGCGCGGCCCTCACGGCTGCGGGTGCAAAGCGCGCCTTGAAGCTGCAAGTCGGCGGTGCATTTCACAGTCCGCTGATGGAGCCGGCACGTCTTGAGTTGGAAGCTGCAATTCAAGCAACGCATTTTGCTACACCGATTTGTCCCGTATATCAGAATGTAACGGCATCAGCAGTGAGCGACCCTGAGCAAATCAAACTGAACCTTGTGAAGCAGCTAACCGCTCCCGTTCGCTGGACGCAAACCATGCAACAGATGATAGCTGATGGATGCACCGAAGTCATCGAGGTAGGCCCCGGCAAAGTCCTTCAAGGTCTATTCAAAAAAGTAAACCGCGACTTGCCAACGTCAAGTGCAGAAATTCTTACTGCAGCTAATTAGTCACTATTTACTATTCACTATTTACTAGCCACGAGTGAATAGTAAATAGTGAATAGTAACTAGTAATCTAAAGTCACTTGACACACCCTTCAACACCCCAGTTTGCTTACCCCGCCAAAATCATCTTGGCATGGGCTGAGGCTATTTCGGGCAACAAGGATATTCGCGACTGGCTCATGGCGAATGGTTATCCTGAGCTATCGGTTTTCGTCTTCGCGTTGCACAATCAGCCGGAACCGAGGCAGTGGTTGATGGATAATGGTTTCCCTCATCTCATGGCGCTCATCAACGGTACTGAAGGAAAGCCCAACGCGATATTGTGGTTGCGCAAATCGGGCTACGATATTCTCGAGAAAATGGCGCGTGCGGCCGACAACAGCGAAGATGCGTTGCTATGGTTGTTTGATAACGGATACAGCGACATGGCGACAGTTGCCCAGCGCATTCGAAAAGTGAAGAATGAGATCGAGGATAACAATGCGGATGTGCATCGGATTTCAGGGGTGTGAGTAACTAGGATTGTAGTAAATAGGATTGTAGGATTATAGGGGAACTCCGCCAACTTTCAACCTTTCAACCTTTCAACTTTCAACCTGAAACTCTTAATCAGTTCGTATACGTAATACTCGTCGTCCGCTGCACGTTGAAAATATCATGCGCCACATGGTGAATGTCGGCTGCTGATATTTCGTGAATCTTCTCAAATAATTCTTCCAGCGTATCGATGCGGTTGAAGAGCATCAAACTCTTGGCGATGTTGAACATGACGGCGCTGCCGCTGTCTTGCGCAAGTGCTATTTGTCCGATGATTTGCTTCTTGGCGTCCGACAAAGCGCGCGCGCTCATACGTTCCTTTTTGAATTCGTTGAGCACTTGCCAAATGAGCTCTTTGCTCTTTTTCAAATTCTCTTTATCGGTACCGAGGTAGACGGTGAAAATACCCGTGTCGGAAAATGGACTGTAATTCGAATCGACGTGATACGCGATGCCGTGCTTTTCGCGGATGCGCATGCTGAGTCTGTTGTTCATGGCAGGACCGCCAATGACGTTGTTGAGCAGCGATAGTGCCGGGCGCATTTTGTGTTCGAAGTCGTAGGCGGGCATGCCCATGAGGAAGTGCACTTGGTGAATATCCTTCTTCTCCACGCGGTGCTCGAAGTGATATGACTTCACTTTTTCGCGCTCCAGCTTCTTCGCATTCAACTTGAAACTTCCCATGTGCTTCTCCAGCATGGCCTGCAGTTTTTCTGCACTGATGTTGCCAGCAGAAGAGAAGATAATGTTGTCGCGATGCATCAGTCGCTTGCGAAAACGTTCGAGGTGCGTGCGGTTGAATCGCTTCAAGGTTTGTTCGGTCCCAATGATGGTGCGACCGAAAGGATGCTTGCCGAACAATAATTCATCGAAGTCTTCGAAAATGAGATCGGCCGGACTGTCTTTGTAGCTGTTCAGCTCGTCGTATATAACTTCTTTTTCCTTTTCGATTTCCTTTTCCGGAAAATTGGCATTGAAGGAAATGTCGGCGATGAGTTCAATGGCCCGCTCATAGTCTTCCTTCAAATGGGAGGCATGAATCCAGGTTTCTTCTTTGGATGTGAAGGCATTCAATTCACCACCTACTGCATCGAGTCGGCTTAAAATGTGAAACGTTTTGCGTTTGGTAGTTCCTTTAAATAAGCAGTGCTCTAGAAAGTGTGCCAAACCGTGTTCATTGGCTGCTTCATCGCGGCTGCCGGCGCCAATCATCAAACCACAGTGAGCCACTTCACGCGGCAAATACTGATGCACGACGCGCAAGCCGTTGCTCAGGGTGAATATGACGGGGTGGTGGTGCATTTGGGACACAAAGATAGGGGTTGCGGGTTGCAGGTGGTTGCAGGTGGTTGAAGGTTGAAAGTTGAAGGTTGAAAGTTGGCGTGCGGCATTCCTTCTGATAGCGATTCTAATCTGTTTGTGCTTGTGTGTCTGAAAATTCTGGAATGATGATTAGAACCGG
>CANIAA010000206.1 GCA_947465255.1 Flavobacteriales bacterium | reverse complement strand
CGGTTTTCAGCAGAACACGGTCAGGAGCAGGCACAGTTGTTCAGACAGCGATACCTGCTTCGGCCTGCCGCCCGCCAAATGCTGGATGCGCAAGTGTTCAACTCGCTCAATGATTTTGATGACTGGTACAACCCTCTGCGTGAAATGGGATATCCGGAATGGTGTCGTTCGGTTGCGATTTCGAATGGAATGGCTAATGGTCAGGGACTGACTTACGCGTCCGAAGAATTAATGAATTGGGATTGTAGTACATCAGGTGTGCTGCACTCCAAGTTGCTTTTGCTTCCGGAGACCGGCGATGCTTACAATGAGCACAGCATACCGGGCAACAACGTGCTTGCTCATTTTCGCGCACCCATACTGGGTTGGGATGCCATAGGGGATGAATGGTTTTACTGGCTAGGGGGATTGATTCTTGGAGCTATTGATGCCGTTGATATAGAGGAGGAAGTGGTCTACGTTGAAGACGGAATGGTGAATCGAGATTATGCTCCTGGTGGAAAGCGTAATACCACACAAGTTTTCGCCGCTGCTATTAACAGAGCGTTGGAAGCCATTAATGACAATGATTTGAATATAACATTTTGCGAACTCGCTTCGCCCAATGATTACAATCCTGATCACACGTTTGTTATGTCGGCAAGCGCAGTTGGTTTGCAAGCGAATGAACCCTATACAGATGTAAACGACTACCTCTGGTCTCATCCCGATGAAAATTATTTTGACCGTATAAAGTTTGCAGAAGTGCAGAATGAAAATCATACGGAGTTAACAGCTGACAATTTGAGTGTGGTTTTGGAGGAGGTACTTTCCTATGATTTAGTTGCTCTCGATACGGCGTTAACCTCTGCGAACCATAATTCGGGTTATTTCAATTTTGGAAAGCCGGAATACTCTTACCTTAAGAGTATTCACGTCCATCAGGGCGGCTCAATTCATATCAATGCATTCAACCCAACTCATTTCAATGAAGCAACTGACTACCTGAGCACACAAGGGCATTTTGAAGTGTCTACGCTGCCTTGTTCGGCTGAAGTTATTCTCGTTAATCAGGATGGATCGATCAACATCGGTGATCCAATAGAAGAATATCGAACCGGTTCTCTTTCCATCGGACGTGATAGTAAGCTACTGATAGGTGCGAATGGTTTAGTGCAGGTAAATACAGGAAGTTCTCTCGTTGTCGAAGAAGGAGGCATCTTGGAGGTGCATCCCGAAGGTAAGTTGGTTGTACAAAGCGGAACAATCATCGTTCGAGCCGGAGCCATTTGCCGATTCGTTGGTCGATCAACGGTCCATTTCCGGCATGAAGTAGTTTTATCAGGAAGTGATTCGCGCTGGTTGTTTGACGGAGGTTCACTTGAGATAGACAGAAATACCACGCTTAGCATGGACCCTACGGTTGACGAAACGGGTTATCTTGAGATAATGACCGGAACCGAAAACATGCTGCACATGGATTTGAACAGCGTTCTTCACTGGAGGGGCAAGGGCAATGATGATGTCATTTTGCGAATAAACAATGGAGCGCATCTTCAGAATGCGAATTGGATGCAAGGAACAATACATCTGGAAGACGGTAAAGTTGATTTAACCTATCACGGCGCCATCTATACTGACGCGCGTTTAAGCGCAGATAATATCCATTTTTATGCAAGTGATTTGTGGGAAGCAGAAGGTTGCGAAGTATGGAAGTGGTTTGGTGCATCGAACTTCAAGGATTGTATTTTCGAGCACGTTGATTTACATGCACAGCAGTCCAAAACCACGCTGTCAGGTTGCCGGTTCATAGGTCCCAACGCAGGGTTTCATGCTTTTGAGGGAGCCTATTCCGTCGAAGGCACAACGTTTAATCAGGCCCCTTGTATTAGTCAGGATTTAGGGGCTATGTCTATAATGGCAGATTGTTCGTTCCTTCATGATGCTGAGTTTCACGATTGGAGCAATCAGAAGATTGTAATTAAGCGTACTGATTTTTCGGATATCGCGGGTAACCCAATTGATAAGGTTGGTGGGGTCCTTTCCTTGCGCTGCAATTCGTTTGAAAACACCGGTGTAATCATGGTTGGTGAAGCAGTGTTGGATATGAGCATGTCATTGGATGGTGGCATGAATACGTTTCGTTCGATGGACAATTGCATTCGACTCAACAATGCCAATGATTTGATTTTGCAGGATGGTGGAAACGATTTTTCCGGTTGTTTGAATTCCGTTATTCAAGGATCGGTTGATACGTTGTGCGAGCCATTAGCATGCGACATTCACATTCCGGCAATGCATAATCATTGGGGTGTTTCGCAGGGCACAGTATCGTCAATCACAGGCTTGGCTTATCCTCCACAAGATCGTATTCAAGTTATATCATCTCACCCGGCGATTTGTGGAGGTTATGAAGAGGGAGCACAATGTGAGTTGATCATAACAGACGATAGTCCGGTTGACCCACCGAATTGTATCGAAACAACAAAGTCTTTTGTGAAGGATCCATTGGAATCGGATGCTGGTTGGGTGGATTTTCTGAACGGACGAAGCGAGGCTTTCGGTGCTGCACTATTCGAATTGTATGATGCTAAAGGATCTTTAGTGGCATTCAAGCAAGTGCATGCCGGTGATGCGCTGAGTGCATTTGAGTTTCAGGTTTCGAGCGGAATCTATTTGTTTTCTGTCAGGTATGCAGGCAAACGAACATCGATAGTTCAAGTGATTGAATAAAGTATTGGTTGTTATGGTTGGTTGGGCGGAGGCGAGCGCTTATGCGTTTGTCTCCGCTTTTTCAATGTGAAATGACGGTACCGAAGTATTTCGAAATTTCAGCCCGTGCTCTGTCGAGCATTATTTTTTCCTGAAGCAAAGCATCGTATTTGTTGTCATCATTCACGGCGAGCTCAAGCTCTTTGTGCAAGTCGATAATCAATCGTTGAATGCGTTTTAACTTCAATCGGAACACACAGTCTTTGGCTGCTTTTCTCAAGTGCATGTCTTCTGTTTCCGGATAAATCAAATGGCGTTGCCAGTTTTCGCTCAGGCTGTAAGGGCTGATGAGTATGGCTGAAGATTCACCGGAAATACTCTGATCACTGTGTTGCGTGAAATTGGTTGGCTGAGGAAATTGCTCTTTACCAATGAGGTCAACATACTCTGAGTAAATGTTCGAATAAACCGTTGACTCCAAAACAATTTCATCCGATTCCAGATTACTGATGATGTATTCAGCAACCGACACCGGGTGCACTTCTTCATGACCATCTTCATTGATGATAGTAATGTCGATCGGGCGTTCCCCATAATGCAATAGAATTCGGATCAAATCTTTTTCCTGGTGATGAATCGTGAATTCATCGACTGTGTTGTCCGGAATGCCATCGGCCGGCACTTCATCGAGAATGGGCAGGTCGACAGGCGCATCTTGCTTCTTCTCTTTCTTGAAATTCGACAGGATGACCTTATTCAATTCTTGCAGCAGCACTTGCTCGTTCATGTTGAGCAATCGGCTGCATTCTTGCACATACACATTGCGCGAAATACCGTCCGGTATTAAGGCGATACTTTCCACGATTCCGCGAATAAGCGCCGCACGCTTCACCGGGTCGTTGCCTGCGTCTTCGAGTAAAAGCGAAGTCTTGAACGAAATGAAATCGCGTGCATTCGACGAGATGAAGGCTTGTATTTCCTCCGAGCTGTGCTTGCGGGCAAAACTGTCGGGGTCGTCACCATCAGGAAAGAGCAATACGCGAACATTCATACCCTCTTTCAGAATCATGTCGATTCCGCGGAAGGATGCCTTGATACCGGCGCTATCTCCATCATAGAGAATGGTGATGTTCGGCGTATAGCGGCGGATGAGTCGTATCTGACCTTCGGTTAACGAAGTACCACTGCTTGCCACCACATTTTCGACACCTGCCTGGTGCATGCTCACCACGTCGGTGTAGCCTTCCACCAGGTAGCACATGTCGTGCTTTACGATGGCATTTTTCGCGAGGTGCAATCCGTAAAGCACATTGCTCTTCACATACAATTCACTCTCGGGCGAATTGAAATATTT
>CANIAA010000205.1 GCA_947465255.1 Flavobacteriales bacterium | reverse complement strand
CCAATCCATGCTCGTATTCAACTACACGTTTATGGCATGTAACAGATGAATGCGGCAATTCGGGAGTAACTACTTCGCAAATAACTATCGCTGATAATACAGCACCAACATTCACGAATGTCCCTGAAAACACTACCCTTGATTGTCTTGAAAACATCGTATTAACGAATCCAGTACCAATTGATAATTGTGATCCTTTCGTTGACATGGAAATTACTCAAGATACCATTTTGACCGGGAGCTGTGAAAACGATATTATTATCAGAAGAACGTTTACCGCGATTGATGACTGTTATAACCAATCGAGTGTAAGCGTTGATTATATTGTTCGGGACACCATACCACCGGTATTTCTTCCCGAAAACCAACCCATCATTTATATACCTTACGGCACAGCCATTTTTCTCATAGCACCCTCTGCCGCCGATAATTGTTCCGGCGACCTGTATGTTGATCTCCTAGATTATCAAGGCTCTGATGGGTCCTGTACAACGGAAATATTTACATGGATTGCTACCGATTTATGCGGAAATTCATCCACATTTACCCAAAGTATCGTGCAGGTTATTGACCCCGAGTTAGGCCCAATCCCCTGCGACGACAACAACCCTTGCACAATCAATGACTTCATCAACGCTGATTGCGTTTGCCAAGGGACAACCATCGCATGTGCTTCTGTAATCGTCGAAGAAACCTATTGTGTTGGCGTCGGCGAAAACCTGCACAACGTTAATGGGCGAGTTGAAATATCGACCCCAATAGAAAGCGGAACACTCACTATCTCAAATTCGTGCACCAATGAACAAATTGTGTTGAACGGGCCATTCACTTCACCCATTCAATTTCAATTCTCCTACCTAACTTATGCTGAAACATGCGAAATAAGTGTGCTGTTTTCGCAAGGTTCTATTACAGCTTCAACCAGCTATGACGCACCAAATTGCTGCGCTTATCAAGGTTTCTATTATTCAGGATACCAAACACACGCCTTTTGCGTGAATGAGCAAGCCAGTTCAATAGAAAGCATTCTCGATTTATTTGGTTCTACGAATACCAACTATAACTATCAATGGTATTTGGCAAGCAACCAAGGCCCTGAAATCATACCCGGAGCTTCGGATAGAACTTTCATACCACCTACAAATTCGGCGGGTACTTTTGAATACATCTGCTCAATTACCGACGTCAACGGATGTGAATACCGCAATCCTCGGCACATAGTACATATTGTAAATGCCAATGATTTTTCAGGATCCATTTCAGATAAAACCATTTGTACAGGTTACACGGTAGCATTAACACCGAGCGTTAATTACCTGGGTGGTGAATACTTATGGAGCAACGACTCGACACAGGCTGTTTTAGAATTTGCACCAACATCAGACACACAACTTACCGTTCAATACACCATTGGAAACTGCGTCAATTTCTTCGACACAGTGAATGTATTTGTCAATGAACTTCCATCGGTTACCTTGCAGAATCAAGTCATATGTGCAGGAGAATCTACGGTTCTAACCGCATTGGTCGATGGCGTGGATTCAAATGTCAGTGGTACTTTCCTTTGGTCCAACAATGCTACCTCCCAAAGCATTATCGTTTCCCCGGCACAAGCGACCACCTACAATGTCACGTATACACCCATCGGCTGCACGACGGGACAAGAATGCATCGACCAATCTCTGCTCGATTATTGTTCGAGCCAACCCACGCCCATCTGTCCTGTTTGTGATGTATGGCCGACCGGCATCTGCTCATGCAATAACGAAGATTATTTCACCATTTTCGAACCTCCCTATTGCACCGGCAACTACATGTATACTTTCGGTCAATGCTCCAACACTTCCATTTCTTCTTCCACTGCCAGTGCTACAATCAGCATTACGAATAACTGTGGTTGCACAGACCCGTTAGCGGCAAACTATAATCCGAATGCGCTTGCAGACGACGGCTCGTGCACATATGGCGCATGCTATAACTATCAAATGATATTCACCCCTCGCCCATGTGTGTTCGACCCCAACATAGGTGAGGTAGCCCCGGCATTTTTCGTGCGCTATTTATATAACGGATCTTGCAATGTTGAAACAGTTGTCATTACTGACGAATTTGGTGTAGAATTCCCATTCAACACCACTGCTTCTTCTGATAGCAGCGGAGGTATTTTAGGATTTGTTTATCTGACTCCTTCAACCACCTATGAACTTTATCTCGTCATGTCGGATGGTACAACCAGCCCGATATTCACCTATTTCTCCGGTGAATGCGGCGGCACTATCTGCGATTGTGACGGCAACCAGCACACCGAATCTGTAACACTATGGCTGGGCGATAACTTCGCAGACAATGGAACCTATACTTTGAATGGTCAAACCGTCGACTTCAACTGCGCCACTTGGGGTTATGATTGCGGCGATGTACCGGGAGCTCCTACCAACTCGGATCCATACGGCGTCTGCAATGGGAATTTGCCACCTAATAATGGGTGCGTGGATGGCATTTTGGGTTGCACCAATGTAGAAGCATGCAACTACAACCCGCTTGCAACGATTGACGATGGCGGGTGTAATTATCCCGGCGATACATGCGACGATGGCATTGCAACCACCACAAATGATGTTTACCTGAGCGATTGCAGTTGTGCTGGTGAGAACAACACAAATAACTATGTTTTCTTATACCCACCGCATTGCTATCAAGATCTTAATAATCCATTCCCACCCTATGGAATTCTAATTGAAGTTCGTTTTGAGCAACCACTGGTAAATGAAGATGTCGTAATTGAATTGTCATGCGGTACAACCTACACGGCAGAGAACTTTTCCGGAGATGTAGTTTCTCATTATTTCTCAAATCTTGATGGAAACAGCGCAGACTGCAATGTTTCCGCATACGTAATTGGGAACAGCAATTTGGCTATCACAAGCGCCTCCTTTACTGCTCCTGAGTGCTGCGGATTCAATTATCAAGGAACATCGGGGAACCCAACGATTCCATATTGTTTAAATGATGTTCCTGAGCCACTATTACCCACTACAGAATTGGGATTCGGATATACAATGCAGTGGAATATTGTAAATGAAAATGGAACCCTATCCCCAATCCCAAATGCGACACAGCCATTATTCATTCCACCAACTAATGAATACGGAACCATTACCTATCGACCTATTATATTTAATGAAAATGGTTGTTCTGTGAATGCTGCCGACCAATCCGTAACAATAATTGCCCCTTCTGATTTTATAGGATACACTACGGACAAAAATATTTGCGCCGGATACTCAGTCTTGCTCACTCCTTATGTTGACCCCGTTGGTGGCAGCATGTTGTGGTATGACGATCGCACATCACCTATTGTGCTTGCCTCACCGACAGAAACGAGTACATATTATTTCACCTATAGCATTGGAAGCTGCATTAACTACTCTGACTCTATAACAATAACAGTAGATGAATATCCTGAAATCACAATTAACTCCGAAACCATTTGTGCCGGTGAAAACGTTGTCTTATCGGTCTCCCCGATACAAAACAATCAACTTTATCAGTGGTCGACAGGAGCAACTACATCAACTATTACCGTTTCCCCAACAACAGATGAGGAATATAGTGTTATCGTTAATTATGAAGGTTGTCCAACAGAAAACGAAAACTGCTATGACGCTGCAATTGCAAATTACTGCAGCCAATTTGTTGCTCCATTTTGCGGTTGGTGTCCAATACCCTTGCTTGCCTGCGCACCAGAACCTGTTTATTGTGACTCGAGTGAATCAATATTGGCAAATCCATTCTTTCAATCGCCTTATCAAGCCGGCAATAGCTTGCCATTGAATTGTAATTTCATTGAGGAACTAGATTTGAATTACTTCCCGCTTTGTCAAGGGTATTCTTTATTCCATCTAGAAGGCTATCCCGGTATCACTTATTCAGACACAGCCTCATCATTTGTTACTGTCAACATAACCGGAACCCCCTGCGACGACAACAACCCGTGTACCATCAACGATGTCATCAATGCTGATTGCGTATGCCAAGGAACGAACACAGGGGCAAATTG
>CANIAA010000204.1 GCA_947465255.1 Flavobacteriales bacterium | reverse complement strand
TTGAAGGTTGAAAGTTGCAGGTTCGCGTAACAGAACCTTTTACTGTCAGCCGTGTTCCTGAGATTGTTTATAATGGTTGAAAGTTGAAGGTTGCAGGTTCGCGTAACAGAACCTTTAACCGTCAATCGTATTCCTGTGATTAGTTATAATAGTTGAAAGTTGAAGGTTGAAAGTTGCAGGTTCGCGTAACAGAACCTTTTACTGTCAGCCGTGTTCCTGAGATTGTTTTTCATGGTTGAAAGTTGAAGGTTGAAAGTTGAAGGTTCGCGTAACAGAACCTTCAACCTTTAACTTTCAACTTTCAACTCTATTCGAGTACAATCTGCCTTACGGCCACCACCGCGCCATTCACATCATAGACACTCAGGTAGTAGACGCCGGCGGCGCCCCATGCGTTGATGTCGATGTATGCTTGTTGTGTGTTGATCGCGCTTGAATAAACTGTGGCTCCTGCGGCATCGGTGATGATGGTGTTGTAGCCCGCCATCAGTGCGAAGTTGCCGTAGTCGATGGTGATGTGGTCGCTGGCGGGGTTGGGGAAAACGAGCACGGTATTGAGCCAACTCGGCTGTCCTTCGAAACCAACGAATGTGATGTCGATGAGTAGCGTGTCAGTGACGGTTACATACGCCGTGTCGATGACTTGAATGTAGGTTGTATCGGTGAGGGTGACGTAGGTCGTATCGTACACATCGATGAACAGCGTGTCGAAAATGTCCACTTGCAAATAGATGGTGGTCGTATCAAACACATCCACCACATTGGGGATGGTGTCGAATACTTCTACCGTGACGCTTGTGGTATCGAAGATGTCGATGGTGTTGTAGATCGTGAGTGTGTCATATACTTCCACAACGTTTTCGATGGTGAGGGTATCGAAGACTTCTACGGTAGTTGTGATGGTATCATACGCCGTGCAGGTGTTGTTGACCAGCAGCAAAGCCACGTCGGAAGTATCGTTGCAAATACCATCCTTGACAATGATTCGGAAGGGTTGTTCGTGGTTGGCCAGCGATGCGTTGCTGATGAGCAGGTTTTGCGTTTGACTGCCGGTGTAGGTGTTGTTGTCTTGCACATCCATCCAGCCCAGTCCCGCTGCGTTGGTTTGCCACTGCATGCTGTAGTCGGTGGCGTTCAGCGTAACGTATAGCTGCGCACTTCCGCCCACTTCCACGGGCGTGTCTTGCGTTTCACTGGCGATGAGGTTGCAGGGGGCGGCAGTACCCGTGTATAGCTGTGTAATTTCTTCAGGGGAGAGTGCGCGGTTGTAAATGGCGATGTCGTCGAGGGAGCCTTGGAAAGTATTATAAGCGGGATGATTCATTCTTCCGAAACTTCCATTACTTGTAATCCGGGGCAGACCGTCAAAGATTCGCCCAACTGCGAAGGCACCGTTATCGAATATTTTAAGCGAATCTTCATTGCAAGTGACGGTTAAGTTGTGCCATGTATTTAGCCATGTTGAGTTGTAGTAACCTAATGCTTGAAATGAACCCGTGTTATTACCTGTCTCAACAGTTAGAACGTCATTCCCGGAAACATCCCAGTTAATTTGAAATAATCCGACATAATTAGAAGCATAGAACTCCATAATACGAGGGTGTATCATGCAGCCGTTACCTGTTTTTTTGACCCAAAAAGAAACTGTAAATTCGTTTGAGGATGAAATTGAATTGGTATTCACAGCAGCATCAATACGAGTGCTGCAGCCTGCACCAGAAAAATAGTATGCCGAATTAGCTGATACATTCCGATCCTCCGCGAGCGTCGCCCCATTCACCACACCATGATTTCCATTCCCGCTCTCATCATTTGCATTGCCGTTGAACGGCCACCAGCCCACGAGGCCGTCGGAGGGAACATAGGATGGAAGTTGGGCGTGAAGGGTAGCGCACAGCACCAGGCTCAAGAGGGAAGTCAGGATCGATTTCATACGATGGGTTTTGTGTTTTGAAACAGTCGGACAAAGATACTTTATGTTGATGGATAATGGAAGCGAATTGCACCCGGAGGCAACGTGGCCGTGGCGCAACATCTTCTCCTTGCTTACTTTTACCCCGTGAAGCATAAGCAAACCTTTTTGATTGGAATAGCCGGTGGCAGCGGGTCGGGTAAGACCAGCTTCCTGCGTGAACTGATGAATCATTTCACCGCCGATGATGTGGCCCTCGTGTCGCAAGACAACTACTACGAGCCCAAGGAGAAGCAACACGTGGATGAAAACGGGCAACACAATTTCGATATGCCGACTTCCATCAACCGCACGCATTTTCATGACGACATGATGCGCCTGGTAAAAGGCGACTCCATCGAAAAACTCGAATACAATTTCAACAATCCGGCCTGGGAGCCGCAGAAGGTGATTGTCAATCCTGCGCCGGTCATCATCATGGAAGGACTCTTCGTTTTTCATTACGAAGAAATCTGGAACCAACTAGACTATAAAGTGTATATCGATGTGCATCACGAGGAACGCCTGCAGCGCCGCATTCAGCGTGATGGCAAAGAGCGCGGATTCGGTGAGGATCAGGTGCGCTACCAGTGGTTCAACCATGTGCGTCCCGCTGAGGAGCAATACCTCGAGCCGTTTGTGAGCAGCTGCAACTTAGTGGTCGACAACAACGAGCATTTTGGTCCGGGCCTCGATGAACTCCTGGGGGTGATTCGTGGTTTTGCGAATAAATAAAACACCATGAAAAAAGTATATCACCTCGGCAACTGCGGCACCAATCAGCGCATCATCAAAGAGTGGGGCGGCAAGTTGAAAGGGTTTGAAATGCAAGACATCAAGTTGGAGCCCATCACGGCCGCGCAGATTGATGAAATGAAAAAGCTTGCCGGTTCGTATGAGGCGCTGTTCAGCCGCGTCGCCATGAAGTACCGTTCGATGGGCTTGAATGAAATGAAACTCACCGAGAAGGATTACCGCAAATACATCCTCGAAGAATATACCTTTTTGAAGCGTCCTGTTATGGTTAACGGCGACCGCATCTTCATTGGCAATGCCGCCAAGGTGGTGGCAGAGGCCAAGGCCTCCCTTTAATGGCGAAGAACTTTTGGGCACATATGGCGTTGTTGGCGGTGGCACTTATCTACGGTGCCAACTTCATCATAGCCAAGTCGGTGATGCCCAATCCTATTGAGCCCACGAGTTTCATAGCGCTCCGAGTTGTTGGAGCTGCAGTTCTTTTTTGGATAGTTGCCTTTCGAAAAATCGTCATCCCCAAACGTGAAGATTGGTGGCGTTTTCTTTTATGCGCCATTACCGGTGTTGCCACAAATCAATTGCTTTTCTTCAATGGACTCGCACTTACCTCGCCGGTGAATGCAAGTATCATCATGACGAGCAATCCCATTATCGTGATGGTGCTGAGTGCCATATTTCTCAAGCAACCTATTACTGTTTTAAAGGCGGCAGGTGTAGCACTCGGTGCGCTGGGAGCATCCATGCTGTTGTGGTCGAGCAACGGAGATGTGAATGGGAATAGTTCTTTGCTGGGTGATGTTTTCATTCTGCTCAACAGTATTTCCTACGCAATTTATTTGGTGATGGTGAAGCCGTTGATGCAGAAGTATCATCCGTTGGATATTGTTGCGTGGACTTTCTTGATAGCAATTGCATTGGTCTTCCCCTTCGGTGGTATGGGCTTGAAAGCGGTTGCTTGGTCGACGCTCGATAGCTGGCAATGGTTCTGTGTTGTATTTGTAATTGTGTGCACCACCTTTCTTACGTATTTGTTCAACATCCTGGCTATTCATCGGTTGTCGCCGACGATAGCCAGTTCCTATATCTATTTGCAGCCGGTGTTTGCCGGAATCTTTGCGTTGCTACTTGCATCTGTGGTCGAGCGAGATTACACGCGCGACATCAGTTGGTTTAAGATTGGGTGTGCGATGATGATTGTGGCGGGGGTCTATCTTGTAAGCAGGCCGCAGCGGGCGCAATGAGCTTTTACCGCAGTTTTTTTTAACCGCAGAGGCGCAAAGAGCACAAAGAAGAATTGAGGACTTCAAGGGTCTTCGATGCAAATGCGTTTCGAATTGAGCTTTGCGTTTTCTGCGTCTTTTCGGTTTGTTTTTTTAACC
>CANIAA010000203.1 GCA_947465255.1 Flavobacteriales bacterium | reverse complement strand
GCGAGCATTGTTGATAGCGTTCTGCATCGCTGACTGGTAGGTCGTAAAGCTGATGGACATGGATATGGCTGCTGTAGTCGATTGCGCCATTGCTCTGTTGATGGCAGCAACTTGCATCACGGAAGTTGAAGTGAAATTGCCTGCGGAGGTTACGTTGTATCCGATGCGAATGGCCTGCACCTTCAATTTGTTGTAACCCAAACCTGCTGAGCTTGTTGAGTTGTTCGCTATTGCACAGGGTATACCGCTGGTTGCAGTGCCATGTTTTTCATTGCTTGTATTTGCGTAGATGTTAGAGGTGTTATTGGTCGTGTTGAAACGATCGATGAAACGGCCCGATAAATCCAAATTCAAGGTATCGAAGCCCACGCCTTCGATGATGGCAATCGATTTTATGGCAGCATTTGCAGGGAGTAAGTTCCATGCTTCGGTAGCATCTACATCGGCATCGTTGGCTTGTTGAATATGCCACGAGCTGCTGAACATGGGGTCGTTGGTTTGCTCAGATTTCCCTTGCACTGCTTCATCGCGATGTACCTGTTTGAAATGGCCTGAGGAAATGCAACGTGAGCGAAATTCTTCGAATGAAAATTGACTTGGAATATCAATTACCCACCAACCGAGTGCATCGAGCGTCCATGATGGTTCGACAAGCATAATATCTCGCAAGAAATTTAGAGCACCGGCGTTTTCAGGCTCTAGAATAGCCATTCCTGTGGCGTAAACAGGAGATCCTTTTTTGTCGTATCGGCCCCTTTCAATTCGGATAATTCCGTGAATAGATTTCAGTTGCCGGCGCAAATGCTCTTCATTCAGACTCGATTGAATAATGATGCTATGAATGGGCGCGTGAATGGACATTTGACGAATGCCTTCGGGCCATTGCAGATAGGGCTGAAATTCATCCCCGGAAAATCGTATGAGCCATTCAGTTGGTCCGACTTCAGCATCGGATTTTGCTGCAAATTCTCTTTCGCTAGAGGGTGTTGCCCAATAGAAAAGGAAAGAAAGCAGCATAGCGTTAAGCCACTTCATTTTGGTAATTTGAGTCGTTAGGTTAGGTTAACTCATTATGTCATACAGGATAAGCGGATATGGTGAGACCTTATCCGGAAGTGGATATCGTGATGACAATACCTAGAACAGCTCTAATGTTGATAAGTTTGGGTCAAAACACAATTTAAATGTAAATTATGGATTCGTGACCACAAAATCAAGGCATCGCTTCAGCAATGCTGTTTTCGTAAAGAGCGCGATAATCTTCAATGAAACCGAAGTTTTCTTCATCGATGGTGACACGACCTTTGGTGACGTGGCCAAGGAGCATCACTTGTACACCGCTTTCGCCCACGAAGTCCAGGAATTCATCTTCATAATCCTCAACAACGGTTACCGCAATTCTGCTTTGTGACTCACCGAATAGAAATGCATCGCGGCGGATTTCGCTGTCGGTTACGATGTCGAAGCCAAGCGAGTTTGGCAACGCCATTTCGCAGAGGGTCACAAACAAGCCCCCATCGCTCACGTCGTGAGCTGAGCTAATGTAGTTGTTGCGTATGAGCGATTTGATGCATTGTTGCACGTTGAACTCTTCCTCGAGGTCGAAGAAAGGAGCCGGAGAATTTTTCACGCCATGGAAAGAATAGAGATATTCCGAAGAGTTGATATCGTTGCGAGGCACGCCCAGCAAATAAATTAGGTCACCTTTGTATTTGAAGTCGAGTGTGGTTTGCAGGCTCTTGTCTTTCATAACGCCGAGCATACCGATGGTTGGTGTCGGGAACACCGGAGCTGCAGAGCCGTCGGCATTGACCGTTTGATTGTAGAAACTGACATTTCCGCCGGTTACCGGTGTTTCGAAACGTTTGCATGCTGCGCCCATGCCTTTGATGGCGCCAACGAATTGCCAGTATACTTCCGGATTGTATGGATTGCCGAAGTTGAGGCAGTTGGTGATTGCGCTTGGTTCGCCGCCGGAACACACAATGTTGCGGGCTGCTTCGCACACAGCGATCATGGTGCCTACTTCGGGATCTGCTTGCACATAGCGACCGTTACAATCCACGGAAAGCACCAGTGCTTTGTTTGAGTTTTTAATGTTCACTACTGCCGCATCCGATGGTTTGTTGGTGCTCATGTTGGCAGTGCCCACCATGCTGTCGTATTGCTCGTAGATCCACTTCTTGCTGGCGATGTTGTGGTTGGCCATGAGTTGACGTGCAACTACAACAAGGTCTTTCGGCTCCGCAATGCTTTCAATTGAAAACTTCTTGGCCTCCGCATAGTACGCCGGCTCGGTGTATTCGCGTTCATAAACCGGAGCACCGCCGCCGAGTACAAGGCTCTTCGCGGGTATTTCACTTACGAGTTCACCATTCATGAAATAGCGTAGCGTGTTGCCTTCTGTTACATCGCCGATGTGCACGGCGTGTAAATCCCACTTTTCGAAAATGCGATTCACGACTGCCTCTTCTCCTTTTCGAACCACGATGAGCATTCGCTCTTGTGATTCGCTCAGCAGAATTTCAAACGGCTGCATACCTGCCTGACGCGTTGGAACTTTGTCGAGGTGGATATCCATACCCACGCCGCCGCCTGCGCTCATTTCGGAAGTACTACAAGTGATACCCGCGGCACCCATGTCTTGCATACCAACGATAGCGTCGGTTTCAGCGAGTTCCATGGTGGCTTCGAGGAGTAGTTTTTCCTGGAAAGGATCACCCACTTGAACGCTAGGAAGGTCTTTCGCGCTTTCTGCAGTAATGTCTTTTGACGCGAACGATGCGCCTTTGATTCCGTCTTTGCCTGTTGCTGAACCAACGATGAACACCGGGTTTCCCGGTCCTTTGGCTTTAGCCGAAATAATCTTCTTCGTATCGATCAAACCAACCGACATGGCATTGACAAGGCAGTTGCTCTGGTAAGACTCATCGAAGTACACCTCGCCACCAACGGTAGGTATACCGAAAGCATTTCCATAATCGCCAATTCCTTTCACTACACCGGCCATGAGCCATTTGGTGCGCGGGTTGTCGAGTTTTCCGAAACGCAGTGAGTTCAGCTGAGCCACGGGACGCGCACCCATGGTGAAGATGTCGCGGTTGATACCACCCACACCTGTTGCTGCACCCTGGTAGGGCTCGATAGCACTGGGGTGGTTGTGCGATTCAATCTTGAAAGCGCAACCCATACCATCGCCGATGTCTACCAGACCGGCGTTTTCTTCACCCGCTTTAACCAGCATGTGTGGACCGTCTTTGGGTAGCGTCTTCAACCACTTAATGCTGTTTTTGTAGGAACAGTGTTCGCTCCACATCACAGAGTAGACACACATTTCTGTGAAGTTGGGTGTGCGACCGAGAATTTCTGTGATTTTATCGAATTCATCAGGGCGAAGGCCCATTTCACGTGCTTGGTCGAGTGTTGCGATTTGAGTGGAGGCAGACATGGGGTGTGGTTTTTTACGCCGCGAATTTAGTCATTAGAAGTGTTACAGGAGAATAGGATAACAGGATTGTAGGATTGCAGGATTGTAGGATTACAGGTGGCGCCTGAACGGTTCCATGAATCAATAATTAATCGTCAGATTTCATACTTTTGAAAGTTCGATGATGGTTGCGCTCACATGGAATAGTGGGTCTAATCTGCTATCCTACAATCCTATTATCCTACAATCCTATCCAATGTCTTCCCGCCCCAGCAAACTCCCCCACGTCAGCACCACCATCTTCACCGTGATGTCGAAGCTCGCCATGGAAAACGGTGCTCTCAATCTTGGACAAGGATTTCCCGGTTTTCCGATGGATCACCGGCTGTGTGATTTGGTGCATGAGCAGATGCGCGCCAATCGCAATCAGTACGCCCCGATGCCGGGTGTTCCGGAGCTTCGGGCTTTACTGGCGAAAAAAATGCAGGCAGCGTATGGTTTCTCGTATGATTCGGATGCAGAGATCACGATAACAGCAGGAGGCACACAAGCCATCTTTACCATCATTACAGCCTTGGTGCATGCCGGCGATGAAGTGTTGTCGTTTGCTCCGGCATACGACTGTTATGCGCCGGCAGTTGAGTTACAAGGAGCTGCAATGAAGTGGGTGAATTTGCGCTACCCCGATTATCGCATCGACTGGCAGCAG
>CANIAA010000202.1 GCA_947465255.1 Flavobacteriales bacterium | reverse complement strand
GAACTGGGATTGTTGAGCATCTCCATTCCCGAAGAACTCGGAGGCATGGGCATGGACTTCAAAACTTCAATGCTCACAACCGAGATGCTTGGTGCAGGGCACTCGTTCAGTGTGGCGTATGGTGCTCACACCGGCATCGGCACATTGCCAATTCTGTATTACGGAAACGAAGAACAAAAGCAGCGTTTCATACCGAAGCTCGCCACCGGCGAATGGAAAGGATGTTATTGCCTGACAGAGCCCGGCAGCGGATCAGACGCCAACAGCGGCAAAACAAAAGCCGTGTTGAGCGACGACGGAAAGCACTACACCATCAACGGACAGAAGATGTGGATCACCAACGGAGGCTTTGCGCACGTGCTCACCGTATTTGCGAAAATCGACAACGACGAAAACTTGTCGGCCTTCATCCTCACGCGTGACATGGAAGGCATCACATTCAATGCGGAGGAAAAGAAGATGGGGATCAAAGGATCTTCCACTCGTCAGATATTCTTCAACAACGTGAAAGTACCCGTTGAGAATTTGCTGAGCGAACGCGGCAACGGATTCAAAATCGCGGTGAACATTCTCAACATCGGCCGCATCAAATTGGGCGGCGGTGTATTGGGCGGCGCGAAGGAGTCGATTGAATATGCCGCGCGTTATGCCAACGAACGTCAACAATTCGGACGCCCCATCATGAAATACGGAGCCATTCGTCATAAGCTCGGTGATATGGCCATTCGCATCTATGCAACTGAAAGCGCGTTGTATCGTGCCACTCAAAACATCGACGACGAGATTGCATCCTTGCAGCAGTCGGGCATGGAAAAAGGCAAAGCAGTGCTCAAAGGGATTGCATCGTTTGCTCCCGAATGTGCAATACTCAAAGTGCTCGGATCAGAAGTACTTGACTTTGTTGTAGACGAAGCCGTGCAGATCCACGGAGGCATGGGCTATAGCGCAGAAACCCGCGTGGAGCGAGCTTATCGCGATGCACGCATCAATCGCATTTTCGAAGGAACGAATGAAATCAATCGACTACTCATCGTCGACATGATTCTGAAAAAAGCCATGAAAGGCGAACTCGATCTGATGACGCCTGCGATGAACGTGGCGAACGAACTCATGGCCATTCCGGACTTTGGCGAAGCACCATCCAATACGTTCGAGCAATGCCATAAGTATGTGAAGCAGTTCAAGAAAGCAGTCTTGTTAGTAGCAGGAGCAGCTGTACAAAAGCTCATGATGCAACTCGAGAAAGAACAAGAAGTGCTCATGCATGTGGCCGACATGATCATCGCTACGTACACTGCCGAGTCGATGTTGTTGCGCATTGAAAAACTCAATCGCAAAGGCGTCAACACCGAGCTACACGAAGAAATGCTCAAGGTATATTGCTACGATTCGGCAGAAACCATCTCAGCAGCCGGCAAGGAAGCACTGTTAGCTTTCGGCACAGGCGACGAGCTACGCATGATGCTCATGGGGTTGCGCCGCTTCACGAAAACAGAACCGTTCAATGTGAAAGATGCACGGAGAAAAGTAGCGGCGAAGGTTATTGAGGAAAATCGGTATGGGTTGTGAAATTAATTCGCACCAATATTTAACTCGCCTTCCAATTCCTCCACGGTCGGCAACGTACTTCTTAGCTCGGATGGCAATGCCTGGGTAAAGGTGAACTGGCTCACTCCAATCGGCTTATTCATGCCACGCAGCGCATATTCTACCTCCAGTTTGTTTTTGTTTTTGCACAGAATGATTCCGATACCGGGCTGATCATTTGCGGTCTTCAACTGGTCATCAACAACAGAGAGGTAGAAACTCATTTTGCCGGCAAACTCAGGTTCAAAGTCCACCACCTTTAAATCGACGACCACAAAGCAACGCAAACGAATATGGTAAAAAAGTAAATCCAATCGGTATTCCTTGTCACCGACTATTAAGGGATATTGGCGGCCCATAAAGGCAAAACCTTTTCCCAATTCAAGCAAAAATTTCGTGATGTGCTCGGTGAGTTGTCTTTCGACATCCAGTTCATGAAACTTTTGCTCGAGTGAAAGGAATGTAAAATTATATGGATCCTTAAGTATTTGTCCCGCAACCACAGCCTGGCCTTCCGAAAGCGTTTGTTTGAAGTTAGTAATGGCCTTGCCTTGACGTCTGTACAATTCTTGTTCTATTTGTAGGTTAAGGGTGGCCCTACTCCAGTTATTTTGGATAGTTTGATGAAGATAGAAAAGAGCTTCTTCCAATGATTTCAGCTTATTTATAATCACTACATGATGGCCCCAAGGCACAGAATTCAATAGGTTTTCGAGTCCAACTTCTCGTTGGACTGTATCAACTTTATCCATTGCTGTTGGTTGTTGAATCGGTAGCGGTGAAGAATGGCCTTCTTTCAGTCTAACAACTTGTAAGACTGAATCGGCCCCTAAATAGAACTGATAAAACTTTCTAATAAAGAACAGATTGGCTCGCGAAAAACCTTTCATGTCAGGAAATGACACCCGAAGATCCCTCGCCAATCGTTCCACGTAATTGTTTCGTCCTTCAAACAGTGCCTGGTTATCCGCGATCATTTTGCCCATACTCCAATATAGATCAATCAATGAGCTATTCACTGACAGGGCAGCCTTAGCCTGAGCTGATTTTACCTGCTGCTTTATTGAAACAAGAAATTGTTTGTAGGTTCCTAAGTTTGAAAGATTGTCACTCATGATTCGCTTAGCTAGAGAATGAAAGAATGCACATTGAGTATTTTATTTTGACTATGCATTGCAAGCAAGATTCATTGTTTGCAAAAGCCAAATTATACAGACCTCATTTTTCAGATAGGCATATGAGGTGACTTGTTATTCTCAACGAGAATAAACGATTCAGATTTGTGATTTGATGTCCTTTCAGAAAAACAATAATATCAAATGAACCTAACCCGAGATATCAATCTTAGAGCTTTCTTCAACAATAACTGATTAAAACTCATTCGCCAAAATTCTCAGCATTTGTTTCTCCAGATCCTCGAGGTCCTGCGTTGCATAATAAATCCGTTCTGTCTTGATACCATGATAAACGTGTATGATGAAGTTTCGGAAAGAGCGCGGAATGTGCCATGGGTAATCATACTTCGCTAGCATATCTTCATCGATATGACGAATGGCTTCACCAATAATCAAGAACTGATATTGCACCGCGCTTTGAACCTTCACATCCCGGCTGAAGGTTTTTTCATTCATCCCGGAAACGAATTCCTTTATCAGATGAATCGCCTCGAGAATATGCTCGACACGTTGCCTTGGTGTTGGCTTACCCATAGATTTTGATCCAATCCTTTTGCGCCGTGTCGTGAGCGAAATTTTTCAGATAACCTTTCTCTACCAGATCGACCTTTCGATTGATCTTCTGCTCAATTCGATACGCGATATCCGCCAGGTCGAAAAAGGAGTATTTCTTCTTCTTGTTCAGCTCGACCATAATATCAATGTCACTATCCTTTCTTGCCTCTCCGCGTGCCACCGAGCCAAACAACCACGCCCCTTCAACACGTCCGTCACTCTTTAGCGCGGCCTTAATTGCACTCACCATGTTCGATTTTGTTTGGCTGCTTATCGCATTATAGATAACGGCACTCTCGGCCACATGCAATGCCTTAAGCGCTAAATGATCGTCACCGACTTCAATCAATACTTTATCACGCAGATACAACACCAGCAATTCATCCGCATCCTGCTTGTAGAGCTTCGCCAGTTTCTGCACCATGGCTTTCGTAAGTCGTCGCTCACCGCGTTCCATTTTGCTGAGAATAGCAACATCCACGTCGACCAAAGCAGCAACTTTGCGCAAAGGCAACTTGCTTTCTGTACGCAATCGGCGGAGCATATGTCCAATGGTTTCTGTTGACATGAAACGTGTTGACTGATTGTGTCAAATATAGCGAATTTCCTTTTCACATAAGTAATCAAAGAATTCTAAAGCGCGCAGCATATCAATTCATAGGAACACCGGGAACCACTGCCAAGAGACACCCACATCCATAATCCGTAATCCGTAATCCGTAATCCGTAATCTGTAATCCCCCCCGCCTACCACTTCTCAATCGCCCCCAACCCAAACAACGCATAATCATACTTCACGGGATCAGCCGGGTCGAGTTTGCGCAGCACCGTATCGAGTTCTT
>CANIAA010000201.1 GCA_947465255.1 Flavobacteriales bacterium | reverse complement strand
GCCAACCTTCCCGCATTGGCTGAAATCGGCATACACATTCATTATCGTCACGATTTGTTGCTTCGTCCAAAGGGGCCACTTACGATTCGAAAATCATTCGATGACCATGTAGCTATACTTAAAATTTTTCCCGGAATTTCAAAAACCTATGTAGAAGGAGTTTTAGCTCTTCCCGGTATCAAAGCATTCGTGCTCGAAACATTCGGAGCAGGAAATGGCCCCACTGACACCTGGTTTTTGGATGCATTGCGCCATGCAACATCAAGGGGTATTATTATATTGAATATCACCCAATGCAACAAAGGCACGGTCGAGCAAGGCCTTTATGAAACCAGCAGCGCATTCGAAAAAATCGGCATCATAAGCGGAGGAGACATGACTACCGAAGCGGCTTTGGTTAAGTTAATGTATTTGCTCGGGCTCAATTACAATGCGTCCGACATGAAACGAATACTTCTTGAGTCGATTAGCGGAGAGAGGAATAGTGAATAGTAAATAGTGACTAGTGACTAGTTACCATTCACCATTCACTAGTTACTAGTTACTAGTCACCAACAAACAATGAGCAATGACCAAAATTCTAATCATACGCTTCAGTTCCATCGGCGATATTGTGCTGATTACACCGGTATTGCGGGCTATCAAAGAACAGTTAGATGGTGAAACCGAAATCCATGTGCTTACAAAACGCTCATATGCAACAGTGTTAGACGGGAATCCGAATATTGCCAAGGTACACGCCATCGAAAAGTCGACGCAGGAAGTAATGGCTGAGTTGAAAAATGAGGATTTTGACTATATCATTGATCTGCACAATAACATTCGCTCACGCGTTGTTAAACGAACCTTGAAGTGCCTGAATTTCACTGTTCGAAAATATAATATTCAAAAATGGCTATGGGTAAACTTGGGTATAAACCGAATGCCTCAAAACCACATTGTCGATCGTTATTTGGAAACACTGAAAGGATTTGGCGTACATGCCGATGAACGCGGATTGGAATACTATATTCCCGACGGCGAGAAGTTTTCGGACAGCGAACTGCCTGAGATGATGCGCAAGCCCTATGTTGCCTTTGCAATTGGAGCTACACATGACGGCAAGAAACTGAGTGAATCACGCATAATTGAACTGGCAAAATCCATTCAACACCCTCTGGTTTTAATCGGAGGCAAAGAAGACATCGCAAGCGGTGAGTCAATAGCAAAAGCGTGTGGAACAAATGTTTTAAACGCATGCGGAAAGTGGAGCTTACATCAAAGCGCAGATGCCGTTCGTCGCGCAGAAATCGTTCTCACAGGTGACACCGGCATGATGCATATCGCCTCGGCATTCAGCAAAAAAATCATTTCACTTTGGGGTTGTACCGTTCCCGGATTAGGAATGTCGGCCTATAAGCCACACCCTTCGAGTATAATAATCGAACCGAAGCCCCGTGGCCGCTTCCGAATTCATTCACGCCCCTGCTCTAAGCTGGGTAATCGGTGCAAATACGGCATGAACAACCGCTGCATCGATCAGATAGAAATTGCGGAAATCAATCGCGCTATTGAAACGCTTTGGGCTCCACAAACAACGCCTTTAGCTCAGTAGCTTCATCGGGTTTCATTTTGCCGGCGAGAATCAACTTCAACTGTCGACGACGCAACGCACCATCAAAGCGGCGCTTTTCTTCTTCCGTTTCGGGAACAAGCTCAGGAACGGGTATGGCGCTTCCAATTTGATCGACGGCAACAAACGTATAATTGGCCTCATTGCACTTCTTACGCTCTCCTGTTTGCGCATGCTCCACAAACACCTCCATATACACTTCCATCGAAGAGTTGAATGAACGAGAAACCTTCGCCTCAATGGTTACGATATCTCCAAGCTTGATGGGATGCTGAAACGAGACGTTGTTTACCGCTGCGGTCACAACGATTCTGCGACAATGACGATGCGCTGAAATAGCCGAAATAACGTCCATCCAATTCAGCAACTGTCCGCCCATCAGATTCCCCAACGTATTGGTGTTCTCAGGCAGTACCAAATGCGTTGCTGTTGCGAGCGTTTCACGTGCGAAGACTTTTTGCTTGTTCATGCCGCGAAGGTAGGTGTACGGGTTGAAAGTTGAAGATTGAAGGTTGAAGGTTTTGGTCGGGGTGAACTTTTTGTTGCGATGTTTGCGCAACTATGAAATCGTTCTCCATCCTTGTTCTTCTGCTCATGCTCCTGTTGAATGCTTGTAAAGAAGCATCTACAACGACGCCTGATTCCAATATCGGCAGAAGGGACTACTTCACCTACAACGACTCCGTTGAAGCCGGCGGTGTGCGCATGATTCCCATTGAAACGCCTGTGGGCACTTTCAACGTATGGACGAAACGCTTTGGCACGAATCCGCGCGTAAAAGTATTGCTGCTGCATGGTGGTCCGGCCATGACGCACGAGTACATGGAGTGTTTCGAAACGTTTTTCCTCCGCGAAGGATTTGAGTTTTACGAATACGACCAACTCGGATCTTACTATAGCGACCAGCCTACCGACAGCAGCCTGTGGACTACAGAGCGCTTCGAAGAAGAAGTGGAACAAGTGCGCCGAGCCATTGGAGCCGACAGCAGCAACTTCTTTGTATTGGGAAATTCGTGGGGTGGAATTCTGGCTATGGAATATGCCTTGAAATATCAGCAAAACCTCAAAGGGCTCATCGTAGCCAATATGGTTGCAAGCGCGCCCGAATACGGCAAGTATGCCGACGAAGTATTAGCCAAACAAATGGACCCCGCTGTGCTCGCAGAGATTCGCACCATTGAAGCGAAGCAAGACTTCAGCAATCCGCGCTTCATGGAGCTGTTGCAAGAGCATTACTACAACCACCACATCTGCCGTTTAAATCCGTGGCCCGAGCCCTGCACACGATCATTCAAACATGGCAATAATGCCATTTACACGCTCATGCAAGGCCCTAGCGAGTTTGGCATTAGCGGACGTTTGGCCACATGGGATATAAAAAAACGGTTAAAAGAAATTAAAACACCCACCCTCATGATTGGCGCCAAGCACGACACGATGGATCCTGCCGCCATGGAAGAGCAAAGCAAGATGGTGCCGAACGGCCGATTCTTATTTTGCCCCAATGGCAGTCACCTTTCCATGTGGGATGACCAGCAGGTTTTCATGAGCGGCGTCATTCGATTCATTCATGATGTGGATGCTGCGGTTTTCCGTTAGTTTAGACTTACCTTTCTCAAACTGAACCCTGACGGTTCAAAGCAACCCTCGCGCACGTTCCATTGTCAAGATAAAAACAAACAGTGATGAAAATAATTAAGTACATAGCAATAACACTTGGCGTTCTTCTCGGCGCGGTATTGATAACCGGTCTCGCTCTGCCGAAAGAATATACCGTTTCGCGCGAGGTGACCATCAACCGCAGCAAGTCGGATGTGTATGATTATATCAAGTACATGAAACATCAGCACGACTACAGTGTGTGGTGGAAGATGGACCCCAATCAGGTAACAACCTACACCGGTGAAGACGGAACGATTGGGTTCATTGCAGCCTGGAAGAGCGAGCTCGACTCGGTGGATTCGGGTGAAGAAGAAATCGTAGCCATGCAAGAAGGCGAGCGCATTGATTTCGCCTTGCGTTTCAAAGAGCCTTTCGAATCGCAAGCGCAAAGCTCTATGCAGCTCGTGGCCATTGACAACGTGACAACCCGCATCAAATGGGATTTCAGAGGCGACACCTCCTACCCCTTCAACGTGATGCAACTCTTCATCAGCATGGAAGACATGCTGGGCAAGGACATCCAGGAAGGCCTTCAGAACATGAAGACCATCTTGGAAAAAGAAAGATCATCAACTACCAAGCAACAACTACCCTACTGGCAATGGTCAGAAGATGGCTGGCGCTGGACACAGGTGCGGCTGAAGGGAGAGGGATGTTGAGTAATGACTAATGATTAATGACGAGTGACTAATGACTAATGCAGTGAAGGGCGCAGCTCAGCCATATTTGTCATTCGTCAGTGGTCACTAGTAATTAAATAGCCAACGCTAAAGTCAGCCCCTCCGGGGCTGTTTTGCACACGACACTGCTTTCGGCTATTGACAGTTGGCCCCTCCGGGGCCTTGGCAAGGGATATGAGTTATCGTTTCAAAAACAGACTGCCGTT
>CANIAA010000200.1 GCA_947465255.1 Flavobacteriales bacterium | reverse complement strand
TCAAACGCGGTATCGATGTGCCTTCCTCCATGCGCAGTTTGGGCGCCAATGAAATACAACGAAACCCCGGTAGCGACAATGATGTATCAAAAGTGATTCGCACCTTACCTGGCGTTACAGCTACATCTGCGTTTCGAAATGACCTTATCATTCGTGGTGGTGCACCCAACGAGAATCGATTCTACCTCGATGATGTGGAGATTCCCGTAATCAATCACCTTGTCACACAAGGTGCAAGTGGCGGTGCATATTCCATCATTAACGCGAATCAATTGCGTGAAGTAGAATACATGAGTGCTCAGTTTCCGGCTAATCGCGGCAATGCACTAAGCTCTGTGTTTAATTTTCAGCTTAAGGAAGGAAATAACGATAGTTTACATGTTGTAGCTCGACTCGGTGGCACTGATATGGGGATTGGGTTGGATGGCCCGCTAGGCAAGAGAGTAAACTACCTCGCAACGGTTCGCCGTTCATACCGCCAGTACATTTTGAAAATGCTCAACTTCGCATTTTCTCCGGTGTATAACGATGCTACTTTGAAGGTGCGAATCAAGCTCAATCCGCGCAACACAATTACTTTATTGGGTATTGGTGCTATCGATGATTTTAAATTGAATACTCAGGTAGGTAATAATGAAATACAACGTTACCTGCTCGAAAACCTACCTTTCAGCGATCAATCGAACTACACAGCCGGCGCGGTCTACAAGTCCTATCGACGCAATGGTTTCTTCATGGTTACCGGCAGCAGAAGTGAGTTGAAAAATAGTGCTGAGAAATATTATAATAATGACGCATCGAATGTTGCCGGTCTGCTTTTGAAATATAATTCGCGCGAGTGGTCGCATCGCGTTCGAGCTGAATACACGCATACGGCTGAACACTTCAAGTGGAATAGTGGCGTTTCGTGGGAAGACGTGCACGGAGAGTTTGACGTGTTCACACGTATCTTCAATGAGTATGGCCCTATCGAGGTGAATTATTTTTCGCCCGTAGGTTTTCAGAATTACGCAGCATTTACCCAACTCAGCAAGGGCTGGTTCAATGACAAGATGACCGCTACGATTGGCGGCCGTGCCGATGGTAGTACGTACAACTCGTCATTAAACAATCCGTTGGAAAACCTCTCGGGACGTGCCAATCTTTCTTTTACATTGTTCAAAGGCTTTGCCCTTCAAACCGGCATAGCCAACTACTTCCAATTGCCTTCGATGATGACTCTGAGTTACCGAAACTCGGGTGTTTTAGATAATCAGCAACGCACGCAGTTTGTGGAATCCATTCACTATACAGCCGGCGTTAAGTGGGATACTCCTATCTCGAGTCGTCTGAGCATTGAAGGCTTCTACAAGCGCTATCCGAACTATCTTATGTCGCTTCGCGACAGTATCAGTATTGCACACATACCTGCCGATTTTGGTGTGTTTGGGAACTATCCCGTGAGCTTCGAGAGCAAAGGCAGGGCCTATGGTGCGGAGTTCCTGTACCAGCAACGCCTATACAAAGGTTTTTACGGAATGGTGTCGTATACACTTTCATGGAGCGAGTACCTCGATAAGCGTAATGAGTATGTTGCTTCCGCCTGGGATGCCCGCCATGTGGTAAGTCTTACGCTCGGTAAGCGATTTGGAACGCAGTGGGAAGCCGGTTTTAACTGGCGCTATCAATCTGCCATTCCATACACACCTTTCAATGAGGAATTGTCGGCACAGCGATTGGTTTGGGATATCAATAACGCAGGTATACGCGATTTTGATCGACTTCATGAATTGCGAGGAAAGTCGACGAGTATCTTAAATCTGCGCGTCGATCGAATTTACAACTTCACCGGCTGGACGCTCAACGTATATATCGATCTGGAAAACGTGACAGCCGATGCTGATAGTCAGCAGGCGCTCATTCTGGATCGCAACCCCGATAGTGATGGTAATCCAACGGGATCGGGTATCATTGAAAATCCGGAAGCCCCGATCGAGCAGCAGCGTTATAGCTTGAAAAGCATTGCCAATGCGCAAGGGGCATTCATCCCTACGTTCGGATTCATCGTGAGTTGGTAGGGCGGTCAACATTCTTTTTTCCTGCGTACTTTCGCCGACCCAAACCGAAATCTACTCATGCGTAAAAAAATTGTTGCAGGCAACTGGAAGATGAATAAGTCGTGGCCCGAAGCCATGGAACTTACCAAGTCTTTGTCTTTGAACAGTTCTTCATTTCCTGCAGATGTGCAGGTGATTGTGTCGCCCCCCGCTTTGTATCTGCAAGGAGTTCGCTCAGAGCTTCCGGAAACACTTGCTATCGCTGCACAAAACTGTTCACAGCATGAGAGTGGTGCATATACCGGAGAGATCAGCGCAGGTATGCTGAAGTCGATGGGTGTAGCATACTGCATCATCGGCCACAGCGAGCGACGTCAGTATTATGGCGAAACCAATGAGGTTATTCGTGAAAAGATAGATGCCTGTTTGAAGAATGGCGTTACGCCTATTTTTTGTTGTGGTGAAATACTCTCAGAGCGCAACTCAGGAGAACATTTCAACACCGTTTCTACCCAGGTGAAACAGGCTCTGTTTCATCTTTCAGAAGAACAACTGGCTTTGGTCGTTATCGCATATGAACCTGTTTGGGCCATTGGCACGGGGGTAACAGCGTCAAACGAACAGGCAGAGGAAATGCATGCCTTTATTCGTTCAATCGTAGCCCAGCATTATTCGGAAACTATTGCCAATGATATCTCCATACTTTACGGAGGCAGCGTGAATGCCGCCAATGCAAAGGAATTGTTCGCATGCCCTAATGTCGATGGCGGTTTGGTTGGCGGTGCTTCATTGAAGGCAGCCGACTTCACGACTATTATACAAGCAGCCCAATGAACTACGTAGAAGTTACAGCCGTATTGCAACCCTTGTTGCCCGCGCGTGAAGTGCTCGTAGTGGAGCTTGCGGAACGTGGCTTCGAGAGTTTCGTAGAGACTGAATTCGGTGTGAAGGCCTATATTCAGGAGCCTGATTTTACTCCTCAGTTACTTGAAGAATTGATGACTGCCGATATCCCTGAGCAACGCCTCGATATCACTACAGTGGTCATCGTCGATCAAAACTGGAATGCGCAGTGGGAGAGCAACTTTGATCCGATTATTGTCGATGATCAATGTCTCATTCGAGCGCAGTTTCATACGGTGGAAAAGGAATACCCTTACACGATTACCATTGAGCCCAAAATGTCGTTTGGCACGGGGCATCATGCAACTACGAACCTGATCGTTTCGGCTATGCTGCCTATGGATTGCAGCGGGAAGGCTGTGCTCGACATGGGATGCGGAACCGGTGTGTTGGCTATACTGGCAGAGATGCGCGGCTCAACACAAATCGATGCTATTGATATCGATGAGTGGGCCTACGAGAACACGCTGGAGAATGTTGAGCGCAATGCGTGTAAACACATCCGAACCATACAGGGTGGGGCAGAGGCAATACCCTCCGATGCCCGATACGATTTGATATTAGCCAATATCAATCGCAACATTCTCACACGCGACATGCATTTCTATGTTCAACACATGAACCCCGGAGCGAGTATTCTCTTCAGTGGTTTTTATGAAAGCGATCAACCGGAAATCCGAAATACAGCTGAAGCGCTTGGCCTCACATTCGTATCAGCAAACCTCCGCAACGAATGGACCATGATGCACTTTCAACTTTAAACCTTCAACCTTCAACTTTCAACCTTCAACCTTCAACCTTCAACAATCCCATGACCGTCCGAGTAACCAAAGTCTTCACCTTCGACATGGCACACGCCTTATACGGCTACGATGGCCCGTGCAAAAACATTCATGGTCATACCTATCGATTGCACGTTACAGTTGCAGGTAAAATCAATGATCAGTCGGGGCACCCCGAACAGGGTTTAGTTGTGGATTTCGGAAAAATCAAGGATATCACAGTTCGTCACATTATCTCTCAATTCGATCACGCATTGGTATTGCACAAAGAGGCTCCTTATACAAAAGACAGCTTTCTGCCGGACAATTTCGAGAAGGTCATTTTGCTTGATGTTCAGCCTTCTTGTGAAAACCTGATGATGCACTTCCACAACTTGCTGCACGGCGCGCTGCCCAAGGAGGTTCGTCTCGTTAAATTGAAGCTCGAAGAAACTCCTACCAGTTATGCGGAGTGGCAGGTTGAGGATTGAGGATTACG
>CANIAA010000199.1 GCA_947465255.1 Flavobacteriales bacterium | reverse complement strand
CTCATTGGAGGCAATTGAAATGCTTGGCGGTGTGCAAGGTTCAACACATGACGCTTGTGCAGACCAGCCGGAGTGCCCTTGGTTAAAGCCTATTTCAGCATCGAAAAGAAGCAATAGGCAGCCGCTGAGATTCGTATTCGTTGCCGAAAGCGTGAGTCCTGCCAAGGAAGTGGTTTCGAAAATACCGAATAGGGGAGAGCCTGTATCGGGGCCATCGAACACATATAATTTGTGTCCCTCAAATCCATCAAAACCCGGCTCCAAATCAAATTCGGCAAAGAAGATTTGCGAGCGCAAACCGGCAGCATCCGGACAGAGGGTTAACTGCGAAGAAACATCCGGATAGGCTCCGTCTCCGCCGGCATCCATGAGCATTCCCGAGCAGGAATAAATAACAGTATCGGTTTGGCAGAAAACACCCGGTTGGTCGCATTGAGCGAAGAACTTGAGTGAAATGCAAAGACAAAAAAGGATCAGTAATCTTGATTTCATGTTGGATGGGTCTGGTTGTATGAATCGCGAATGTATTAACTTAATACGGATGTGAGATATTAATTACAGCCAATCTCAATACAGAATTACCTCAATCTTACCTCGAATGTTTAATCGGTCGCATTAAATGAGAATTCGGCAAAATTCAACTCATGTTAAGCTATCTTCACTGCTCTCATTCTCCATTCTCCAGTCCCCAGTATTGAGTCCCCAGTATCCAGTCCCCACTTATATTCGTCGCATGAAACTTCACTCTATCGAAACCGGTCATTTCAAGCTCGACGGTGGTGCCATGTTTGGCGTGGTGCCCAAAAGTATCTGGCAGAAAACAAATCCTGCTGACAGCAACAACCTCATCGACATGGCCATGCGATGCCTGTTGGTGGAAGATGGCAAGCGTCTTACGCTGATCGATACGGGCATAGGGAATAAACAGAGTGAGAAATTCTTCTCGCATTATTTCTTGTTTGGCAATGATTCCCTCGACAGTTCTCTTCAAAAGCTGGGCTTTCACAGAAATGATATTACCGACGTTTTCCTGACACACCTGCATTTCGATCATTGCGGCGGTGCCATTGAAATGGATAAGGCCTCCGGACAATTTCGTTCCGCTTTCCCGAATGCACATTACTGGACCAACGAACGCCACTGGCAATGGGCGACGAAACCGAACCCAAGAGAGAAAGCTAGTTTTCTTTCGGAGAATATTCTGCCCATTCAAGAAAGCGGACAGTTGAAATACATCGAGCGCACTGCTGATTGTTGCTCTACGCCGCTGGGATTCGATGTTTTGTTTGTGGACGGTCATACCGATAGCATGATGCTTCCACTCATTGACGTAAACGGACGAAAGCTCTGCTACATGGCCGACTTGCTGCCATCTACGGGGCATATTCCATTAGCATATGTCATGGGTTACGACACGCGTCCACTCATTACATTGGAAGAAAAGGCTCGCATACTGAATCAGGCTGTTAACGAGAATTGGATTCTGTTTTACGAGCACGACCCTATCAACGAATGCTCAACTCTCATGGAAACTGAAAAGGGACCACGAGTTGGTGAGGTGTTTGCTTTAAGCGGTGCTCTCTAGTTTGAGAGTCCTATTTTAGCATTAAATCTGTAGGGTGTGTGCATGTCAATATGTACTACTTTGGCATATGCTTAAGTCCATTTTTTCAACTGCTTTCTTTGCTGCTGCAGCACTTTATGTTGTTGCTCAAAACTACACGTTCGATCCGGGCAATGAGTATTACGGCACGCTCGAAATGGATATGTACACAGAACACTACATGTACATTGGTCATGACTTGCAAGATAGCGCTTACATCACCTGGCGTTTAGTGGAAAATACATGTCCCGTAGAGTGGGACATCCAAGCCTGCGACTACCAGCATTGCTACACAGGTCTGCCGAATTATGGTAATATGAACGGTGTTGCAGCAGGCGGGCAGGGATATCTGCGCATGATTGTCAATCCTTTTCTGACTCCAGGCCTTGGCATGCTGCATTTCTTGATTTACCCAACGGGAGAACCGCTCAACTACACCGACGCCTATTATTATCTGCAAACAACGGTGTTGAGCGCAGAAAACACAGAGGGCGTTTTGGAAACGGCTGTTGTTAGTGCAAATGAAATTGTATACTCAGGCCCAATATCAGGCGAACTTTTCTTGTATAGTGTAAGCGGCAAGCGCCTGCTGTCCGTACCAGTAAATTCACAAACAGAAAGGATATCACTTGAGTCTTTTCCTGCAGGTGTATACTTACTGCAATCGCCAACGGGCAAAACCTTTAGAATTTCGAAACCTCTTTGATTAATCAACCATAAACCAAATGAAATCATTTTACTCTTTGCTGTGCTGTGCGCTTTTAGCAAATACAGCATGGTCGCAAACCAACCTGGAAGTTGTAAGCCAGAATGGTAGCCAAGTGCAATTAAGTTGTACGGTTCAAAACTATGCTGTCATGCATGACGGTATTTACACCGATATCCAATTTGAAGAGGGAACTCCTTTTCTCAAGGCAGGCGCCCCGCAGGTGCAGCAGCTCACCGGTGCACTCATTGTGGATGACACTGAGGAGATGATGGTCACCGTGACTCATGCGGTGTATGAAGAGTATCAGGATGTGTACATGCGCCCGTCGAAGGGTAATTTGCTTCGTACCATCGACCCCGCTACGGTTCCATACCAAGAGGGATTGGTGTATGAGCAGAATGAGTTTTATCCCGGTAAACTGGCTTCATTGGGCAATCCCTATGTGCAGCATCAGTTCCGTGGGCAGGGTATTCATTTTTATCCAGTGCAATACAATCCGGTTACACACGTGTTGCGCGTATACAGCTCCATCGACGTAACGGTTCAATCAACCGGTCAGCAGGGTCAAAATCCACTTCCTGCAAACGTGTCTGAGCGCACACAGCTGCCTATGCAGGAAGTATACAAATCACACTTTCTTAACTACACAGAGAACAGCTCTCGCTATGAGCAAGTAGGTGAGTTGGGAAATATGCTTGTTATAACACATGCGCAATACATCGATGAACTGGAGCCATGGATACAATGGAAGAAAGAGAAGGGAATTGCCGTGGAAGTGTTAGATGTTGCTGAAATTAATTCTGTAGCAGCTATCGGCGACTATGTGCGGAATTATTATGAAACCAATGGTCTTACTTATCTCGTGCTGGTTGGAGATGAAGACCAGGTTCCTGTTCAGCTAGTGAACTATTCGAGTGGCCAAGGCTATTGTGATGCCTGCTACGGATACACCGCCGGTGACGATAGCTATGCCGACTTGTTTGTTGGTCACTTCCTTGTGCATGATCAAAACGAATTGCCTGCGCTTATTCAGAAGACGTTGGAATACGAGCGTAATCCAAACACTGCGGTCGACTGGTTCTCGAAAGCCATGGGTATTGGATCGAATGAGGGAGATGGTATTGGCGATGACGGTGAACCGGATTGGGAGCACCAGAATGGAATTAAAGAAGATTTGTTGAGTTTCACCTATGATGAAGTGTGGGAGAAATACGATGGAGGTCATGCGTCCAGTTCACCCTCCGGCGGCATAACGGCTGACGGTAGCGGAAGTCCTTCTTCCTCTTCCCTAACCGAAGTAATTGAGACGGGTTGTTCACTCATTAACTACACCGGACACGGAGCGCATACACTGATTGTGACGGGCAGTTACACGAACACGCAAATCAATCAATTGCAAAACAATGGTCGTTATCCTTACTTCATTGTAGTAGGATGCTGCACGGGCGATTATGATGATGACGATGATACAGGTGACACGTTTGGCGAAGCGTGGATTAAGAGTCCGTCAGCAACAACGCTCACTGGAGGCATTGGTGGTGCGTTCAGTTCTGTATACCAAAGCTGGGCACCGCCTATGGAAGCGCAAGATGAGATGAATAAGATTATCGCCGCCTCAGCAGGCATTGAGACACGCCATACACTTGGCAGTATTCACTACCATGGTTGCTCGAGTATGAGTGATGCCTACGGAGTTGATGGTGATGAAATGACGGATACCTGGATTTTGATGGCTGATCCATCGGTGCAATTGCGCACAGCGATGCCGGCAGCGTTAGTTGTTACTCACCCTGCAGGAGCTGTTATGGGAGTAACTTCAATGACAGTGCAATGCACGACAGAAGATGCGATGATCTGCGCAACATTCAACGGCGAAATTCTCGATGCGCAGGTAATAAACG
>CANIAA010000198.1 GCA_947465255.1 Flavobacteriales bacterium | reverse complement strand
TGAAAACGATGCGTAGTGACTTCATATAAACCTGTTAAGTCAGTTCGAAATACCGCGAATACGCTTCCGACGGTGTTTGTAACTGTATGTAATATCGACCACTTTTCAATGCTGATATATCGACCTCAATGTTGTGAGACCCCGTTTCGAGCGATCGCTCTTCGGGTGATAACATCGACACTCCTTGTGAAGTGTGCACACTTAACTTCAACGTCATAGGTTGTTCAAGTTCCAAATCCATCTTTAACATTCCACCGGCAACCTCGAGCTTTTCACTGACCCGTGCATATCGCTTAGAGCGTTCCTTTTTCCCCAATACCTGGAGCAATCGCTGGTAAAGGACATACACGAGCAATACAACCGAAAAAACCAATAGAACATCCTTCAACGTATTCATGACAACAGATTTTAAAGTGAAATGATTCCTTTAATTCCTCCGACTTTTCTATACCGATCAAAAATATCATCGGCATTGAGCATCATTTCTCGAATAGTTACACTGGTAAAATTACCCTTGGCAGAGAGGCGCTCTTTGATTTCTGCACTTTCTCCAAAAATGAGCTTTAACTCGGTGATACGAGCTTCATCGCTGGGAAGTATGAATTTGAACATGAAGATGCTCGGCCAAATGTGGATCTCGTTGAGACGCGCCCGCAGTCGTTCAATTTGTTCTTCGTCCATCGTTGTGAATTAATGTCGCAAAAGTAAACACATCAGAAACTTAAACTCATGCGAAGATTGAGTCGACGACCGGTGAGGTACGTTGGAATTCCGTACTGACGTCCATTCACGTCTTCAATCCACTGGTGATTAATGATGTTGTTGGTTCCAAGCAAATTGAAGATTTCAATGGCCACGTACCCTTTTTCAAACGTGCGATTAAACCAGTTTTTGTTCTTGTTCTTGGCTAGAATCAAATCGCGACTAAAGCCTATATCTGCTCGGATGTAACTGCGAGTGCGGCTTATGTCGAGGTAGCGTTCATTGGATGGCGGTCCATACGGCACTCCCGTTGAGAAATAAAAACTCATGAGTACTTTATACCATGGTTTCTTTTTCATTTCATCCTGAAACAACAAGCTGCAACTTACACGCTGATCGTTGGGGCGTGGAATAAAGCCGGGTACTTGCCTAATACTGTCAACCGCCACATTATCGATTGTAAAACCATTGTAGATCGTATCCCCGGATTGATTCAAATACAAATAATAGAAATCGTCCGTCAAATCTTCCGCTGTTTTCAAATATGAAAAACGCGCCCATGATTGAACATCGCGTATGAATTCTCCGTTGAGCATGACGTCCATTCCATAGGCATAACCATTGGAGTTGTTCGTTGCGAAATAGCGCAGACGCACATTCTCTACTTCATAGGGAATAAGCTCCCGAAGTTGCTTGTAATACAACTCTGTATTCAACTTAAAAGGACGACCCCAAGCCTGGAAAACGTAATTGGCACCTACGATGTAGTGAATGCTTTTCTGAGCCCGAATCTCCGGATTAACCGCACCATTCAAGTAACGCATTTCACGATAAAACGCAGGTTGCCAGTAATAGCCCCACGACGCGGTGAGCACGATGTCTTTGCGAACCGAATCGCGCTTGCCATCTTCATTGGTTCGATACTGTGTCCAAACAGGAGTGTACGACATCGATACACGCGGCCCGCCCACAATCTGTTCATTGAACGACCAGAAATTCGCACGCGCTCCAGCGTTGAGTGTCCAGATAGCACCACTTTCCTGTACCCAACGCTTTTCATTTTGCACATACGCTGAATAGCGTTGCGAAGTGACTTCGTTATTGGCACGAATTCGATTTTTCAGAAAGATGAGCTGATTCGGCTGCGCAGAAGGATCCGTATAACCGAGCGAATCTTGCGGGCGTGGCGAAGCATAACCGGCAGAGTCAATAAGCGACCATTCGCGCAGTTCGTCCAGAACAATCTCATGCTGCATATCGGCTCCCCACGAGAATACATTCTTGCGCGACTCGCGCTCTACAAAACCGCGGTGACTTACGTTGAGCACCGTAGCATTCAATTCATTGCGGGCGTGATCGAGAAAACCTCCTACACCCCGATTGCGCAATACTTCACCAAACTCATCGCTTCCCAGGTCGCGCTCCAATTCATCGAGCTTGTATGCACCCTGAATATCGAATCGCTCTGTTTCAAACGTATTAAACGCACTCGCGGTGAGCATCAATTGCGAGGATGGTGAAGGATTATACTTCGCTGAAAGCGCACCGAACATGGTTTCGAATCGGGTCTCCTCTTTTCCATCAAAGAAAACCGTTAGGCGCAATGCTTCATTGATGGTTCCCACATCCGTGGTTCGTGTGCTAGGCACAAAACGATACCGGTTGTTTTGATAGTTGCCCAGAAAACTCAACTCAAATGGGCTGTAGCGTTCAGGCTTCCAGGTCAGATACGATTGAATATCGTAATACCGCGGTTGATAATCGCCCTGCACATCGAGCGAGTTAAACACATACGAATTGTCCTTGTATCGAATACCCGTATTGTGGGTAAACTTTTTGTTTTTGGATATGCCGGCAGTATGCACCGAACCACCCAGCATACCAATGGTGAAGGAACCATATGCACTGTCAGGTCTCGCGTATTGCACATCAAGCACCGAGCTCATCTTATCACCGTAACGTGCAGCAAATCCGCCGGCGCTAAAACGAATGTTGCTTACCATATCCGGATTGGGAAAACTCAACCCTTCTTGTTCACCGGCACGAACCAAAAACGGACGATAGACTTGAATGCCGTTTACATAGACCAAGTTTTCATCGAAGCTTCCACCGCGCACACTGTAACTGCTGCTCAACTCAGATGCGAAGTTCACGGGCATCTGCAACAAATAGGATTCAATACCCGGATTAATCGTGGGCAGTTTCGTGGGCAGCTTTGTTTCAATAGGCTTCATGCCTCCTTCCCTTTCCGCGCGAATGGTGATGACACCGGCAGAAGCCGTGTTGTCATAAACGAGATCAACATTCTTTACCTCACCTGCCTTCAAGTTGAACGAACGCTCAACAGAAGCTGCTCCAATACCTTTAAAAATCAAAACAACCTGTCGATCAGACGGCAACTGGATGATGAACTGTCCAATATCGTCTGTGGCCGTTCCATTGGTAGAATTATCCTTTTGCTGCACTATGACACCCGCGGCCGGCAAACCGTCAAGATCACGCAGCGTGCCTTTCAACGTAGCCGATTGTGCACTCAAAAGCGCAGGAAGAACGCAAACACAGATAAAGGCAATAATTTTATGCATCAAGGTCCAAAAATAGAGCGGTATGCCTCAACTCACTGCGACAGCTTTTATTTCATGAGAAAGCATAAAATCATTCGACAATAACTCGATTGTCCCACAGGCGTGTATTGCCTTGCGTATCGGTCGCTTCAATTACAACGCGATAAACGCCGGTCTGCGCCTGATCGAATGACATCTCAGGAAAAGACTGTGCAGTGGGTGTTCCTGATAGTGGGATGGTAATTGTGTCGCTCACAACTCCTGAAAACGTGCTGATATAGGTATAAAGTTCGGCTATCCCATCGGGGTCGGTTACCATTCCCGCCAAATACAAGTTATTGCCCGGTGACAAGTAAACAGTTCCTGTTGCATCGGCGGCCGGAGTGGTTACCCCGGTTATAACCGGCAACTCACCATTGAATACATTAAGGAGAATCGTGTAGTCCTTTGAAACGTTTCCTACCTGATCAAGCGCATTCACAACAAGGTGCCATTGTCCGGCAATGGAATCGGGCACCGGTATTTCCAAGTTGAATGTGGCTGTGGTATTATCCGCTTGAAGAACATCCAGCTTGCCCCAATTCCCTGTATTGAGACGAAACTCACCACCTGCATGTCCATTGCCTTCATGCACATGACCATTTTCAGCATCGTGCACAACGACACGAACTTCATTGAGGCGGTCGTTATCGGCAACGTCAATAGCAACCTGAATAGTCGAACCTGCAGCAATCAAATAAATAGTTGAATCGCTTCCGTTTACTCGAACAGAGCTTACCTCAGGTGCAATAACATCAATTTTGGTATCCTTACGACAGGCGGCAATCAACAAACTGAAGCAACCAATTAAAACGAGTATTTTCTTCATGACTTTAGAAAATTCAAAACTAAGGGATTGCAGCGTGCGTTGTATTTTCGGCACCCATATCCTTACAAACAATGCGTTATTTATTCATT
>CANIAA010000197.1 GCA_947465255.1 Flavobacteriales bacterium | reverse complement strand
GTAGGTTCATCGAAAATGAAAAGCGTATGCTGTGCATTCGAACCCTTGGAAAGGAATGATGCTAATTTGATACGCTGCGCCTCTCCACCCGAAAGAGAAGAAGAGCTTTGTCCCAGGCCAATGTAGCCCAAGCCAACTTGTTGCAAGGGGCGTAAACGTTCTGCAATGTTGCGATTCACTGTTTTCGAAACATCAGAAGAAAAAAACGCGACGGCCTCATCGACGGTCATATCAAGCACATCAGAAATGGATTTACCGGCGTACTGAATTTCAAGTACCTCATCTTTGAATCGCTTGCCTTTGCAGGCTTCACAAACCAGTTGGATGTCTGCCATGAATTGCATGGAGATCGTTTGAACTCCTTCTCCTTCGCAAGCTTCACATCGCCCGCCCTCCACGTTAAAACTGAAGTGTGCAGGCTTGAATCCCCGTTGTTTGGCCAGTGGTTGCTGGCAATAGAGTGAACGAATATCGTCGTATGCCTTGATGTAAGTAACCGGATTGGAGCGTGATGATTTACCGATTGGATTTTGATCCACAAACTCAACAGCTTTGATGGTCTTGAAATCGCCCGAAATCATGTCATACTCGCCTACGCTCACGCTAGGAAAACCTCCGAGTTCCTTTTGCAGCGCAGGAAAAAGAATATTCTTCACCAATGTTGATTTGCCGCTGCCGCTTACTCCGCTTACTACCGTGAAGCATCTCAGAGGGAAAGTAACATCTACATTCTTCAGTGTATGTTCACGCGCTCCGTGCACAACCACTTTGTCCTTGCCCAATTTCTTGAGTGCTTGTCGTGTAATGCTCTTTGTGCCTCTCAGATAATCGGCAGTGAGTGTGTTTCCCGATTTTAGCAACTCCTGTGTAGTACCGGTAAATACCACTTGACCACCTTGTGTTCCAGCCTCGGGCCCCATATCGATAAGATGGTCTGACGCCATCATGATTTCCTCATCATGTTCCACTACAATGACTGTATTGCCTTGTTTTTTCAGGTTCTGAAGTACACCAATCAATCGGTGGGTATCACGCGAGTGCAAACCAATGCTAGGTTCATCTAAGATATAGAGAGAGCCAACCAAAGCACTGCCAAGGCTTGTGGCCAAATTGATTCGCTGCGACTCGCCTCCACTTAATGTATTGCTAAGGCGATTGAGCGTGAGATACTCCAGTCCTACTTCATTTAGATATCCCAGTCGATTGGTTATTTCGAGCAACAGACGTTTAGCCACTTTCGAATCGTGCACATTAAGTTGCACCGTTTTAAAAAATGAATAACAATCGCCAATTGGCATATTCACAAGCTCCGAAATACTTTTCCCTGACACCTTCACATAGTTGGCGTCCTTTCTCAGGCGAGTTCCTTTGCAATCGGGACAGGGCGTTTTACCCCGATAGCGGCTGAGCATAACGCGGTATTGAATTTTGTAGGATTCCGATTCCAGGTGCGAGAAAAAAGCATTCAGTCCGCGGAAGTATTTATTGCCCGTCCACAACAACTCCATTTGATCAGGGCTCAAGTCATAAATCGGTTTATGAATCGGGAAATTGAATTTCGTTGCGTGGTAAATAAGTTGATCTTTCCACTCTCCCATCGTTTCTCCTCTCCAGCACGCAATTCCATCCTGATAGACGCTGAGTTTACGATTAGGCATCACGAGATTTTCATCAACACCAATGATGCTTCCAAAACCTTCACAGCGTTTGCATGCGCCTACCGGATTATTGAAGGCAAATAGATTGACGGAAGGCTCTTCGAAAGAAATGCCATCAGCTTCAAACCGATTGCTGAACTGTTCGAGGTGATTGCCATCGGCCAATAGGATTTCGCAAATACCGCGACCTTCGAAGAAAGCGCTTTCCGTGCTATCCGCAATGCGTGTTGCCGTTTCATCATCGGCATTTACTGCAAGTCGATCGAGTACCAATGAGATGGACTTCCACTTTTTGGGTTTTGCCAGGCAGTCTTCAATGGCGGTTACTTCTCCGTCGGCATAGACCCTTGAAAATCCTTGTTGGGCGAAAATCTCAAGCCGTTTTTTCCAGTCATTTTGCACTTCGACCGGGGCCATAATGTAAAAGCGTGTGCCTTCCGGCTGCGTTAGGACCCACTCTACCACGTCTTGAGCCGTGTTTCTTTTGACTTCCTTCCCGCTGATGGGTGAATAGGTTTTTCCGATTCGTGCAAAAAGTAATTTGAGATAATCATAAATCTCAGTGCTTGTACCCACGGTTGATCGCGAGGAACGGCCGGTCACCTTTTGTTCGATGGCGACGGCCGGACTAATACCGATGATGGCGTCTACATCCGGCTTATCTAAGCGCCCTAAGAATTGACGAGCGTAGCTGCTCAGACTTTCCACATAACGACGCTGACCTTCAGCGAATAAAGTATCAAATGCGAGCGACGATTTTCCGGATCCACTCAAACCCGTGATGACGGTGAACTGGGAGCGAGGTATTGCCACGCTCACATTTTTCAAGTTGTGCATGCGCGCCCCTTTGATAATGACAAAATCCCTGAAATTCAGATCACTACCAACGAGTTCGTTCTTCTTTTTGATTGCCTTGGCCATAGAGAATGCAAAGTTGCTGTAGAAACAAGGAGAATGGGAGGGTGTTCAAAAAAAGGACGAGGGACGAAGGGCGAAGGACGAAGGACGAGGGACGAGAAATTGAGGGGATTAATTCATGGCTTAAGGGGGTTTTATTTGCCATTCATCGAAATAGTAAGAGATAAATGTAACCAAATCAGGGGGGTTAGGGTAGAAAGTAATGTTTTCACGAAAGTCCATCTAAGAACAAAGAGCGAAATGAAAAACCTAACTTCCCTATTTCTCTTGATGCTTCTGGCCACAATGTCAGGAGTCTCTCAAAACACAGCGACGTGTCCAAGCGACATACTCAATGATTCGCTGATGCAACACGATATCGAATTCAGCCGAAGCTTCTTTTATATGGAGCATGTGTTGGGTCGAAATCGCAGCTTGCATCCTTCACAGCGTAATAATGAAATTTATACTATACCGGTCGTTGTTCATGTAATTCACAATGGAGAAGCATACGGAACGGGAACAAACATTACCGATCAACAAATCTTTTCTGCCATCGAAGCCCTCAATGAGGATTTTCGTCGGATGGCTGGAACCAATGGATTTGGTAATGGAGTGGATGTAGGAATTGAGTTTTGTTTAGCGGCACGCAACCCCAGCGGGCAACCAACCAACGGAATTGTTCGCGTTAATGGAAGTTCGGTAGCGAATTATTCCACCATGGGTATTGAAGCCTCTTCAGGCACGGGTGCTGTTGAGGAAAGTGTTAAGGCACTTTCTACATGGCCACGTGCTTCATACATGAATATTTGGGTAGTTAATGAAATTGAGAATAATGATGGCTTAAGCGGTATTCAAGGCTATGCCTATTTCCCGGTTAATAGTCCAATCGATGGTATTGTTCTACTCTACAACGCATTTGGGACAGTTGGTAATTTGAAATCATACACCAATATGAACCGCACCCTCACACACGAGGTGGGGCATTACTTAGGCTTATATCACACGTTTAACTCTACCACATCATGCACAGGTGAGACGAATTGTGCGACCCAAGGTGACCGCGTTTGCGACACTCCCCCAACCATTCAAGCAGGAAGCTGCAGCAGCCCCGCTTGCAGTGGCACACAGCAGGTTGAAAACTACATGGACTATACATCACAAACATGTCAGGACATGTATACAGATGGACAAAAATTACGCATGCGCACTACACTTGAGACACAGCGCACCAGCATTCTAACCTCTATGGGCTGTATGCCGGTTTATCAGAATGACATTGGGGTTACAGCAATCATAAATCCAACAGGGACTAATTGTGCAGGCGGACTAACTCCGCAGGTAACCTTGGCAAATTTTGGAGGAAACACTCTGACCTCTGCCATTATTCAATATAACGTAAACGGAGTTGGAACATCGAACTTCAGCTGGAGCGGTTCTATTGCACCAGGCGCTTCAGCAGTTGTAACATTACCTTCCATTAATCCAGCTGCGGGTTCACACACTTTCTACGCGTGGACCACATCACCCAATGGAGGCACTGATGAGAACGCTGCAAATAACCAATCGACGGGAGCATTTTCCGTTACCGCAGGATCAGCTGCTCAGCTCAATGTTATACTTGATTATTACGGCACTGAAACGAGTTGGACCATTAGTGACGCCGGCAGTGCTGTGCTAATGTCAGGCGACCCGTACGTAAATGGACAACAAGGATTACAAAACGTGACTCCGGTATGTTTAGCAGAG
>CANIAA010000196.1 GCA_947465255.1 Flavobacteriales bacterium | reverse complement strand
GTAAAGAGCATTGCTCATTTTCTGAACGATTTCATCCGGCACAAGGAGTATAGTAAGGTAAACCTGCTAGGTAATTCGCTTGGTGGACACGTTGCGCTTATCTATTGCAAGGAGCATCCGGAGCGCGTAAATTCTCTAATTCTCACAGCCAGTTCAGGCTTATATGAAAATGCCTTTGGGTCGAGCTTCCCACGTCGCGAAGACAAAGAATTCATTCGCCAAAAGGTTGGCTTGACGTTTTATGATCCCAGTCACGCGACCGATGAATTGGTAAATGAGTGTTTCGAAATCGTCAATGACCGAAATCGGGTACTGCGTATACTGGCACTGGCGAAATCGGCTATACGCCACAACATGGCCAAGGAGCTTCCGGCTATGAAGTTTCCGGTTTGTTTGATATGGGGAAAGAATGACACGATCACACCTCCTGAAGTGGCCGAAGAGTTCCATCAGTTACTTACGAATTCATCGCTCTATTGGATTGACCAATGCGGTCATGCTCCCATGATGGAACACCCTCAGCGGTTCAATGAATTGCTGGATGCGTGGATGAAAGAGAAGGGAATATGAGTGGTTGGCGCAGATAGCGATTTACATCACGGAATGCTCTGTCCGATAAATCCGAGCAATCTTTCTCTTCCGGTTCGCTCCGTGGCTGAGGTCACGAAGATGTTGGGTAATTCTGCGAACTGCTCAAGCAGTTTATCACAAAATGCATTGACGTTGCGTTCCACAGCTCCGGGCTTTTCTTTGTCAGCTTTGGTGAATACAAGAGCGAACGGTATTCCATCTTGTCCCAGTTTTAGACAGAATTCTAAATCTATTTTTTGAGGTTCATGGCGCACATCGATGAGAACAAAGGTGCACACCAGATTTGCGCGTTCGCTTAGATAGGCCTCAATCATTACTTCCCATTTTTCGCGTTCGCTGCGTGAAATTTTGGCATAGCCATAACCGGGCAAGTCGACCAGGTACCACGCCCCTTTGCTGCTGCTGATGTCGAAGTGGTTAATCAATCTGGTTTTACCGGGCGTCCCTGAAGTCTTGGCCAAATTCTTTTTATTGACCAGCATATTAATCAGGCTGCTTTTACCCACGTTGCTTCTTCCAATGAAGGCGAACTCAGGACGGTCGGTATCCGGGCACTGTTCGAGCAGTGTCGATGATTTGAGGAATGTGGCGTTGGTGGGAAGCATTGTTTGATTGCGGATTACGGATTACGGATTACGGATTAATTTGTCATCCGTAATCAGTCATCTGTAATCATAAGGGTGATTGTATGTTCATCTTCTCCGCATAGTACGCGCAAAAATCACGCATGGTATCGGCCATGGCTTTTTCGTTGGTTGCACGTTCGAACGAGTCGGCGAGTGTAAGTATGGTCTGATGCACGAATTGCTTCATCTCATCCACTTGCATTTCTTTATTCCAAAGGTCAATTCGCAGTGCATTCTGCTCTTCTTTGTCCCACACCGACAGAATCATGGCTTTCGCTTCAGCAGAGCGGCTATTGTCAGTGGCGGTCCAATTGATTTTTTCGGGAACGTTATTGTCGTCGAGTGTTATTTCGAATCGGATTTGTTCGAGTTTCATGGCGCAAATGTAGTGTTGCTTCATCGTTTGCCCGGCACATAGGCCGAGAGCAAGCGTTGGTTGTCCATTTCGTTCAGTAATGCATCGAGTCTGGTGTCCGGAAACTTTCTCATGTAGCTTCTGATGATATTCCAGCCCATCCAGACGCCTAGCTGAGGAGCGCTCTGCTGCGGCACGCCGGCAGCAGAAGTGAAAGGCCCATCAGCAAACCACTTATTTATTTCGAACGGTTTCGAATGATACATGGTCTTCTCATTGGCCAGTGTTTTCCACACTTGTTCTTCTCCTGCAGTGGCCCATTCCCATTGTTGTGTGCTCCAGCTCATCAGGGTAGAGTCGGCTATATCGGGTGCCAGTGCTTCAGCGAGGTACATGATTTTTCCGTAGAAGATGAGTTCGGAGAGAAGATCTTTCGGTTGATAAACGTTCCGAGCTTGCCATGCCGAAAAGCCTTTTACGGCATCTGCGATGATGTACCGTTCATCCATGTTATCTTTTACATAGGACGGAAAAATGTCGGGCGATAATTTTTGGGTAATCTCATGCTCACGTCCCAAGTAGCAATCGAGTGCAATACCTATGATACTGTCGGTGGTTGCAATGCTTCGATTCCATGCAGAGCAGTAGTAGATAATTTCGGGAACAGGTTGGGAGGGGAAGAAATGATTCCATCGTTGGATCACTTCGGTGAAATCGTCAGTGAGCGCTTGTCTTTTTTCCGGCGGGAAAGCAGCCATTACGGCTTGATGTGTTGCGGCAATTTGAGGGTCAGCTGTAAACATAGCCAGCAGCGAGCTAACACTGTCGCTTGCACAAGCTGCTAAGCGCAAGTCGTCTTCCACAAATCCGCAAAAGAAGTTGCCGTAGGAAGACCTCAACGAATCGGTGCATCGACCCGGCTGACTAAAATCACAACTGAAAAGATCGACATCAAACGAACGCGCTCGAGCGCTAAGCTGAGCTGCCTGCGGAGCGATTTCAATCTTTTGCAGGGGCTTGTCGTCATTACATCCACAGACCATTATGAATAACATGGCAAAAATGAATGAACGGGTGTTCCGTAATTTGGATAGATTTGAAAACCTCATAGAGGCAATTTTAAAACAGTTAAATCAACCGTATGAAAAAAATTATGCTTTTCATGCTCACTGCAATGCTCACAACTGCGGTAGAGGCACAAACCAAGCAATGGAAAATCGCTTTGCATGTGGATCCGAATATTTCATGGCTAAAGCCCGACAATAAGAATCTGACTGCGGGTGAGAACCAATTTAATTTCGGTTTTGGTGTTTCAATTGATAAAATGTTTACGGAAAACTATGCTATTGGAACCGGGTTCAATTTGTTTAATACAGGTGGTCAGCTTTCATATTTCGATGAACGCATAACGGATGATGGTCAGCGTACGATTGCGAGTATGAATCGCACCTACATGTTGAAATATGCTGAAGTGCCTATCACGCTGAAGCTGCGCACCAATGAAATAGGCTACATTACCTATTGGGCGCAGGTGGGTGTTGGCTTGGGTGTCAACATAAAATCAAAGTCTGATGATGTGATAGATTACAAGAAGCTCGAGAATGGTACCAATCCGGATTCATTGCGATGGACAGATGCTACAATGGTGACCGATGAGTCAATTGAAGACGAGGATATAGGTCGTGATATCAGTATATTCCGATCAAGCTTGATTATTGCCGGTGGTATTGAGTATAACCTGAGCGGAGATGCAAGTATAGTTGCCGGTGTATGTTTGAATAACGCATTTAGCAATGTATTGAAGGGAGAAGGAGTTGCTGCCTCTAACAATGAGCCGGATTTTAACGCCGTTGACAATAAGCCGAAGGTGTTTGACATGAAGGGGATTAGTAATGTTGTTTCTCTTCAGATTGGTATATTGTTTTAACAACGTAACGCATTCATTGGAAAGTCCTGCCATCTTTGGCGGGACTTTTTATTTTACCTTATGAAGCATCAAGCTATTATTGATCACATCGTGAGTTGGCTCTCTCACTATTCTGAAACAAGTCGCACTTCGGGATTTGTGGTTGGAGTTAGCGGCGGCATCGATTCAGCGCTCACATCGACCTTATGTGCATTGACAGGGCGAAAAACGTTGTTGCTTGAAATGCCCATTCACCAGGCAGCGAGTCAAGTGACGCGAGCACAAGAGCATATTGCCTGGTTAAAGCAAAGGCACGACAATGTATTCGATGCTAGAGTAGATCTAACGCCTGCATACGACTTGTTTATGCAATCGATGCAGACAGAGTCAGAAAATCTGCACACGCAACACCTTGCAATGGCTAACACACGTTCACGTTTGCGCATGACAACGTTGTATTACCATGGAGGCATTCATCAACTTTTGGTTGCAGGCACGGGTAATAAGGTTGAAGATTTCGGTGTAGGCTTTTACACCAAGTATGGTGATGGTGGGGTAGATGTGTCGCCTATTGCAGATTTGATGAAGACAGAAGTGTACGAGCTTGCGGCGCATCTTGGAGTGGCGCAATCCATTCAACTTGCGGCACCGACCGATGGTTTATGGGGCGATGATCGTTCAGATGAGGATCAGATTGGGGCGAGCTATCCCGAGCTTGAATGGGCAATGCGGTTTGTCGAATCTGAGAAAGAATCCGAGGTTGAATTGAGCGCGCGTCAGCGTGAAGTACTTTCCATTTATCGCAGAATGAATGCAGCGAATCAGCACAAAATGCGGCC
>CANIAA010000195.1 GCA_947465255.1 Flavobacteriales bacterium | reverse complement strand
TGCGTGAAGTCATAGACCGTGTGCAAGGTCAAGGAATGTTTTCGCGCGGTGCGGTGTTGTTTATCGACGAGATTCATCGCTTTTCTAAATCACAACAAGACTCGCTACTCGGCGCGGTTGAAAAAGGCATTGTAACGCTCATCGGTGCCACAACTGAAAACCCCAGCTTCGAAGTCATCAGCGCATTGCTTTCGCGCTGCCAGGTATACGTTATGAAGCACCTCGAGCGCGCTGACCTTGAGAAGCTCGTGTTGAAAGCGCTCGCCACCGATGCAGATCTCATGAAGAAGCAGATTCGCGTGGAAGAGTTTGAAGCGCTGCTGCGCATGAGCGGCGGCGATGCGCGCAAGCTCTTGAACGTGCTCGAACTCGTGGTGTCGCAGCTGGGTGAGGGCGAGGCCATCACCAATGAGCGCGTGGCGGAAATCGTGCAGCAGAATCCTGCTATGTACGACAAGTCTGGCGAGATGCATTACGACATTATCTCGGCCTTCATCAAGAGTATTCGCGGCAGTGATCCGCAAGCAGCTGTCTATTATTTGGCGCGCATGGTGGAAGGCGGGGAGGACCCGAAGTTCATCGCACGACGCATGCTTATACTCGCGTCGGAAGACATTGGTCTGGCCAACGCCAACGCCTTGCTCATGGCTGATGCTACCTTTCGCGCGGTCGAAAATATCGGTTGGCCCGAGAGCAGAATCATATTGAGTCAGTGTGCCATTTATTTGGCTACTTCTCCCAAGAGCAACAGCGCTTACATGGCGATCGATGCGGCCATTGCCGAAGTGCGCAACAGCGGCGACCTGAGTATTCCCATGAACATCCGCAACGCACCCACGAAACTCATGAAAGACCTGGGCTACGGCGAGGAATACAAATACGCACATAGTTACGAAGGCAATTTTGTGTATCAGCAGTTTCTTCCGGAATCACTTGCGGGTGTTCGATTCTATGAACCCGGCAACAACGCGAAGGAAGTGCAAGTGCGGGAGTGGCTGAAGGCGAGGTGGGGGGAGTAGAATGGAGAATGGAGAATGGAGAGCTGTTGCTCCACAGCCTCATTCTCCATTCTCCATTCTCCGTTTGGCGATATAACCGAATTACGCCAAGCATAGATTCCCAATCGCTCTTCAGCCTCATTCTCCATTCTCCATTCTCCATTCTCCGTTTGGCGAAATAAGCGAAATAAGCGAAATACGCCGGCAACAGATTCCCAATCACTCTGCAGCCTCATTCTCCATTCTCCGTTTGGCGAAATAACCGAAATACGCCGGCAACAGATTCCCAATCGCTCGGCAGCCTCATTCTCCATTCTCTATTCTCTTTTATTTCTGTTCATAGTTCACACATTAGGGTTAACAACTCGAGCGTATAGTGTTAGGAATGAGCGTGAAAACGTCGCTAATTCGCTGCGCATTCTTCGTGATGTGAATTACCTGCAAGGACCTTCACCATCACCTTTTCTTCGATAGCTGAGCGAACATGGATAATGATGCAGAACGGTTCGCTGTGATTGGAGTATTGTTCTTGATGGAACAAGCTTGAGCAGATCGATAGAACAATACCTGAACATGTTTATGCCCCAGTGGGCTTAGTTGAGTGACTCATTCATCGGCATTGCAAGTCGCCGGTGCGTTGGATACAACAGCATTGAGTTGTGTAAATGTTTTATGGTTTATTTGGTTAATGGAAGAAACCACCTTTAGTCGAGGGTGGTTTTTTCTTTTTGAAGGATTGCAGGATTATAGGATAGAAGGATACTTGAGCCCTCATGATTTTGGTTGACAGGTGTCGCCCTTTTTAACCCCAAGGAATGTGAGAAAAGCGCAACTTATATGAGATGAAAATACGCTTATTGAAATCTATTAGCGCGACCAGATACAATTTTGCACGTCATCGGTTAGGCTTATGATACCACGACCGTACACGATCGTAACTTGACTAAATCGTGGATCTGTTGTCGGTGTGTAATTAGTCAAACGCAGCGTATCGCCAAAGGGTTTGCCGGTAGCAGCAAACGGAACACTTCGCATGAAGTAATCGTTGGACGGTATCACAGATGAAATACTTAGCCTAAGCACACAGGTATCCACTTCATTATCCACGTTGATGGAGTAATCGATTTGATTGGCGTCAGAAGAGAGCAGACTTGAATTCATTGAACAAGAAGCAACGCAGTAGGGTTTTGACCCGCTTCCTCCAACGCTAAGCCTATTTCGGGTCATGGTGTGTTGTTCTGTTTTGTTGTACACATCTGTACGAATCAACAAACTATCTCCGATGTCATTGTAGAACATCAGTCGACTTTCCTTGGGTATGTAGGGAAGAAGGTTCTCCGAAAAGGCAGGACAATCTTTACTGTCTTTTTTGCAGGAGGACAAGAGCAACATTGTGCAGCTGATTATGCTTATGACTTTAGCTGTAAATGGAAACTTCGAACGCATGGCAGCGAAGGTAATACTTGGAAATTAGCATGCATGCTCAGTGAATGAAAAATCACACGCATCACAGGAATCTTAAAAGGGTACTTTAGAATTTACGCATATCAATTACCTCGCGCACTTTTTGGATACTTTTACTTTATGAAAGTTATCGGTCTTACCGGGGGCATTGGATCAGGAAAGTCAACCGTAGGGCGTGTCATGGAAACACTCGGCGTGCCAGTGTTTGATGCCGATCGTGAGGCGCTGGCCTTGTATGATGAGGATGAGTCGCTTTTGAATGAAGTGAAGGAACGCTTTGGTTCATCCGTGATTCAACCCGATGGTCGATTGAATCGACAGGCGCTGGCTTCCATTGTATTCAATGATGCTCTCGCATTGCAACAACTCAACGCAATGGTGCATCCGCGTGTGGCGAAGAAATTTGAAGCATGGAAGAACAGGCAAGATACGCGCGCTGTTATTCGCGATGCAGCCATATTGTTTGAGAGCGGAAGCGCTTCGGATTGTGACTCTGTGATTGTTGTGACAGCGCCCGAAGATTTACGAATTGCTCGTGTACAGAAACGTAACGGATGGAGTGAAGAGGAAGTGCGTGCGCGAATGAAGCGACAATGGTCGGAAGAGCAATTAGTCGGAATGGCAAACGCTGTCATCGTCAATGACGATAAACATCTCGTCCTACCTCAGCTGGCACGTTTGGTTCGGGATTTCGTTGAGGAGTAAAGCGTAAGCTTAATTTGCGTTACGGCTTAGAGAAAAATGAAAGCGAGCACAATGAAAAGCACGATCATCACGATGTAATACCAGAAGTCGACAAACCAGGGAAACATACGTTGGTATTTCTCGAAAAGATTTTTCATTAAAATAGAGAGGGAGAGATATTAGGCTGAGCAGATGAACTCTTCAGCTTTTTTCAGCGATGAATTTGTCAGGTCGCGGTTCAATCTCAATTGATAAACAGGTACAAGCCTGCTATCGCTGTGCCGATGAGGAACCATTTTTTGGTTTTCATCGCAAGTAGGTTGAGTTCAAAATAATTCATGCTGTCAAAAGAATAAGATGGAAGCAACCATGCTACTGTATTCTTTGGTAGTTTTCAAATAGCAATCGTGAATAGCGCTGCGATGAGAAATTTCATTCAAGGATATTTCCGCGACTAAAGAGTATGAGCGACTTTTGCATTCAAATCAATCACATGAGTTACCGCATTGCCCCCAGTATCCTTTCTGCCGATTTTGCTAATCTGCAGCGCGACATCGAAATGATTAATCGTTCACAAGCCGATTGGTTTCATGTCGATGTAATGGATGGAGTATTTGTGCCGAACATTTCGTTTGGAATGCCCGTTGTGAAGGCGGTTCATAAGCATGCTACAAAGCCTCTCGATGTGCACTTGATGATTGTCGATCCCGATCGCTACATAAAAGAATTTAAAGCATGCGGTGCGGAAGTACTCACCGTGCATTACGAAGCTTGCACGCATTTGCATCGCACGTTGCAAGCCATTCGCGCCGAAGGCATGAAGGCAGGTGTGGCTATCAATCCGCATACGCCTGTTAGCGTGCTCACCGATATTTTGAATGATGCCGATCTTGTGTTGCTCATGAGCGTCAATCCCGGGTTTGGCGGACAATCGTTTATCGAAAACACATTTAGCAAACTCAGTCAACTCAAAGCCATGCGCGAGGAGCGCGGTCTTTCTTTCCTTATCGAAGTAGATGGAGGCGTAAACGACACCAATGCCGCAAAACTCATTCACGCCGGCGCTGATGTGCTGGTAGCGGGCAATTATGTGTTCGCGGCGAGCAGCCCGGAGGAGGCGATTGCGGGGATGAAGAAGTACTAAGTTATAGGTACAAGGTACTAAGTACGAGGTAC
>CANIAA010000194.1 GCA_947465255.1 Flavobacteriales bacterium | reverse complement strand
TTCTGCAATGAATTCCTTGATGGTATTGAAATCGAATCCATCGATTCCACCGATGTTCATATACAACTTGACAACACCGGGAGCCACAGCTCTGCGGTCATCACGCTGCGCATTGTGGTTCAAATCCGGAGCATTGCGATAATACTCAGCGAAACGATTAAACTCGATGGATACAAAACGCTGGATAATATCCTCACGCGATAATTCCTGCAACTCTTCAAATACTTGCGGCAAATAACGCTCAACAGTCTTCTCATCTACCTCTACATTGTGTATGCGCTTTACCAAAGCCATCAGCTGCTGCTCACACACATCGAATCCGGTTGGAATCTGCGCCTGAGCAAACTTGCGTTTGATAATCTTCTCAATCTCGCGAATCTTATGCAGCTCTTTGCTGTGAATGATTGCGATACTGACACCCGACTTGCCGGCGCGCGCTGTGCGGCCGCTGCGGTGAGTGTAACTCTCTATTTCATCAGGCAAGTTGTAATTGATAACGTGCGTTACATCGTTTACATCAATACCTCGTGCCGCAACATCTGTTGCAACTAGCATCTGCAACGAACGACTGCGGTAACGCTTCATAACAAAATCACGTTGCGCCTGCGATAAATCACCGTGCAATGCATCTGCATTATACCCGTCCTTAATTAATGCATCTGCCACTTGTTGAGTTTCTGCCTTTGTTCTACAGAATACGATGGCGAAGATGTCCGGATTATAATCGGCGATTCGCTTAAGTGCCAAGTAACGATCCTTCGCATGAACCACGTAGTACAAGTGCTCGATATTTTCATTTCCTGAGTTGCGCTGGCCCACCGTAACCTCATGCGGATTACTCATGTAATTCTTGGCAATACGCTGCACTTCGTGGGGCATAGTAGCTGAAAACAACCAGGTGTTTTTCTCATCCGGAGTTTGAGAGAGAATCAAATCCAAATCATCTTTAAAGCCCATGGTCAACATTTCATCGGCTTCATCGAGCACTACAAATTCAATACGTGCGAGATCCACAACACCGCGTTCAATCATATCCACCAAACGACCAGGGGTAGCCACTACAATTTGCGGCCCCTTGCGCATCTCACGAATCTGCCCTTCTATACTGGCACCGCCATAGATAGCGACAACATGCGCTCCACCGGTGTGCTTCGAAAAGTTCTGTAAATCACGTGTGATTTGCATGCAGAGTTCACGCGTTGGCGCGAGAATAAGTGCCTGCGTGTGGCGTTGATTAAAATCCAGCAAATCAATCAACGGCAAACCGAAAGCTGCTGTCTTTCCTGTTCCTGTTTGTGCCAGCGCTACCACATCCTGGTTGCCTCCAAGCATCACCGGAATGGCTTGCTCCTGGATTGGCGTTGGGGATTCAAAGCCGAGCTCGGCAATGGCGCGCAAAACGGGCTTACTCAACCCGAGTACTTCAAAATTCATCATACAATAATTATTTGGTTGTTAATGCCGATTCCAATTGAATTGAACAACCATTTTCAGATAAAAAGCGCTACCGCCGCGCAACTGTTGAAGATGTGAAGTAAAACTCGCCCGGGAAAAGGCGCGCAAATATAATGACGAATGTCTAATGACCAATGACTAGTGATTGGTGACAGGAAAATTGAACGGAAACCTTGAGTGCTGTCTCCATTCGTCATTTGTCATTTGGCACTATAAACGAGCCACCAACTCCTTATACAACACATTCAGCTTCGACTCTGCCTGGCGCGCCGTTGCAATAATTTCTTCTAGACTCAACTTGGTGAGATTATCGGGGTCACACGTATCTGTAATCACAGAAACACAACAACATGGCAATGACATATGATTGCATGCAATCACTTCAGGCACCGTGCTCATGCCCACCGCATCTGCTCCTAACATCTTAAGCATGCGATACTCAGCGCGTGTCTCTAAATTAGGACCAAGCACAGAAACATAGACACCCTCGCGCAGTTCCAATCCATTTTCCTTGGCAATTCCATGCAATTTATCGTTAAGCGCTTTTGAATACGGCTCTGACATATCCGGAAAACGCGGACCCAATTCATCAATATTCGGTCCTCGCAGTGGATTATCAGGCTGCATGTTGATGTGATCATTGATCAGCATCAAATCGCCTTTCTTGAACGACAGATTGATTGCTCCAGCTGCGTTCGACAATAAAACATACTTCACACCGAGCATTTTCATGATGCGCACGGGCATAACCACCTCGTCCATGCTATGGCCTTCATAATAATGAAAACGCCCCTGAAAGGCCATCACTTTCTTACCGCCTAGATTTCCATAAATCAGTTTTCCGAAATGAAACTCAACGGTCGCTATTGGAAAGTTGGGAATGACATTGTAGCTGAACTGCTTCTCGCATTCAATGGCGTTGGCTAGTTCGCCCAAACCTGTGCCTAATATTATTCCCACTTCCGGAGCATTCATGCCCTTCGAACGCAACCATTCGACGGTTTGCTCTAATTGATCTAATTCTGTCATTGTTGTATTATAAAGAGTGGCAAAGGTACTGCCTACTCAATGATTCGTTTGATGATTCGGAGCTTATGCGAATAGACGCATTGCTCCGAATGAAATATTCCCTCATGATCCAATACATCCACCCTAACCTTACCGGACGCGTGAATAATTCTAAAGGTATTATCAAGCTCACGTAGAATAATTCCCACGTGAATGATTCGCCCTTCAGCATTATCAAAAAATGCGAGATCTCCTGTTTGCGACTCTTCGACGAACGTTACGGTCGCACCTATATCCGCCTGCTGATAAGCATCGCGAGGAATTGAAACTCCATTCAACCGCATCACCAATTGTGTGAATCCCGAGCAATCAATACCCATCACTGTTCTGCCTCCCCACAAATAAGGTGCATTTAAAAACAAACGTGAGCATTTCTCTACATCCTCCTTGCTACCCGACCAACTCATCTGCTCTTGCGCAGCTATCGATTGCGCTGAAACAACAGCTCCGGCTGTAACCCACCCATGTTCCTTCCCAGTATGAAGGACACGCATCAAAGGAATATTCACAATGACGCTATCTTCGATTGAAGGATCTAATTCAACTTGCTTATTGTCTACCCAGCCTTCATAGCCATCAGATTGCATGCGAATCATTGACCACTTTTCTTGTTTCTCCAGCACGTCCAACTGCTCTCCAAACAGGCCCTGGCTAACCATTTCACTTCGATCGGATGGTTCACGACGCAGGGGTGCAACAGCTACTGCAATTCTATATTTCATCCTTCAAAAATAGAGTTCCGAGCTATCAATTCAGACGCACGAATCATCATCAGATCCAAAAATGGAATCAAAAGCCATCCTTAAGCCCGGAAAAACTCTTCTCTAAACTCATTTCAACCTATGCATTTTCATCTTTTTCAAAATTTTTTCGCCTGAAAATCAATAAACTAAAAAATTTTATCGAAATTATTTGGATTTTCGTCTAAATCAATTATATCTTTGTCGAGCTAAAACTGAATTGCGTCTTTTCCCTATTGAGACAAATTCTTAAACATTTGTCAAACTAAAAACTAAACAAGATGAATTTCTTTACGAATTCGTGTACAGCCATTGTTGGCGGTGTTGAACTTTTCAACGCCAAATTCCTGAATGCCTTAAAGGCATTATTCCTTTGTTTGATGCTCTTAATTTTTGGAGGTTACGCAACCTTCGCACAATCTGACAGTACCGCTTCTGCGTCCATCTCAAACGATTTGCGTCATAGTGATCATGATGATGATGATGATGACGATGACGATGATGACGATGATGACGATGATGATGATGATGACGATGACGATGATGATGATGACGATGATGACGATGATGATGATGATCAAGTCGCCATCTGTCACCAACTCGGAAACGGAGGCTCAATCACCATTTACGTAAATGAAAATGCCGTTCAAGCTCACCTCAATCATGGTGACTACCTCGGCGTATGCGATGATGGCGGCAATAGCGAAGTTCCTTGTGAACTTGCTCTTAACGTCCTTTGTCCTCAAGACGTAACCGTAGAATGCGGCCAGGAAGGCAACTTCGACCTGACAGGAACACCGAACATTAGCGGTGAATTCTGCTTGGAAGAATTGCACGTAAACTTCGAAGACGCTATTATTTCATGCGGTCCATGCGGAAAAGTAATTTCCCGCACATGGATCGTTACATTGGGTAGCATTGTAGAAGTATGCACACAAATCATCACTTCACAAGATACTCAAGGCCCGGAAATCATCGGCCTTGAAAGCGAAATCAACGTTCAGTGCCTCGAAGGCATTCCCGGATTCCAGGAAGTAGGCGTTGTTGATGCTTGCAGCG
>CANIAA010000193.1 GCA_947465255.1 Flavobacteriales bacterium | reverse complement strand
TGTGCAGACTTGGGTTATGGAAGATGAATTTTTTTGGATGTGAGGTTCGTGATTCTAACTGTATGACGCCTTGCTTAATTGTTGCTGTGTTCTATCAAACCATTTTGGTCAGCCCCTTTGGGGCTGGAATGCGCGTCCTGTGTTCGTTGGTTATTGACATTCGGCCCCTCCGGGGCCTGGCGAAGAGCAATCCGGTGACAATTGAGTTTTGCAGTTTCGATAGAGCATATTCCATGCGTTATCGCACCGCAATGCATACAGAATACGTTGTCTAAAAAAATCGCATTTTGCTTGAATGCTGCGCACGTTCCAGGCCCCGGAGGGGCCAACTTTCAATAGCCTTGGGATGAATGGAGCGCGTCGCAGCCCCGAAGGGGCTGACCAAAAAAACCGGAATTGTATTCGACGATCTGACTTGTGCAGACTTGGGTTATGGAAGATGAATTTTTTTGGATGTGAGGTTCGTGATTCTAACTGTATGACGCCTTGCTTAATTGTTGCTGTGTTCTATCAACCCATTTTGGTCAGCCCCTTCGGGGCTGGAATGCGCGTCCTGTGTTCGTTGGTTATTGATATTCGGCCCCTCCGGGGCCTGGCGAAGAGCAATCCGTTGACGATTGAGTTTTTGCCGTTTCAACAGAGCTGATCTCACGCTATGTTCCCACCCAACGCATGATAATACGTTGTCTAAAAAAAAATCGCATTTTTCTTGAATGCTGCGCACGTTCCAGGCCCCGGAGGGGCCAACTTTCAATAGCCAAGAGATGAATGGAGCGCGTCGCAGCCCCGGAGGGGCTGACTAAAAAATCGGAACATTATTTTTAAGTTTTCCCCCAAGAAGCCGTTGGCCCATCCGGGACTTAGTTAAGCATGATTCCTGTTTATCCCACTATTTGATAATGACCTCATCGGCGAAAATCCACGGCTTTCCTCCGGCGCCTAAGTGCCAACTCGGTATGACATCGAAAGCAGGTTTTGCAAGGATCTTCACATAGCGAGCACTACCGCGAAGGTTCGTTGTGAACTCTCTTGTAGACGGTGTTGCTTCTTTTTGGAATTCGCTAATGTCGATGGCGCCTGCCGGTGCAAACTTTTTCCCGTCGTGTGAGAGTTGAATTTCAATGCGCGACGGAAACCAGATCCACGACTTCGTTTCTTGCAAACACGAAAGACCGACTGTTGTAATGGCGCGCTCTTCTCCCAAATCAATCACACATTCCATCGTCTGCCCTTGCCAGCCTTGCCATGATCCCGTGCGGAAGTCGGCGCCGCCGCGCATGCCGTCTGCCAAAGCTTCGTTGCCTCCGCCTGTGTATTGATTGTTGAAGGGCGTAAGCGAAATGATGGTACGATCCGTTTGACGTTTGTAGAAGTCGGCGGTGCAGAGTTTTGTGTCACTCTCTGCTCCATAAGCAACGATATGTGCTTCATCGTAAATAGTGACTTTTTTCGTTTCGCCTCCATTGAGTGTGTGCACTTTAATAGGCCTGCGTGTTCCGCGCGGCGGCTCGACATGAATCTTGTAATTGCCCACTCCGCGCATGGCGGTGAGGGTTATTTCTGCGCTGTCTCTGAAAGGGAGTTGAGGTCCGCTGATCAGCGGCATTGGCTGAATGAGTCGCTCATTTACAACGCTCGTGATAGTCGGTGCCGAAGGGAAGCGTGACTTCTCTCCAAAACGAATAAACTCCTTGTTGCCGGGTAAAAATGAATACGCATTGTTCTTGGCTTGCACGTACCAGGCCGACATCTGTCCGCAGTCTTCATTGCCACACAATCCATCGGGTGTGTTATGGTATTGCTCTTTGCAAATGCGCTCCATCATGGCTTTGGTCTTCTCGGGTTTGTCTACAAATGTGTAGAGCAGGGCAGCATGGTGGCTTGGTTCATTCCCATGTGCATATTGCCCGATTAGGCCTGTAATGTCCGATTGTTCTCTGCCGGAGGTTTGCGTTGAAGCGCTGAACATGGAGTCGAGCCATTTTTCGAAGGCTTCTTTACCTCCGTGATAGGCGATGAGGGTTTCTACATCGTGCGGCACAAACAACGAATACTGCCATGCATTCGCTTCAGTGTAGTTGAAGTCCACTTGATACGGATCAAACGGTTCGGGGAATCCGCCATTTCTGCGTGGGCGCATGAAACCGCTGGTGGGGTCAAACAAATGCTTCCAGCTTTGGCAGCGTGCATTGAATTCTTCATAGATTTCATAGTTGCCGAGTTGCTTGGCAAATTGCGCAATGCACCAGTCGTCGTATGCAAACTCGAGTGTTTTCGAAACGCTCTCACTAAACTCTTGTGCTGGCACTATGCCTAATTCAGCATAACGCTTCTTTTCTTCTTGTGGTCCGCGCGCACTGTTTACCATGGCTTTCAATGCGAGGCTGGTATCGAAGTCGCGAATGCCGCGCATGTAGGCGTCGTAGATAACAGGTACACTGTGATAACCAATCATACAATAGGTTTCATTACCGGCCAATTCCCAAACGGGCAGCTCACCTCGCTCTTTGAATATTTCAAGGAAGGTGATAATCCAGTCGCGGGTGCGTTCAGGCTCGAGCTCACTCATGAGTGGGTGATAGGCACGGAAGGTGTCCCACAAGGAGAACACAGTATATCGTCTGTAGCCTTGCGCAGTATGTATTTGCTTGTCTTCGCCACGATATCTTCCATCTACATCGCTCCAGATGTTGGGCACGGTGTAGCAATGATAAAGTGCGGTGTAGTAATTGGCCAGCACCTCCGGATCAGTTTCTTGAATGGGGGCTTTCGCCAACACGTTCGTCCAGTGCCTCTTCACTTCATCGCGGTAACGATCGAAATCCCAATGCGCTGCTTCTGCTGTAAGATTGCGTTTTGCGCCTTCTTCGTCTACACCGCTCAATCCAACTTTCACGGTGATTTCGGAGGTAGGGTCGAATAGCATCGAGAACACCTGCACTTGTTCCATCACGGTTACGTTTTTCCCGTCACGTTGTTCGTTGTAAGAAACATCGAGTTGGGTTAAATCGCGAAAGGGTTTCGAGAACACAGCATAGAAATAGGTGTGTTGTTCTTCTGCCCATCCTTTCGAAATGCGATAGCCTGAAATGGCCGTGTCGCCGTATGTTTTGAAATCGTAACGCACCAAACCATCACGGTGCATGAAGTCGAGAAACATGCGACACGAATCGCCGGGTGCAAGAAATGTATAGCGATGAATGCCGACGTGCTCGGTAGCGGTCAGTTCAGCTTTGATGTTGTAATCGTCCAGCTGCACTTTGTAGTAACCCGGTTGTGCAATTTCACTGGTATGCGAAAACTTGCTTTTGTAAGCGTCGTTCCACTTGTCGGCTGTTTTGATGCGGTGATTCGTGGGCATCAGCAAGATGTCGCAATAGTCGGGAACTCCCGTGCCTTGCAGGTGCGTGTGCGAAAAGCCGTATATGTATTCGTCGTCGTAGTGATAACCGCCGCATCCATCCCAGCCTTCGAGGCGAGTGTCGGGCGATAGCTGCACCATGCCAAATGGAGCCGTGGCACCGGGATAGGTGTGTCCATGGCCGCCTGTGCCTATGAAGGGGTTTACGTATTGAAAGCCATCGAAGGGCAATTTCAAGTTGTGGGCTTCCGGGTTTTCTGTCAATGCGGTGTTACCGGTAGTGTCTTTTTTAGAGTGACAAGCGGCTATAAAAAGCGCCAGCGTAACAAGAGAAAAGAGGGGAAGTGATTTCATGCTATTTGATGCAAACATTGCAGTTGGCTCTGTCGTGATTCATGCCCATGTGCAACACGGCGGGTTTCGAGGGTTTTATTTGGTCGTTGAAGATGCGACGCTGTCGGTCGTCGAGCAGAAACGTTATGGCCATGTCGCGGCCTTCAACGGCTTCTTTTTTCTGCTTACGAATTTCATTTTGTCGACTGCTCTTCTCGTCATCGCTGATCGAAGAGCGAGACACCTTGCTCATCTCTTTGTCCAGTTGTTTGAGTTGAATAGTGGTTGACTGCATCAGTGTGTCGACCGCGGAGCGCTGAAATGAATTCAGTTCACACGCACTGTTCAGCTGTTTGACAAAGAGCGAGTCGCTTGCGGTGAGTTGGGCATAGCTTGAGACGGCTGCGGAAAGCAGAATTATAGCGGATATCAGACACTTGCCGAACATTGTTCAAATATACATTCTGTTGAATGTTGGCGTGTACTACATTTGCCACGCTATAGGTTTCTTCCCATGTGAAGAATGAAAAGGGAATCGGGTGAAAAACCCGGACTGTACCCGCAGCTGTGAGCATCCGTAGCACCCCGCCGGTCAAAAGCCACTGATTCGCTAATCGAATTGGGAAGGCAGGCGAGGGGGATGCAAGTCAGAAGACCTGCCCATAGCATGCCCGTCTCGGCTA
>CANIAA010000192.1 GCA_947465255.1 Flavobacteriales bacterium | reverse complement strand
TATTTCATTGGTTGCGACATCTCCGTGGGTGATGTGTTGGCTATTTATGACGGAGAAGACATCAATGCTCCGCTGATTGGTGAATATGATCAGGATGAACTTTTATTCCAGACCATTAGCCCTTCTGCTTCTAACACCTCGGGTTGCCTCACGGTTACGTTCACGTCAAATGCAGACAACAATACAGGCGACTTTTCCATGCGTATTATTTGCGGAGTGCCTTGCGATTTTCCAATTGCCGATATATTCGCCGACGCCGATACTGTGAAGATTTGTGCAGGTGAATCGGTCGAGTTCTATGGAGGCAATTCAACTTGGACTGCAGGTGCAGATTTAGCCGAATGGAGGTGGGAGTTCGGAGATGGTGAAGTAGATAGTACTACCTGGTCGGTTGTACAACACACATTCGATGAACCGGGCGGTTACCGAGTGCGATTGTACATTGAGGATAGCAACGGATGCCAAAGTGCAAACATTCCTGAAGTGGTAGTGTTGGTCTCCACTACATTCCAGTTCGACGTTACGGTGAGCGATAACTATTTCTGTATAGGAAACCCGGTTTTATTGGGGACCACTGGTTTCGTTCAATCGGGAGGGACCGTTATTGGCGACGAAAGCGAGAACGGGACTTCGCCAACGTGGGTGGAGGATAACAGCGTTAGTTTCGATAATGGTATCTACATTCCGGATAACCAGGGATGCCTCGAAACGGACATTGTCTTTAGTCAATTTGGAACATCTGTAATTGACGATGTAAGTGATTTCAATAATATTTACTTTAACATGGAGCACTCATACGTGGGTGATATCACTATTGCAATCATCTGCCCCGATGGGTCAGTAATGAGCATATTTCCTGAGGCAGGTGGTTCGAGCACCTTCTTGGGTGAGCCAATTGATGATGAAACTGGAACGCCCGGTGTGGGTTACGAGTATTCATTCAGCCCTGATGCTGCAGGTGGATCATGGATGGATTTTCTGGCCGGAGGCGGAGGTACTACCATTCCTGCGGGCGAATATGCTCCGGAAGGTTCATTCGATGATTTGATCGGTTGCCCACTCAATGGAACATGGACACTCGAAGTATGCGATATCGTGGGTGCCGATGATGGTTATGTGTTTGAATTCGGTATTGCTTTCAACGCTTCGTTCTACCCAAATGCACTTCAGTTTACACCCATAGTCGGCACCGGTTGTGACTCCAGTTATTGGGTCGAGCCCAATGCATTAACGGAAGTAGGACCCGATTGTGACTGGGCAATTTTTGATCCGACAACCCCCGGTAATTACATATTTCAATATCGCGTGTTAAACGATTTCGGTTGTGAGTTTACTCAAGAAATTACAGTCACCGCAATTGCTCCGCCTGAAGTAAATGCCGCAGATATTCCTCTTTGTGTAGGCGCTAACAACCAGTTACAGGCCATCATTGAGAACGCTGTGCCAGACGCACCCTACGCCTACTCTTGGACACCGGGCGCCGGTCTTTCAAGCACTGTTGTTGCCGCTCCAACCGTCTCTAACTTGACCGAGGAAACCACCTACACGGTTACAGTTACTGCAATTGGCTTGGAGAACTGCTCGGGTAGTGATGAAGCTACAGTTTCAATTGTGCCTCAATTGGTGCCAACAACTACACCCAACTATGATTGTGATGCGGTTTATCCCGTTACAATCAATTGTTCTCCACAAGTGAATACGTCGGCGACCTATGCCTGGACGCTCGATGGCACCATCGTTTCCGGTGGATTGAACGATACGCTGGTGGTCGAAGAAGACGGTCATTATCAACTTGTGGTTAGTGATGCCGATTGCGGAACGAGTCAAACAGTTGACTTTTTTGTAGCTCCTCCGCTGGTGTTGAACGACCGCATTATGCGTCCTTGTGTGGAAACTCTGCCGGCAGATATTGTGATGGAAGAGCAAGGACAAGATATAATCTGGTCATGGGATCATTATGAAAATGGAACAGATTTCAACCAAGGTGTAACCGACTCTCTGGGCTTCTATGAGTTAGCCACATACAATACCAATGTTTCCGGTATATACGTGGTAAATGTTCAGCAAGAAGATTGCACGCAGGAAGGAACCATCGTGGTGCGATTTGAACCGGAAGAGTGCGTGCTGGTGATACCCAATATCATGACTCCGAATGGTGATGGCGATAATGACACGTTTGATGTTACCAGTATTGGTCGATATCCGAGAAGCACCTGTCAAATCTTCAATCGTTGGGGTGTAATGGTGTTTGAAGACCTCGACTACAATGGCTCTTGGAATGCTGATGGAATACCGGATGGCGTTTACTACTATGTGGTTGGTGTCAACAAGAATTCGGGAATGGAATATTTCAGCGGCGATTTGACTGTCATTCGATAGAGAATATCAATTATTGATAAAAGGCTGCTCGAAAGGGCAGCTTTTTTTTTGGGCTGATTCATATTTGCAACTTGCCTATGGATGCTATTGATGAATTGGGTAAACTCGCGTCGACCCTGCGCATAGAACAAAAGGAAGATTATGCGCTGCACGATGCCTGGCTTCGTCAATCGAGCATAGCAGATCGAAAGCGTAATGGCATCACTTGGTTTCCGCTTCGAATCGTGGAGACCGGTTTTGGTATCGGTTCTTATCCCTTCATAGTAGTGGAAAGAAATCCGGGCGACCGCATGGAACACAGGTTTCAGAGTGCTGCGCCGGTAAGTGTTTTTTCTGCTGCCGAAGGAAATCAGACACACACATTAAACGGTACCATCGGATATGTGGATGATCAGAGAATGAAGATTTCGTTTTTTACGGACGAGCTTCCTGATTGGATGGATGACGGAAAGCTGGGAGTTAACTTACTCTTTGATACCCGCACGTACGATGAAATGTTTAAGGCACTGAATCAGCTAATCAATGTCGAAAAGGGCCGCCTCAAACATCTGCGCGATGTAATTCTCGGGTACAAACAACCTCAAATGAAGTCCTATACAGGGCGTGTTTCCCCGCTGTTGAATGAGTCACAAAATGATGCGTTGAAAGCTGTTTGCAGCGCAGAGGATGTGGCCATCATTCACGGCCCTCCCGGCACGGGGAAAACAACCACACTGGTAGAGTCGATGGCTGAGGTGCTTCGTGAGGAGAAGCAGATTATGGTTTGCGCACCGAGCAACGCTGCTACCGATCATTTAGCGAAATGCCTTTCTGCCAAAGGGCTTCGTGTTGTTCGAATTGGCAACCTTGCTAAGGTTGAAACGGATAATACCGCGTTGACGCTCGATGTGCTGCTCCAAAAAGAAAAGGACTTCAAGCAAATCAAAGAGTTGAAGCGAAGGGCACTCGACCTGCGAAAAATGGGAGGTAAATACAAGCGCTCATTTGGAAGGGAAGAAGCTGAGCAGCGCAAACTAATATTTAAAGAAGCCCGACAGATAAGTCAGGAAGCACGCGAATTGGAGACTTATCTTGTACAGAAGATTTTGGATGATGCTCAAGTGATTGCTTGTACGTTGATTGGTTCTGCTTCTGATGATTTGGCCGGCCGTCGGTTCAGCACGGTCGTTATTGATGAAGCCGGACAAGGTATTGAGCCGGCAGTGTGGGTGCCTATTTTGAAAGCCGAACGCGTGGTAATGGCCGGAGATCCGTTTCAATTGCCGCCAACAGTGAAAAGCCAGGAAGCAGCTGCAAAAGGCTTGTCCGTTACGTTGCTCGAAAAAGGTATTAAGCGGTTGCAGAATGCTGCTTTGCTCAAAGTGCAGTACCGAATGCACGAGTCGATTATGGCGTTCTCGAATCGGAAGTTTTATAGTGATGAATTGACAGCGCATGAGACGGTTGCCTCACGCTTGTTGGGCAGTTCAATTCCACTCGAGTTTATAGATACTGCAGGCTGTGGTTTTGATGAGCAGGCTGGGGAAGAGGGTGATTCACGAGCCAACCCGGAAGAGGTGCAGGTAATGGTAAAGCATTTCGATCAGCTTAAACAAGAAAATGGTGGCGCTTGGAGCACGGCAATCATTTCTCCATATCGAGCGCAAGTAGAACTCTTGCAACGTGAATTTGCACAAATGCAAGGGGTGGTGGTCAACACCATCGACTCGTTTCAGGGTCAGGAGCGTGATGTAGTTTATCTGAGCCTGGTGCGGAGCAATGAGAAAGGTGAGATTGGGTTTTTACGCGACTACCGACGCATGAATGTGGCTATGACCCGCGCTCGTATGAAACTTATCATTATTGGCAATAGTGCTACACTTGGCAATGATCGATTTTATGCCGATTTTCTGGAATACGTGGAGTCGACAGGAGGCTATCGAACTGCATGGGAGTTCATGTATTGATTTATCCGGCGGAAGTGCGCTTTTCTAGCATCGGAACAAAGGAGAATTCACCGTGGTAGCTTGTTGCGAAT
>CANIAA010000191.1 GCA_947465255.1 Flavobacteriales bacterium | reverse complement strand
TAACGCGGTGTTCAAGTTGGAATGGAAAAATGTAGGGTTTTATGGAGAGTGGGATGCAAGCAACACGTATTACAATACGACTAATTTTCAAGTCTGGATGTATCAGAATACCGGTGTGATTGAGTTTCGCTATGGTCCAAATACCATTAAATCAGGAAGTATCATCCACTTTTTGGGTACCGGTCCTTTGGTTTTGTTGGGACAAAACGTAAGCTTCGACGGCTCGGGTTGGGAAGGGCTTTGGGCGCTAGGTGGCGACCCTCAAAATCCGGTTATCACGGCGATTCCTTCAGGACAACAACCTCTCATCGATCAATCCCTTAATAGCGAGCCGGAAAGCGGCACCGTGTATCGATTTGCTCCGCTATCCATTCACACAAACACCCCTTCCTTTGAGCGCCCGCTCACAGCATGGCCTTCGCCGGCACACGATATTCTGCATCTTGCTATCAACCGCGACACAGAATACCGCATCTACTCCATGGAAGGAAAGCTGATGCGCTCGAGCAAGGCATTGTCAGACATCGAGCAACTAGATATTTCAGGATGGCCTGCCGGTAACTATTATATTCAGTTGGCAGGACGACCGGTTACCCGCTTTACGAAGATAGATTTTTGACCATGCTCCGTATCAGTTACCTCCTTTGCTTCTTTGGGCTTTTGCCACTAAATCAGCAGGCTCAGTCACTTTATTTCCCCCCAAATAATGGGGCATGGGAAACCATCGACCCATCAGAACTGGGCTGGTGCCAGGAGCGAGTCGACAGCCTGTATCAATACCTGGAGACAAATCAATCCAAAGCCTTCGTGCTGTTGAAGGATGGGAAAATAGTCCTCGAGTCATATTTTAATGGACACTCAGCAACAGCCAATTGGTACTGGGCATCCGCGGCAAAAACACTTACGGCTTTTCTAGTTGGGCAGGCCCAACAGCAAGGATTACTCAACATCAATGAGCCAACCTCAGACTACCTCGGTCAAGGTTGGACAAGTTGCACCCCTGAGCAGGAACAGGCCATTACGATACGCAATCAACTCACGATGACAACAGGCTTGAACGACGGAGTCGTGAACGACGATTGCACCGAGAGCGCTTGTCTTGAATACCTGGCCGATGCAGGTACACGTTGGGCGTATCACAACGCTCCTTATACCTTACTCGACAGCGTGCTGCAACAAGCCACGGGAATGTCGCTCAATGCCTGGTGTTTTCAGAATGTGGCTCAGCCCATCGGTATGCAGGGCCTTTGGCTCGACATCGATTATAACAATGTCTACTTCTCAAACGCTCGTTCCATGGCTCGTTATGGCTTGCTGTTGCTGGCCGAAGGTATTTGGAATGGGAACGATCTATTGCAAGACCCGCAATACTTCTTCGACATGACGCACCAGTCGCAATCCATCAATGAAGGGTACGGATATCTAACGTGGCTCAACAACACAGAAAGCTTTATGTTTCCCGAATCACAGTTTGTGTTTCCCAATAATTTCGCACCGGCAGCACCTATGGAAATGTTTGCAGCCATCGGTCGCGATAGCCAATACATCAGCGTTGTTCCTTCTCAAAATCTGGTTTGGATTCGCATGGGGGAAAGCCCGGACGGCCTGAATGTACCGGTGCTTTTGATAGACGACATTTGGGAGTTGATTAATGCCTTGCCGTGTGAGCCTATCGGGGTATCAGACATACAACCTGATGTTCTGCAGATTTTCCCGAATCCGAGTTCTTCCGGCTGGAATATCTCCTCCAATCAAGCGATGTACGAATGGACTATTTGTGATAAGGCAGGGCGTGCTATTGCTTCGGGCAATGCATACGGTGCGAAGCGCTTTGAGCCGATGGTATCAGACCTAAACGCCGGATACTATATCTTCTCCGTTATACTCGCCGATGGAACGTTGGCTCGTGAGAAGCTGATTCGACTATAGAGCGATATGGATAAAGAAAAAGGCTGTCCTTAGTAGGGCAGCCTTTTTCTTTTTCTACTCAATACAAGTATTAATGCTTCACAAGCACCTGACGATTGAAGGTGCCTTTGTTGGTGATAACAGTGAGTGTGTACATGCCTTCTGCTACCTGATTTGTAGTAAGTGTCGTCTGATTGAATTCGCGAATAATCATGCGACCAACCGAATCGAAAAGACGTAATTCAGCCACTATACCGCTCGTCTGTATGCGCACGTTATCATCTGCCGGGTTAGGGTAGACAGTAAGGGAAGCGTCTTTTTCGTTTTCCAAACCAACCGTATTGGTGCAAATGGTAGTTGTTTCAACATCGGTAAATTCGCCACCGCTAGCTACAACGACACCATTCGGATTAATTACTTCGTACGAGCCTTCGCCATACAAACAGCAAATGCCATCTCCATAATCGTCATAGATGGTAAACTCATAGCATCCGGACGCTACACAAACATCTAGATCAACTGTTCCGCCTGTATAACCGCTGCCACTTGCTACAATGTTACCGGCATCATCTTGAATATCCCATGTAGTCTCTTCGGGATAATCATCCAAAACAATATTTAAGCTGAATGAACTGGCATTCCCGCTAATGGCGTTGAAGTTGAAGGTAGTGCTGTTGTTGTTCGTTACATCGTCGTTTGCTGTTCCATTCACATTGGTGATCCAAACGGTTAGCTCGTTTGCTCCATTGTTAGCGGTGAGTGTAGGTAGTTCAATCGCATCGGTTTGGTTGGTATTCAACGAACCTGTCCAGTTAATAGTGGAAGTGCTGCCGTTGTTGAGCTGATAGTTGATGGTGCAGGAAACGAGTGTGGTTGTACCATGATTCACCAAGGTGAACACAGGTGAAACCTGATCGCTGCAGTTGTTTTCAGCAATTCCGCTAATGCCGCCCGATTGTGCATCGAGGTTCGGCAATTCAAATCCATCAGGATAACCATCAAGTACCAGTGCACCGGTATTGAGCGGGTCAAGCCAGTCGTTCAAGCGAGATGATGAAGTGTTGCCATTGTCCCAGCTCACACCGAAACGGCCGTAGAAGTCGTATTGACCATTGCCGGTGCTGCCATTGCATGCACTTGCACCTCCGTAGAGCTGACCAATGATGCGATGGTCCTGGTTGAACAGAGGAGCACCACTCGAGCCGGGCTCTGTTACAGCCAGTTCCCAATCGTCGACCCACCAAACCTGAGCACCGCCCGAGGTGTCGTGGTAAGGCGCATCGTCTTCACGCGCGAATTTCTTCACGTTACCGCCCGGGTGGTGAATGCAAACGGCCGAGCTAACAGCGCTTTCGCTATCTGTCGCATCCCAACCGGCATATTGTACGTTGTAGGCAGGAGGAGGCGTGTCGTTGAGTAACAACAGAGCGACGTCACTACCGGCATTGTTCGCCACCAGGTCGGCTCCTGAAATGAGGTCGGAAGTTGGGCCTGTGTTGCCTGTGCAAGATGAAGACTCGTGATTGAAGTAAAACACCCAGTTGTTGGTGTTCGATCCTGCTGTACAGTGATTGGCCGTGAGAAAATAGGGAGTGCCATCATTCGCTGTGTTGTTGACCAATGCTCCTGTGCAAATACCGCTTCCGCCTTGCACGATGATGGCCACAGAGCGCTTCTCAATTTGCCAGTCGGCTGCTTCGGGGCAGTTTACATTTACGTTGCAAGCGCCTGAGCTACCGAATGGTCCGCGAAGTGCTTCAACGGCGTCCTGAACAAACGGGCTGCTTGCAAACGGACGGTAGGTGTGCACGACTTCGCCAATGGTAAGTTCCGATTGATCAAAGAAGTTGGTAGGGCACGTGTATTCCACTACAATGCGATCACCGTGAATGAGACCGCATGCCAGAACGCCTGAAGGCTTCATGTTTTTGTGGTTGAACGAACCCAGAAACTCTTTGCGGTCGGCCGACCAGATGAATACTTGTCCGCCCTTGGGCACAACGAACTCATCGAAGCGAATGCTCATTGATAGTGCACCGGGGCATTCAAGACCGAGCATCCATGTAGTGGTGCCGGTTGAGGCATCAGAGGAAACAATACCCGAATTGTTGATGTTGAAATTCGTTTCGAATTCCACCCCGAAACGGTAGGGAATGTCTTTGTATTGATCGGTAATGGCGTCTTCCAGGGCCAGGCGTTCACGATCGATTGCTCCCATTCGCTCGAAACGAATGTCGGTGGAGGTAGTTTTCACCTCCCAGTTTTTCGGTTGACCGCCATAGCTAAGTTGAGCCACGGCAGCAGTGCCTGCAAGGAGGCAAAGTGCGGTTAGTAACGGTTTAATCATTGCTTGGTTTTTTCGTCTAATTATTACCACTCTCAGCGAGTAATTCTTGGGTTATGATAAACGAAAAAGAGATGGAAACATCCATCTCTTTTCCGAATGCGAACATATACAAATTACTTCATAACAACCCTACGAATGGTGCCGCT
>CANIAA010000190.1 GCA_947465255.1 Flavobacteriales bacterium | reverse complement strand
GGAACCTCTTTACCGGGCGCGGTGAGAATTACCTTCTCCACGCCATTGGCCTTGAGGTGAATGCTCAATGCATCGCGGTCTTTGAATACGCCGGTGTTGTCGATCAACAACGCGTTATGGATGCCATAGGCTGTATAGTCAATCGCTCCGGGATCTTTCGCGCCAATCATGTGGATGCGCTGACCGTTTACGATCATGCACTTGTTTTCATAATCCACATCGACCGTACCCTTGAAACGTCCGTGTACCGAATCGTTTTCAAACAACGCCGCGCGTTTCTTGATGCTCAAGTCGTCGTCTTCGCGGGTTACGATTGCACGCAGACGAAGCTGCTGACCTTTGCCGGCCTGCTTCACGAGTTCGCGAGCAGCCAAGCGGCCAATACGACCGAAGCCAAACAACACGACGTCGCGCGGCTCTATATCTGCGCCTTCCTCTTGCATGAAGTTGCGCAGTTTCTCGGATAAAAATTCAGATTGATTCTTGAAGTGATCGCGCTCGGCGAGCCATTCGCTGGCCAGTTTGCCGATGTCGATCTTGGCCGGAGCCAATTCCATCTCGTAAAGACCACGGGCCAGATCAGCCGTATCGAAAATGGAAATGGGCTTGCCTACCACTTCGGCTGCATACTTGTGCAGACGCATGATTTCGGTGGCGCTGATATCCACCATGTGGTTGCGAAACAACACGAGCTCGATGCTCTTGTCGAACAGCAGCTTGCCTACCGAATTGAGCAGGTCGACCGCCGCTTTCTCTTGGTTCACGTACACCTTCAGTTCATTGCTGTAAGTGTCGGTTGCCATCATGTTTTGTGACATTGTTTTGATTTTTAAGTTTGATAAAAGAACGCATTCCCCGAGGGTTCATTGACTCGGGGGTGCAAAGGTAATTCGGAACTTTTATTGGGAATAAATTTTAATCGTGCGCGTTCTTTGGCGTGGTTCGATTTTCTTTGCCCCGTTAATGCGCACAACTCTCTTTCTAACGATTCTACTGCTGACCGGCCACTGGGCTATGGCTCAGAGAGCCGATAGTCTGCCGGCAGCGCCCGATACCGCGCTTTTCAAAACCGTATTTCGCAAGCAGTTTTCGGTACGCTGGCATCAACAACCGCACTCGCCATTCAAAGCTACGGTGCTGGCGTTGGGATTTCCAGGTGCCGGACAGATCTATAACGGTATGGCCAAGGAAGGCTCTTTTTTTCGTAAATACTGGAAAGTGCCAGTGGTATGGGCCGGCGTGGGCACCTGTGTCGCCTTCATCGACTTCAATACTCGAAACTACAAGTATTTCAGACGCGAATACATCGCAGCAGCTGACGACGACCCAACCACCATTCCCACGGAAAGTGAAAACCCGCTCTATTTGAATGAAGGCATGGAGTATTACCGAAAGTTCATGGACATCAGCTACATGAGTTTGCTCGGTGTGTATGTGCTGCAGGCTATCGACGCCAACGTGGATGCGCATCTCTTTTACTATGATATCGGCAACGACCTTTCGCTGCGCTGGCATCCCTCCTATTTTGTGGCAGGCAGCAGGCACCACGGCTTAGGTCTAACTCTTCAATTCTAATCATCATGAACATCGCATTGATAGGCTACGGAAAAATGGGTAAGGAAATCGAACAGATTTTGCTTCATCGCGGGCATACCGTTACCCTTCGATCGACACGAAGCACACCTTTTAGAGCGACTGACCTTACGGGAACTGATGTGGCTATTGAGTTTACCGAGCCCCACTCTGCCGTCGACAATATTCTGAAATGTTTTGAGGCGGGAGTGCCGGTAGTCGTCGGCACAACCGGTTGGTACACGCGCATGCCCGAAGTGCGTGAAGCTTGCGCAAGCATGAACGGTGGGCTTTTCACCGCGTCGAACTTCTCCATTGGCGTGAACATCCTGTTCAAGGTGAACAAAGAGCTCGCACGCATCATGAGCGATTTCGAAGAATACACTCCTTCGATGGAAGAGATACACCACACGGCCAAGCGCGATGCACCTAGCGGCACAGCTATCACACTCGCAGAAGGCATTTTGGAAAACTATCCGAGTCGCCAAGGGTGGATTAACGAATCGACCGAAGATGCTCACCAACTGGGTATCGTTTCACAGCGTGAAGGCGAAGTGCCGGGCACGCATATCGTTCGCTACACTTCGGCAGTTGATGAGATTCAGCTGGTGCACCAGGCTTACAATCGAAAGGGATTTGCGCTTGGAGCTGTAAAAGCCGCTGAGTTTATGCAAGGAAAAGCTGGGGTTTACTCTATGGGTGATTTGCTTGCTTAAATTGGAAAACGATAACACTTCGTCATTTGCGCTCGAGCACTGCCGTTAAGCTGAGTCCAAAAGGGAACGTTATAAATCGCTCCATGAACCCTTCAAATGGTATGACGTACTTATCATAAATCCCACCTTGGTTCTTCACCAGCGATAAACCATCATTTGTATTAATCTTCTTTTTCAATATCTTGAAGAACACTAGTGAACCGGCTACACCGATTGGATCGTTATACCATAAGCGTTTGATATTGTATAATTCCGGATTAATAGCCTCTTTTAGCATTTTCTTGGTATATCTGCGATAATGCCCCAACATTCGATCGTGATCCGAAAACAAAAATGGTAATGCCGGAACTTCAATCAGCACATGCCCCCCTTTCTTAACCAATTCAGCAGTATGATTAAGTGCCTTAAGGTCATGTTCAATATGCTCCAAAACATGAATGAATATGACTGAGTCAAACATACCGTAGGATTTAGCCTTGACATCAAATAAATCTTTCATTTCAAATTTCACATTCCCAGGAAATTTGAAATTATTCATATGCTGTGTGAAAAGCCCTTCAGAGGGTTCAATAGAAACTAGTTCTTTCAAAAGTTTATGCTTCCCAACAATCTGAGCTGTAAAACCGCGGTCGCCACTGCCAACCTCCAGCACATTCTCCCCCAGGTAAGCTGAAATAAGATTATACTGGTACGCTCTATAGTTTCGCAACGATGCAAGCCCGTTCTCGTGCTTGAACGTCCAGTCCATTCCGTGTATGTAATTATCTTGACCCATACTATTTGTCCGCAATCTTGTGGAAACAAATGTAACCATATTTGAACACCCATGGCTAGCAACAGTAATTTACCCGAATAACACACTTACAATCATTTTCAGTCATGGAATACTCCGCTTAAACGTTAATCACTTTTAATTTTAATGGTAAAGTCAGGCTTCAATTAACTTTGACTCCTTCAATTATATCACATGATAGCCTGGATACTTCTCATTGCACTAGTTCTTATTTACAGCATCACCCTACCTCCTTTGCTCAAAAGAGCCGGAATTAATGGAGCACTTGGGTACATTCCCCTAGTGAACTTTATTCCGATGCTGAAAATGATTAAGCGCCCGTGGTATTGGTTCTTTGTCATTCTTTGTCCGGGTATCAATCTCATTCTACTCATCATCATGAATGTTGAAGCCGGTATTGCTTTCGGCAAACGTTCAACGAAAGACCAGTGGTTGTTTGGTGCTCTTCCGTGGCTGGCATTCGCTCAGTTGGCTTTCCAACAAAAAGAACTTCCCTACCTCGGACCGCGCGACTGGACCGGAAAGAAAAAGTCGATGGCTCGCGAGTGGACAGAAGCGTTGCTTTTTGCCGTTATTGCTGCTTCAGCGATTCGCACCTTTTTCTTCGAAGCGTTTACTATACCAACACCTTCCATGGAAAAGAGTATGCTGGTAGGCGATTACCTTTTTGTAAGCAAAATGAGCTATGGCCCGAAAGTTCCTCAAACGCCGCTGGCGGTACCTTTCTTGCACAACGCCCTTCCCGGAGGCATGACCAACAGCTACAGCGAAGCCATGAGCTTGCCTTACTTGCGTTTGCCCGGCTTTGGTAGTGTGGATAGGTTAGATGCTGTCGTATTCAACTTCCCGCATGGCGACACTATCATGGTCGATCCATTCTATGCCGGTCATGACTACTATAGTTATGTGCGCAAAGAGGCCATTGTATTGGCAGGCGGTTATGAGAAATACGCTCAGTCACCCGATCGCTTCGAGCATATGGCTCGCAACAATTTTGCTATCAAAAAGATGTGTACTGTTTGCGGTTATGAGCGCAGTCAGCGCGCCCCAAAGCCACTTGCCATTGGTGGTGTTCGCCATCGCCCTATGGACAAACGAGAAAATTATGTGAAGCGTTGCATTGGAATTCCGGGCGATGATTTGAGCATCATCAATCGTCAAGTGCACATCAATGGACAACCTATGCAAGACCCTGAAGGCGTCATGCACAGCTACCGTTTTCAGGTAAAGAGCCCCGCGGCTGTGAAGAAGATTTATGCAGAATACAAGGTGAACATCAATGATCGTAATAGCCTGAGCGACGCAGGCATGACTGTATACCAGTC
>CANIAA010000189.1 GCA_947465255.1 Flavobacteriales bacterium | reverse complement strand
CACAATCGGCCATGAAGTATGAAGTCACCGAATCGTTGTTTCTGAAAAAATCATTGCACAAGCTTTCGACGTATCTGTCGAAGGAAACCGTCCGTGGTGTAATGAAAGCCCATCGATTGGGGTTGATGAACACGCTGCACGCAGAAAATAAGAAGTCATTCAAGGATGAACGCCTGGTTCAACTCATGAATCGTTATGCTACCTACAACGGTTCTTCACCTTACCGTACGCCGGGTATCATGAGTATGATTCCTCACCTGGAGCAGCATTACGGAACGTTCTTTCCCAAAGGAGGAATGATTAGTATAACGAATGCGATGTTTAAGCGAGCGCAAGAAATGGGCGTTGTTTTTCATTTCAACAAACGGGTGGATGAGGTAGTGGTGTATGAAGGTCGAGCGATGGGTGTGCGCATTGGCGACGCAACTATTCAGTCTGACATCGTGTTGAGCAACATGGACGTGATGCCAACATACCGCCAATTGCTGCCCAGAGAAAAGGCGCCCGAGCGCACCTTGAAGCAGGAGCGCTCATCGTCGGCGTTGATTTTTTACTGGGGAATCAATCGCGAATTTCCCGAGTTGGATTTGCACAACATCTTTTTTGCTTCGGATTATAAGAAGGAGTTTGATGTATTGTTTGAAGGAAAAGAAGTTGCGGAGGATGTGACGGTGTATGTGCACATATCATCAAAAGATGAAAAGTCGGATGCCCCTGCAGGTTGCGAGAACTGGTTTGTGATGGTGAATGTGCCAGGCAACAAAGGGCAAGATTGGGATGCGTTGATTCCGCAGATTCGCGAACGTGTTGTTGCGAAATTGAGTCGACTGTTGGAGTGTGATCTCAATGCGCACATTCAAGCAGAACATATCTTAGATCCGCGTGGTATTGAATCGCGCACAAGCAGCTACCAAGGCTCGCTATACGGAGCCGCAAGCAACAATCGATTCGCGGCGTTTTTGCGTCATCCGAATTTTTCAAGTCGCATCCAAAATCTATATTTCTGCGGAGGCAGTGTGCATCCCGGCGGCGGTATTCCGCTATGTTTGATGTCGGGAAAAATCGCCACAGATATTATTCGAAAGGACCATTGTTAGAGAAGTTGAACACATATCGAATTCCTGCAGCCATCGGATTGATGTGGCTCTTTCACGTGTCGGCCATAATTGGCAGCGTGCTCGGACACAGTGAGTGGTTCATCTCATTAACACCGTTGAATTTGTCGTTGAGTTTGGTATTGGTCCTTCTCACTATTTCACGCGCATCGTGGCCGGCATTACTCATTCCTTTTGTAATCGGTATGGCTGCTGAGTGGGCGGGTGTCAACAAGGGTTGGATTTTCGGAGTCTATTCGTACGGTGAGAATTTGGGTTGGAAATGGCAGGGTGTGCCTTGGATGATAGGCGTGAACTGGGCCTTGCTTGTGTTCGCTACTCATGCCATTGCTTCTCGTTTTTCTAAATCGGAATGGGGTATTGCTATCGTTGCTTCGTCGCTGATGGTTGCACTCGATGTGCTGATGGAGCAGTGCGCGCCTGCGATGGATTACTGGCAATTTGTAGGGGAGGTTCCCTTGCAGAATTATGTAGGTTGGTTTTGCACGTCAATGGCGGCTCACCTGCTGTATGTGCGGTATGCACGAGAGCGAGGGCACGCGTTGGGTATTCACCTCTACTTCGCGTTTACGTTTTTCTTTTTTACGTATTGGGTATTGGTGTCATGAATCACTACGACTACATCATAGCCGGTTGTGGAGCTGCAGGTTTGCAGCTGGCTCTGGCTATGAGCGAAGATTCATTTTTTCGCAACAAGCGAATTCTCCTGTTGGATGCGAATGTGAAGGGAGATAACGACCGCACCTGGTGTTGGTGGGAGAAGGGAAAGGGGCACTGGGATGAAATCATTACGAAATCCTGGAAGCGTGCGGATTTCATGAGTGATACGTTTGAAAAGACGATTGACCTGGGAGATTATTCCTACAAGATGTTGCGCAGTGCAGATTTCTATGCACATGCAAGTGAAAAGCTCCGAGGTTGTGAAAACATAGAGTGGCGAACAGAAGCCGTTGTCGAAATCAAGGAACAGAGTGATGGTGCCGTTGTTGTTACGACAGAGGGAACTTACCAGTCAACGGCTGTATTCAATAGTATTGTAGATTTAAAGGCAGAGGCGGATGCTTCAACACATCCGTGGATTCATCAGCATTTTGTAGGATGGTTTATTCGAACGAAGGAGCCGATGTTTGATGATGCGCGTTTCACCATGATGGACTTTCGCATACCGCAGCATGGCAACACGCGGTTCATGTATGTGTTGCCAACGAGCAAGCACGAAGCCCTTTTTGAGTACACGCTTTTTTCGGGCAACCTGTTGGCTCGAAGTGAATACGAAGAAGGTATTCGCGATTATCTCAAGCAAGCGGGCATTCATCAATATGAGACTGTAGAGCAAGAGGCGGGTATTATTCCCATGACTACACATCCGTTTCATGGCAAGAACACCGAGCATGTTTTGCATATTGGCAGTGCCGGCGGCTGGATCAAGGCCAGCACGGGCTATACGTTTTACTTATCGGGAAAACTGGCAACGCGACTGTGTGCTCACCTCAAGAAGGGCACTTCGTTAACGTCGTTTCATCGAAAGACGCGGTTTGCCTTTTATGATGCAGTCGTGCTCGATGTGCTGCAGCGTCGCAACGATGTGGGTGCGGCCTTTTTTACCTCGGTCTACAAGCACAATCCCATTGATCGGGTATTCCGATTTTTAAATGAGGAATCGAGCCTGACGGAGGAACTGCAGATCATTCGTAAATCTACACCTCGTGCTGAGTTGATTCGCAGTGTTGGCCGTTCTGTATTCGGCTTATTTTGATTTTTCTTTCCGCCTTCAGGCGATTAGATTTGGGGCATGGGTATTTTTCGATTCACGCCAATTATTGCCTTTTGTTTTCTGGCACTTTCCGGGTTTGGGCAGCTAACGCCAAACACCTTATTGCGTTCGTTCAATGCGGAAGTTAATTCCGTTGAAGTCGATGAGAATCGTGGCTTGGCTTATTTCGCAGGTGAGTTTTCTACTTACGCAGGATCGCGCAACGGTGGTGAGATATTCGATGCGAACACCATGCGTCCTTCTTATTCATTGCCATGGGTTCCTTACGTGGATATTACGGTGGATGACGGTGAGGGCGGTTGGATCATTGCAACCGACTACTTTGAAGGCGTTGATGAGTCGGGTACACAGAACTATCAGTTTATTCAAATTCACCCTGATGGCAGCTACACCGATTTGCCTTACGACATAGCCACTAACCAAGCAGGCTGGGAAGTCGATGAGATGATACGTTATGAAGATTACATCATATACAGCGTCGGGTATGACATCACCATTTTCAATTGGCACACGGGAGAAGTAATGATGGAGGCTTCGGCGAACCAATGGGTTCGTCACTTTGTCGTGTATGATAACATGCTTTATGTAACCGGTTATTTTACTGCGATGGAAGACCAGCCCCGCAATAGGATTGCCCGTTTTGATTTGAGCAATTTTCAACTTACGGACTGGAATCCTGTGGTCGATTACTTCACGAACATCAATAGTCAACCGGAAGTAACGGAAATGGTTGCTACGGCAAACCACTTTTATTTTCTGATAGCCAAAACTGTTTTTTCAGGAGGTTCTTCGAACTCGACTACGTATTACAAAATCGTTAAGCTGAATCGTTCCGACAATTCATTCATCGAGATGATTGATTTCTACACCATGAATTCAGCAGGGTGTTTGACCGTTTGGAATGATCGAATTTTATTGAAGGATTATTACACGAATAGTGGCATGCCTTATTCCACCCTTGTGCACAGTTTTGCGGATACGCCTTTGTATGATGAGGCCACGCATTTTTACATCGAGTTTGATGGATCTGTTGGGTATATGAATCTGGTGGATGATGTACTCTATATGACAGGCGGATTTCAGGAAATCGCAGGGCATGAGCGGAGAGGTCTTGCCGCGTTAAATCCTGAGGATCTAAATGTTCTCCCACTGAATTTGCCTTACAACGGAACAACCGGTTCATACAAGCAAGTAGTTCCCGGCGAGGGAGGTTATTTCATCAATTCCGATCTGGGTCTGCTGGGTGGTTTTGAGGCTAATTATTTTGCTACGATTGATCTCAATACCGGTGAACTCATTCCGAATACACTCGAGTTTATTAATCCTGTATCGGAGTTGGCGCTTACATCCACGGGCGACACGTTGTTTCTTGCCGGCAATAGTCCAACGGTAAACGTATTGGGTTCACCGCGCATGTTTGCAATGAACCCCGTAACACAAACCGTGTATGACTGGGTAGCGAGCACACCGAGTCTTACTTCGATTGATATTGTGGACGGGCATTTATTCATTCAATTCTCCAGTACCAATGCCAGTGTCAATGGTCAGGGACGCAGTCGCATTGCTTCATTCGATTT
>CANIAA010000188.1 GCA_947465255.1 Flavobacteriales bacterium | reverse complement strand
TTACGCCATATTTCACTGCTCTGGGTCCTCCGGCATTTTCGGCCAAATTTCCTCCTATAAAACAAGAGCCCCGACTACTGGGATCCGGCGGATAATAGAGACCTTTGGCTGCAACTGTTTCCTGAAGTACCTGAGTAATAACAGCAGGCTCCACTGTGACTTGCAAATTGAGTTCATCAATCTCCACAATGCGATTCATCTTCTCCATACTCAAGCCAACACCGCCGTGAATGCTTAATGCTCCGCCGCTCAGTCCGGTTCTTCCGCCAATGGCCGTAACCGCAATATGTCGTTCATTGCAATGCTTCAGAATGGCACTGACCTCAGCCGTATTCATCGGCTTCAAGACTACCTCCGGAGGATGAACGAGATCTTCCGTTTCATCATGACCATAAGCCTGTCGTGTTTCATCATCGATAAAGACACGCTCTGAACCGAGCAATCTTTCAAATAACTCTATATCGCTTGGCTTGATGTTATTGTATTCCATTCTTAGATCAGGCGTGCATTTTTTCGATAAGTTCCTTTACGGTATGCGTAGTTTGATCGCCACTCTGCATATGCTTGAGCGAAACCACCTGCTTTGCCATTTCGTCTTCACCCACGATAGCAACAAAAGGAATGTGTTTATCATCGGCGTATTTGAATTGCTTTTTCATTTTGGCGCTCTCCGGATAGATCTCCGCATTAACACCCGCATCACGCAGTTGTCGGAGCAACTGCATACAGTATCGCTCCTCTTTTTCACCGAAGTTCGCAAACAACACCTTGGTGCTCTGCATGGCATCGGCCGGAAAAACATTCAACTCAGTCATTACGTCATAGATTCGATCAGCACCGAATGAAATACCAACGCCGGAAACTCCCTTCAGTCCAAATATCCCTGTGAGATCATCGTAGCGACCACCGCCACAAATACTACCCATTTGAACGCCGCTGGCCTTTACTTCGAAAATAGCTCCAGTATAATAATTGAGCCCTCGTGCAAGGGTAACGTCCAACTCAATTGCAGCGGTTTTTAAGCCAATATCCTGCACACGCAACATAACGTAGCGCAACTCCTCAATACCTTTTATGCCTGCTTCCGATTGAGCCAGCAAACGCTCCAAGGTATTCAAGCGCTCCTCGTTACTACCGCTCAACGCGAATAATCCACGAATTGTCTTTATTGATTCAGCTGAAAATCCGCGTTCACCCAATTCCTTCACAACGCCCTCCTCGCCTACCTTATCAAGCTTGTCAATAGCGATCGTCATCTCCATCATACGTTCAGGTACGCCGGCCAATTCCGCAACGCCTTGTAATATTTTTCGGTTGTTGATTTTAATTACAGAAGGCACTTTCAGTGTGCTCAGTGCATCATCGAATATCTGCACCAACTCCACTTCATTCAGCAGGCTATCACTTCCTACCACATCGGCATCGCACTGATAAAACTCGCGATAACGGCCTTTCTGAGGACGATCAGCACGCCATACAGGTTGAATCTGGTAGCGTTTGAACGGAAATGCGATGCTGTGCTGATTCATCACAACGAAGCGCGCAAACGGAACCGTGAGGTCATATCGAAGTGCCTTTTCCGCAATGCCTTTCGTAACTGCGTTCAGCTGACGTTGCTGCAGTGCCTCATCGGGCACCGATTTGAGATAATCTCCGCTATCCAGAATGCGAAAGATGAGCTTATCACCTTCGTCACCATATTTTCCGGTGAGCGTTTCCACATTCTCCATGCTCGGAGTTTCCAGCGGCATGTAGCCATAGCGTTGAAAAACCGAACGTATGGTATTGAAAATATAATTGCGGCGGACCATCACCTCGGGTGAAAAGTCGCGTGTACCTTTAGGAATAGAAGGTTGAGACATAGTTTGAACTTGCTGCGAAGGTAAAAGAGGGAGCGTGCGAAAAAACGAGAAATTATGCACCGAATACAAGCACTGCACGATCGTCGCTTGCGCTGATGATGTGTGGCCCCATGGCAAGCAATCGATTGACCGAATGCTTATGCCCCCCTTCGGCGAAACTTACTCTGTGCAATGGATCAAATGTGATCGGATTCCACCATTTGATGGTCTTATCACGGCTGCACGACACCATGCAATTCGTTTCAGTATGATAAATAATGTCGTAAATCGCAGACTGATGGGCGGCGAAAGAAAAGACTTGCTTGAAACCTTCGACCATCGAGTGACATCGAATGAAGGCATCCTTACCTCCCGTGATGAGCACCGGCTTAGACGGATGCCAAACAACGGAGGTCGCACTATCGGCGTGGGAGTTAATCGTCTCGTTCGTTTGATATGATTCCGCATCGAGCACGTGAACCGGCCCGGAGTTATCGGCAACGGCCAGTAAATCTCCTTGGGTATGAAGTGCCAATCGCCTGAGCTTACCGTCCGATAGCGGAATGGAGCGCATCACTTCCAGGCACGAGAAGTCAATAACGGTTAGGATACCATTGCCACCTCCGACCAACAATCGATTTCTCGCTACATCCATTTTCAAATCGAAGATACCCTTCGTATCGAGGCTCCATGCATGCGTTTCTTGCTTCGACAGCATATCCACCGCATGCAACACACCATTGCTGCAGCCAATGAAAAGGACATCTCGATGATAAAGCAACGCGTAAATCGGCGCATCGGTGCGCACAACAAACGGTTGTTGCTCACCTGTCCGAATATCCCACAGAGCAACGAGGCGATCACCACCGCCTGTAAAAACGTGTGTTTGCGTCGACCCTTCAGCAAGTGCATACACCGGAGCTTGGTGGGGACCTAGCGTGAGTGGCGAATGGCGAGTGGCGAATGGCGAATGGCTGTTGGGCAAGGTGGTTTGCATGAGAGGCTGAGCAAAGATAGATGGAGAATGGAGAATGGAGAAGCATTTGCGCATAGGGCTCTGTGGTGGCGTTGGTGGCTGACCGACGAAAGGGAGAATGGAGAAGGGAGAATGGAGAAGGGAGAAGGGAGAAGGGAGAATGGAGAAGCATTTGCGCATGGGGCTCTGTGGTTGCGTTGGTGGCTGACCGACTAGAGGGAGAATGGAGAAAAGAGAATGGAGAAGCATTTGCGCATAGGGCTCCGTGGTGGCGTTGGTGGCTGACCGACGAAAGGGAGAAGGGAGAATGGAGAAAAGAGAATGGAGAATGGAGAATGGAGAATGGAGAACAATTTGCGCATAGGGCTCTCTGGTTGCGTTGGTGGCTTACCGACGAAATGGTGAATGGAGAAAGGAGAATGAGGAAGTGTGATTCACCAGCTCATCATTCTTCATTCTCCTTTCTCCATTCTCCATTGTATACAACCTTGTTGAAAAACTGCATTTTCAATTTTTTCAAACCATCGATTACGCCGAAGTGGTCCGATATTTTTGTCGGGAACAATCAACCTTAAAACCAAGCTTATGATGCAAGACAGACTAAAAATGATCGAAACCATGCTCGAAACCAATCCGAAGGATAGTTTTCTTCATTACGCCGCTGCCCTCGAGCACCAGAAGAACGGTGAGATCACGAATGCTATCAAGATTATTCAGAAGATCATCAAGAACGATCCTGAATATTTGGCGAGCTATTACCAACTTGGAAAGATGCTGGAAGAGCGCAATAAAGTTGAAGAAGCCGTAGAAGTATACAAAGCCGGCAAATCAGTAGCCCGCAAGCAGAACGATATGAAGACACTGGGCGAGCTTTCTGAAGCATTGATGCTTCTGGACGTCTACGAAGAGTAGGTACGTACTGTTGTGCCTCCAAGACACAGCACTGCGGAATGTGAAGACATCAGCAGATTAAACAGAATTTAAGATTCCATCAACGTCGCAAGCGTGCTATTTTTGACGAGCATCTTGCGACGTTTTTATTTATGAAAAAAATCCTTCTCCTTTTGTGCGTGTTCTTTTCGGTGCAAACCATTCAGGCATCGAAGATTCTCATTCAGATGGATGAGTCGCAGACCAACCACATGAAGGCTTACGGCATAGCCTATTGGATTTTGGAAAACAAGATTCCGATGGAGTGGCTGCTCAACTATCGTGGTGGCAGTTTTTTGGTCGACAATTATCCGGACATTTCAAAGGAATGTGGCATCCGTGGGGTTAGTTACCAGGTAATCGCCGACGTTCAAGCCAATCAGATTTACGCTGAAATAGCAGACCCGGAAGTGAATATGGAGCGCGTGAAGTTGGAAGTAGCACCGAAGATTGCGGTGTATTCGCCTCCCGGCAAGTTGCCATGGGATGATGCTGTGACCTTGGTGCTCACGTATGCCGAGATACCGTACACGATTATTTACGACCCCGAGATAATCCGCAACGAATTACCCAAGTATGATTGGCTTCACCTGCATCACGAAGACTTCACGGGGCAATACGGTAAGTTTTACCGCAGCTTTAAGAACGCGGCGTGGTATCAGGAAGAAGTGCGTTCGCAAGAAGCCTTGGCTTCGTCATTGGGTTTCTCGAAAGTATCGGAGATGAAGCGTCAGGTAGCGCTTAACATACGCAACTTCGTGATGGGAGGCGGCTTTTTGTTTACTA
>CANIAA010000187.1 GCA_947465255.1 Flavobacteriales bacterium | reverse complement strand
AATATGTGTGCGACGCGATCCGCCGTAACTTTCTTTCTTCCAAAAATCGTCAACATACCAAATTCACTTTTAGGTTGTAGTTTACATTCCAAATCTATTTTAACCTTGGAATCATATGGTACTTACAAACCTTCATATATGAACATAGTTATTAACGCGCAGTGAGAGGAAAAGACTAATTTCGCGGGCGATGTATCGGATATTTATCAAACCTCTTTTCTTTCTGCTTCCCGCCGAGCGTGCGCATTACACGGCTATGAGTCTATTGCGCGGCGTATGCAGAATTCCCGGATTCTCAGCGCTCATGCGTGCGATGTTTCAGAAGAAAAGCACGACGCTTCAGCGCAATCTTTTTGGGTTGACATTTGAAAATCCCGTTGGATTGGCGGCCGGTTTTGACAAGGATGCGCGCTGGGTGGATGAACTTGCCACACTGGGATTTGGCTTTATAGAAATAGGCACCCTTACACCGAAAGCACAACCGGGCAACGAGAAACCTCGCTTGTTCCGATTGCCCGAGGATGAGGCACTCATCAACCGCATGGGCTTCAACAACGGCGGTGCGGCTGAAGCAGCGGATCGACTAAAGAAAAGAAAATCGCGTGTGATTGTTGGCGGTAACATCGGAAAGAACAAATTGACGCCCAATGAAGAAGCTGTCAGCGATTACTTATCATGTTTTGAAACCCTGTATGCACATGTCGACTATTTCGCGGTAAATGTGAGCTCGCCGAATACGCCCGGCCTACGTGCTTTGCAGGAAAAAGAACCCTTGCTGCACTTGTTGAACAGCTTGCAACAAGCGAATCAACGCACACCGAAGAGAAAGCCTATTCTGTTGAAAATAGCACCGGATTTGACCGATGAACAATTGAATGACATCATTGATATCGTGCGGGAAAGCGGAATCGACGGGGTCATAGCTACCAACACAACCATTGCACGTGAGCCCTTGAGCACACCGGCCGGCGAGGTAGAGGCAATCGGCATGGGTGGCTTGAGTGGCAAGCCTCTTTCGAAACGAAGCACAGAGGTGATTCGGTATCTGAAAACGAAATCGAATAATGCATTTCCTGTGATAGGGGTTGGCGGCATTCACACGCCGGAAGATGCACTGGAAAAACTCGAAGCAGGTGCTGACTTGATTCAGGTATATACCGGATTTATCTATGAAGGCCCGGCTATTGTGAAAAATATCTGCTCAGCGCTAGCTTAGATGAGTCCCACAGGGGCTAACTGAAAAACCCATCGATATGCTCGTTAGCAACCGTTGGCCGGCACCTCGACTCCGCTCGGTCACCGTTTGTGTCTACTATTTCGATGAAAAGTAAAATCTCTACCCCCACTCGCCATTCGCTACTCGCCATTTATAACACGGAATTCGCTCCTCGATTACTTCTTTATAACCAGCCTTTGCCCCGGACGAATGTTTTCTCCGCACTTATTCCACTTCATCAAATCATGTTCGGTAACCCCCGGGTATTTTCGTGCGATGGACCAAAGCGAATCACCGCTCTTGACAGTATAATACTTCACTTTCGCTTTTTCAGTCTGTGCTTGAGACTTTGCAGCATCTTCAGCCTGCTTTCGTAAATCAAGAATCTCGGCTTGATCAGGACTCAAAACAAGCAACTCATCAAAAGTTCGAACGGCCTCCTTGTACTTCCTTTGCTCCATGAACTTCTTTCCCTTAGCCAGCAAGGATTCCATTTTTTGAACTACCAAAAGACTATCGGATACAACCGGAGTATTGACTGCTGCACTATCAGCCATTTCTGAGGGCATTTCTTCTTCGACAATCGGTTGTAACATCACCTTTTTTCTTTGCTCAATGCGAAGAGTCTGTCCTTTTCGAATTTTATCGCTGCGCAGTTTATTCCATTTTTTGACCTGCGCAATTGTGACACCATACTTACCGGCAATTCGTCCTAAGGTTTCTCCCTTCCCTACCCGATGCTGCAACACATACGTTTCCCATTCGTAAGCATCTGCTTTTGGACGAGATGGTTGCCAGCGTGCAATACTATCCTTCATCAGCTGGAAACGGCCTATCAGAGTATCTTCCAGCACAAAGGGCACCTTTCGATAACCCGGCATAAGCCATTGTCCGGTGTACACAGGGTTCGTGCATCGCAAGCGAGACTCATCCACGGAAAGAACCGACGCAATAGCTTTCACTTGCAATGGTTTCTCTATAATCACGGGTTGAAAATGTCCCAGAACATCGAAGCAATTGCTCAATTGATTATCGAGGTGCACTGTGCGCAACAGTTGATTGGTGTATGCCAAAAAACGGAGCATGTCAGCAGTTTCGGTGTTTATGGCTGAAAGTATATTCTTGCCGTGCAACAGGGAGTCTAATGCAACCAGCTGAGCCGGCCCCGAGTAATAGGCTGCTGTTGCACGCCAGTAATCGTTGCGATGAATGTCCAGCACGTAAGCAAAATGTTTCAATGCAGCATCGGTAGTGAAGTCGCCGCCTAAGCGTTCATCAACAAGGGTATCTATTTTCAAATGCTGCCGTCGAGCGGCCAGAAAAGGCATCGCCCACAAGCCTGCAGCATCGCCGCTTTTGAATTGTTGATTACACCCGGAGAGAACTACCGGTAGAAAAGCTACATCAGGATGGAGCGACAACTGCTGGGCCTTTCTTTTAAAAAGCGGCATATAAACGTCGGCCATAGCAACCACAGAAACGAATCGCCTGCAGTCGCCTGATGGAAACCAAATGTCACGAAAACGATTGGTGTGCTCCGGCGTAAGCGCAATCGTATCGCCAAACAATATGAAATCACCGGGCGAAGGGAATAGCCACCCACCCCTGCTGCAATCGAAATAATTCGGATTAACAGCTTTCAATTCTGCGATGAGCCATTGGTCCGCCGCATTGGCCAGCAGGTCGCTTTGCAACTTATCGAAGCGCGATTGACCTACTGCAGTATGCACAAGCAAGACATTAAAACATGCCAAGAAGAAAAGGGCTAAACGCATGCTGCAAAAAAACGAAGGCGCAAAGCTTTGTATCGCTTGAATAATCCTGAATTATGAACCAATTTCGACTACTTCGTTATTTTCGCCCAACCAAACCCTCACCATGAATAACCGCGCGCTTTGGCCAACGGTGCTTGTTGCATCACTCGGCTACTTTGTCGACATCTTCGATTTGCAATTGTTCAACATCGTTAGTAAGGCCAGCTTACAAGGTATAGGGATAACAGACCCTGCATTACTCGATCAATATGATTACACCTTGTTTCTGTGGCAGATGTCGGGTATGCTGATCGGTGGATTAGTGTGGGGAATTTTGGGAGACATCAAAGGGCGAAGGAAAATCTTGATGGGTTCCATTCTCATTTATTCACTGGCCAATATTGCCAATGCGTTCGTAACCGATATACACTGGTACGCAATCGTACGTCTTATTGCCGGCATAGGACTGGCCGGCGAGCTCGGTGCGGCCATTACACTGGTGAATGAGATTCTGAAAAAGGAAAGTCGCGGTTACGGAACCATGGTGATTGTGACCATGGGTGCATTAGGAGCCGTTGCTGCAGTCTACATAAACAAGATGAATCTGGCCATGTTCGGACTCGCCCAATGGCAAATCATGTACATTATCGGAGGTTTGCTTGGCCTCCTATTACTCACGCTGCGCGCAGGCACTCATGAAAGCCAGATGTTCGATGAGGTTAAAAACAAAGAAGTATCCAAAGGAAACTTCTTTATGCTTTTCGCCAACAGGAAGCGCGCAGTGCATTATCTCGCTTGCATTGCATTGGGATTACCGGTTTGGTTTTGTGTGGGTGTGCTGGTGAAGTTTTCCGGGAAGTTTGCATCGATTGGGGAAGCAACAGGCGGCACTTTTGAAGTGGGACAAGCCATCGTTTTTACCTACCTGGGACTTTCAGCCGGCGACATGATGAGCAGCTATCTCAGTCAGCTATTCAAAAGACGAAAAAGCATCGTAATCGCCTACTTGGTTACCTGTTTGGCTGTAATTCTGATATTCCTTCTCGGCCGGGGGTATTCGGTCTCGTTCTATTATTTCCTATGCTTCCTGATAGGGGCAGCAACCGGCTACTGGGCATTATTCGTAACGATTGCATCCGAAACGTTTGGCACCAACATTCGGGCAACAGTTACTACGACTGTTCCCAACTTCGTGCGCGGCGCTACCGTGCCGATTGTTCTTTCCTTCAAAGGACTTGCAAGCAGCATGGGTGAGGTAAACGCTGCTCTCTTGGTAGGCGGTATTTGTATGCTGCTCTCGTTCCTTGCCATCGTTGTGCTGCCTGAAACATTCGGCCGTGATCTGCAATTTATGGAAGAGGAGAACATGCATTAGAAGGGCGAAGGACGAAGGACGAAGGACGAGGGACGAGGGGCGAAGGACGAAGGAGGATAATCCGTAATTCGTAATCCGTAATTCGTAATCCTCAATCCTCAACCTGCCACTCCGCATAACTGGTAGGAGTTTCTTCGAGCTTCAATTTAACGAGACGAACCTCCTTGGGCAGCGCGCCGTGCAGCAAGTTGTGGAAGTGCATCATCAGGTTT
>CANIAA010000186.1 GCA_947465255.1 Flavobacteriales bacterium | reverse complement strand
GGTGAATGGGTAGGTAGCAAAAATGATTTGGATAACTATGTGAATGCCATTGCAACTCCTTCAAGCGAGAAAATGATGGGGGCATTCGACTTCGGTTTGCGCGCATTTGACCCATCGGGTGGTTTGTACGGAATGGTATACGGCATGGGTAATTTCAACATGGCCAGCTTACCGGGAGCACAGCAAAGTCAGCGTGTGCACTATTATGCAGGTTCAAATACCTTCGTTCATCGCACGGTGCCATTCGTGAATAACCACGATACATTCCGTCCGCAGTTCAACAATTCCGGAAACTACTCCGGTTGGAATACCGGCTCTGAGTTGTCTGCTCATATCGAACCCAACGAACCGCGCCTGTCCGGTGCATACGCAATCATGATGGCGATGGATGGTAATCCGCAATTGTTTTTTGAAGATTTATTTGATATCGGATACAATGGCAACCGCTGGACGCATGATCCCAAGTCTTCAACAAGTCTTCCGGCTCGTTCAGATTTAGTAAATCTATTGTGGTGCCACCAGGCCCTCAACTTTAAGGCAGGAGCTTACCAGGTGCCATACTCGGATCAGGATTATCTAGTTATAGTGCGCGCAGGAAAGGCTGTAATTGGAGTAACCGATAACTGGACAAACTGGCAAAACCGCACGGTCTTCACGGGCTTCCCGGCAGGCACAGTGCTCAAGGATTATTCAGGTGCTAACGGCACAGCAACCGTTACGGTAGATGCTAATGGAAATGCTGCTATTAATACACCACCGGTAAATCCAACCTTGAATGCTGCCGGTCGTCGCGGATATAGTGTATGGGCGCCGGTGGGTCAAGATGCTGTTGCATACAACCCACCACGTTCACCTCGTACCGTTCAGGAGTGGGAAATGGCCAACGACTTGGGAGATAGTCACGTGAATTCACTTGGTCAGGGCGGAGCCATTCCGGCAAACTCTACCAATTTCAGAACAGCGGGAAGAATTTTTGTTCAAAGCGGCAAAGTGGTCACCTACACCCTGTATCCTGAGAATGCAACCAAGAGCCTCTTCATTGGTTTATATAATTCAGCAGGTACTTTACTATCGTCGCGCTCGGGAACGGGAATACAAACCCGAAACTACACTCCTAACTTTACAGGTTGGATTACCATTCGTGTGCGTAACGGCTCAACATCCAATCCTTCTCAACGCTGCTGGGTGAATGTTTCATATGAAGCTCCGGCTGTAATAACGAACGCCAACGCAGCAACTGCCGGCAACACATCTTCTATTTGGAGCGGCAACGGAGGTACTTCCGATTGGAACGATCCTTACAACTGGGAAGAGGGAAAGGTGCCTTCAGATACATCATTGGTAATCATCGAGGCGAATGCTTTTCCACAACCTGCAGTAGTCGGAAGCGCAAAAGCAAATCATGTTTATCTGGAAGAGGGCGCTCATCTGTTTGTGCACGGAACACTCCAAGTGCAATCAATCGAAGGCTTGGACCAGGTATCGGGAACCGGTACCCTGAATCAAGGTGCAGAAACTATTTCGCTTGCTACACCGGTTCTTGCCCAGTTCATCGTTTATCCGAATCCATTTGAAGACCGTTTCGACATTGCTGTCAATGGTGTCTTCGAAGCGGATACTCGTTTGAATGCAGAACTGATGACTGCAGACGGACGCATTATTCAAACGTATTCATCGACATTGCCTGACCTCAATGCTCGCTTAAATGCTGATATGAATGATACACCTGCGGGCTTGTACCTGCTGCGCATAGTTGGCAGCGAATCACAGGTGTTACGCTTGGTAAAGCAATAATTTTAACTAACAACAGAGGCGCAAAGAACGCGGAGAGTCTTTTTTCTCGGCGTTCTTTGCGCCTTTGCGGTTAATCAAAAAAACCTTCTACCAAACCTCAAACCGACTACATTTGCACCCGAAAATCAACGAATCCATCTGTCAATGTCCCAGATAGAACTTCTCCTGCCTAAAATGGGCGAAAGCGTAGCAGAAGCTACCATCATCAAATGGGTGAAAAAGGAAGGTGATGCCATCACGGCTGATGAACCGATTATTGAAATTGCTACCGATAAGGTCGATAGCGAAGTTCCGGCCCCGGAAGATGGCGTTCTATTAAAATGTCTGGTGAAGGAAGGCGATGTGGTGGCCGTTGGTCAACCCATAGCGTTGATTGGAATAGGATCGGGAGCTTCGGTTGCCGCTCCAACGAGTGCACCGGCCGCACCCGCTGCTGCACCTCATACCGAAGCAGTAGCTGCTGCGTCAATTGCATCGCCTCTGGCTGCTGCAATAGCGGTGTCAAGCACCGACGATCGTTTCTATTCACCTCTTGTGAAGAGCATAGCGAAAACAGAAGGTATTAGCCAGTCTGAGCTCGATGCCATTGCGGGCTCCGGTCAGGGTGGACGTGTTACCAAGAGCGATATTCTCAACTATATAGCATCTCGCGGAACTGCACCGGTTGCTGCACCTGTTGCTGCGCCTGTGGTGAAGCAAGAGCCTGCTGCTGCGCCTGCAGTTGCTTCGGCTCCTAAGCAGAAGGCTGCCATTAGCGTAGGTGGCAACGACGAAATCATCGAGATGGATCGTATGCGCAAACTCATCGCCGATCACATGGTCATGAGTAAGCAAACCTCTCCGCACGTCACTTCCTATGTAGAGGCAGATGTAACCAATATTGTATTGTGGCGGGAGAAGGTGAAGAAGCAATTCGAACAGAAGGAAAAGACCAAGCTCACGTTTACGCCGATTTTCATAGAGGCATTAGTAAGAGCCATCAAAGACTTCCCGATGATCAATATTTCCGTTGATGGTGATAAAATCATCAAGCGCGGTGATATCAATATGGGCATGGCTACAGCCTTGCCTAGCGGAAATTTGATTGTTCCGGTTATTCGCAATGCGGATATGCTGAATCTTTCGGGGATTGCGAAACGGGTAAATGATCTGGCTGATCGTGCTCGTAACAATAAGTTAACACCCGATGAAATTAGCGGTGGAACTTATACGATCACGAATGTTGGGTCTTTCGGAAACGTAATGGGAACACCCATTATCAATCAGCCACAGGTGGCTATTATGGCGGTGGGCGCCATCCGCAAGAAGCCCGCAGTCATTGAAACGCCTTCCGGCGACTTCATTGGTATTCGTCACATGATGTTCCTGAGTCATAGCTATGACCATCGTGTAGTGGACGGTGCTTTGGGGGGACAATTCGTACGCAGAGTGGCCGATTACCTCGAAGCGTGGGATATCAACAGAGAGGTTTAAGAAACAAGCCGAATTTTTTCTTTCGTATTCAAGGCGTTGCCTATCTTCGGGCACAAATATTTTATTGACCTTTCTCTATACCTTGAATAGAATGAAGCGTATCCTTTTGCTACTCGTTTTTGCCGTTGTCACTACTTCAGTTTTCAGTGCGGCTCCCCCCAAACGGTTTGTTTTTGCTGCCAAATTTTTGGAAGCCAATCAAATGTTGGAAGAACGCTTATGGATCCAAAGCATTAATGCATGGATTGATCTGTTGGTAGAAAATCCCAACAACGCCAATATCAACTACAAAATTGGATATTGCTATTTGCAGACAGCGAATTCGAAGCTGGAGGCATTACAATACCTGGAGGCTGCGTGCGACAAACGTTTCAGCAAAGGCTATGATCCATATGATCCCGTGGAGAAGCGCGCACCTATTCAAGCGCTCTTCTATTTGGGAAGAGCACAAGCGCTTAATTTGAAAATCGACGATGCCATTGCCACTTTTCAGAAGCTTCAAAAACAGTTGGGGAAAAAGCACCTTATGTATATAGATGCTACCCGCGAATTGGAAATGTGCATGGAAGCCAAATCGCAAATGGAGAATCCTCGGAATTACAAAATCACCAACGTTGGTCCCATACTCAATACATCATCCAATGAATACAGCCCGGTACTTTCACTCGATGAAAGCCAGCTCTTCTTCACCAGCCCTCGTATTCGCCCCGATTCATCGAACAGCAAAATCATCGACTTTGTGACCATGCAATACAAGGACGATATCTACGCAACCTTCAAAAACGAAGAGGGTGTTTGGATGGAACCTGAATTGCTGAACCTCAACACCGATGCGCATGACGCGGCTATCAGCGTTTCGCCCGATGGTCAAACGTTGTTTATCTACCGCGATAATTTTGGTGACGGTCAACTTCTCGAAAGCACACTTATCGGGGAAACCTGGAGCGAACCTGCTTTACTCGGTTCCGACATCAACACTGCAGCCTGGGAAACACACGCAACGGTTTCTGCAGATGGTAACACATTGCTTTTTGTGAGCGATAGAATCGGTGGAGTTGGTAAGCGTGATATCTATCGATGCGTAAAACTTCCGAACGGTGAATGGTCGCGCGCGCTTAACATCGGCACGCAGGTGAATACTATTTATGATGAAGATGCGCCCTTCCTCACAGCCGACGGAAAAACACTGTACTTCGCCTCACGCGGTCACAATACCATGGGCGGCTTCGATATCTTTTATTCAAAGCTTGGTCAAGATGGCGAGTGGGGAACACCTGTAACGCTCGGTTACCCTAT
>CANIAA010000185.1 GCA_947465255.1 Flavobacteriales bacterium | reverse complement strand
TCGTTCGAAAACATGAAGCGCGCCATCATCGTGGGTTCGGCAATGGCGTCATTCACCTGCGAAAAATTTGGTCCCGATCGTCTTCTTGAAATCACAAAAGACGAAATTCACGAGCGCATTGAACAGTTTGTCCAACTAACCGAATTCGAAATCGAGCTGGTATAAGCCCCTGCGTAACCGCGGGATAAATGGACAGCATTGCTGGTGCGCGCGGAAATACTTGCCTAGTTTTTAACTAATCGCAAACGATTCACATAATCTTCTGTAATTACCTCGAGTATGTAGGAGGAAGAAGGAAGATTATCGGTAGCAATAACATGCTGAATGTCCGACGAAAAACCCGACAACAACAACTTTCCTGTTACTTCATAGAGGCGGTATTGCACCGTTCTTCGTGAACTACCCGTCATATTCAACACAATTTCTTGACGAAACGGGTTCGGATAAACCTCGAGTATTTTAGTTCTATCACCCGCTTCTTCAGTCCATAAGCCAACTTCTACAACAAGTGCGTCGGTATAAACACAGCCGTCCGGCAACTCTACAACCACCTCTACAGAACCGTTAAAATCTGACCCCCATTGCACCTCAATAAAATTCGTCCCCTGGCCGGAGAGTATGTTACCTCCATTCACATTCCACGAATATGTAGCTCCTGTTACGCTGGGCAACGAGTAAAGACTCACTGCGAAAGGATCAGCGACAAACGGGCCTAATATATCCACGCTGAACTCACTGCCTGAAACCAATTCTACAGCCAGTGTTTCCGAACAACCCAACGCATCAGTTACCACAACAGAGTAGACACCTGCAATCAACTCGGTCATTGCCGATTCCGATACACCGTTGCTCCATGCATAGTTAAACGGCGGAGTGCCCTGCGTTACGAAAACCTCCACAGCTCCATCCGCACTGTTTCCGCAACTCGGCTGTGCAACAGCTGCCTGCAACTCCATGCCAATCGGGTCTGTCAAATTAAAGGTTAGCGTCTCCGCACAACCCGTTACGTCCGTTATCAACACTACATAGGAGCCTGCTACCAATCCGCTTATTAGCGATGTGCCCTGCCCATTGCTCCATTCATAAATGTAGGGTGCTGTTGTTCCCGTAACTTGAAGTGTTATTGACCCGCTCGCATCACCCGCGCACTGCGGTAATATGGTGATGTTATTCACCGAAAACCCAAGACAACCGGGGTCAATAGACTCGCCGGAACAACTACAGTCAGTTTGTATCACATCATTGATTGTCGAAGTATTGTTATCGTCGCAAGGCGAACCCGGCAAAATACAAGTTCCATTATTGATCGTCGCTAATGGATTGTAATTACAAGCGGCCGGATTAGTGCAACCACTTATCGCTTGACTGCATGAAGATGCGACTTCCAGCGTGTAGTTGCCGGCCGAAAAAGGCAACTCCACCGGAAATCCGGCCAACGAAGCATACACCATTAAGTCCACCGTCAGCACAAAATTGCCGCCTTGATTTGGAACACCATAGATCGTTATACAATGCTGTTCGCCCGCGCCAAATGCGCAACTGCTAATGTCACAATCAAACGCAAAACCAAAGTTGGCAGCGCTGGCTCCATCGATGCTTAGGGAATTTATCTGGTAACCTTGAATAGGCACACCCGAGTAAGCGGGATCCAAAGCTCCGACATCCGTGGGGATCAAAAAATAAATCGTTTGGGTGTAGATCTCTCCTACACAACCGTCGTTGATTGCCGCCCCTTCTGTAGGATAAACGTACTCACCCGGCTGGGTGAAATTATACCCGAAAGGATTACAGTTCGTATACCCCGCACATACGCAGTTTTCCTGATACACATCCCCAAATGTGCTGCTGTTACCATCATTGCACGGTGTTCCGGGATAAAAACAACTACCATTATCAAACTCAGCAGCAGGGTCAAAATTGCAAGCCGTCATATCCGTGCAGCCGCCCGTAACGAAATAGCCCTGACATAAACAGTTCGCTTGTATTTCATCTGAAAACGTATTGCTGTTGCCGTCGTTGCAAGCCATGCCCACATAGAGGCAACTGCCGTCGTCAATAGTTGCTGAAGATGAAAAATTACATGCTTGCGGATTCGTGCATCCCAACTCATTGGCCGATGTAACGATTGCCTTAAATAAGACCGCTTCCTCGTAGAAACCATAGTCACCGGGATAGTTCCAAAGCGTACTGTATAGAAGGTCCCCAGAAGTGTAGGAACGCAACAAAACCGACCCATCCTGAGCTCCCCATATCGAACCATTCAATCCATCGCCATAGGCATCGTAAGCAACAAAACGATAACAACCCAACGATGGCAGGTCAATGAATTCCGTAACACTTGACCCATCAGGAAAAGATGGTGAGTAGGCCTCCCCGGCTATGAGTTGGTCAGCATCGTTGTAAATCTCCCATGAAAATTCTTCCGGCCAATTATCAAACACAATATCTAATCGCAACGTCTGTGTTGAGTTACCGGCAAACGTGATGGTCTGTGATATGCTATTATTGGCTGTATTCCCGTCTGTTGAAATGATGTTTACGGTCAACAGCTCGGTATCACTGATTGGGAGTGTCCCCAAATCCACCGTTACTATGTCATACGTATTTAGGAACCCAGTCCACGTATATTGAGAGGATACGGCACCCAATTGAATCTGAAATGTGCAGGAAGTTAGTGGCTGAAGACCATAGTTTTGAAGTAGAATTGATATATCAAGATTATCACAAGCTCCATCGGCTCCCAAATACTGGACAATAGCTGGATCATTATTCGTGAATGCCGGCGGTGGACAATCAGCGATTGATGCATACAAGTCATTCGAAGCAATTTGCCCAACTTCAGACACTAATCTGCCCGGACATATGCGATAGACTGTCGGAAAATATGCGATCTGATAGTCCTCATTGATTTGATCAGCCTGTGTTATTGAAGGATTAGCCATGGGGAACTGAATAGGGGTTCCTGATGGATTTAACCAGTTTCCCTGTGTATTAGGTCCTGTTCCATCGAGGTCTGAATCATCCGTGGTGCCATCGGTCTCTATCCAAAATACCATTACATCATCAGTAGTATTGGGAAGAACCCCGGGCGATCCTGCGGGACCATGCAAAGTATAAAGCTCTTCCAATTCACCGCTTGTATGATAATCCCATCCGGGACTATTCCACGTAGCATCAACAACCATAACTACGGAATAGCCCTGATTTAAGTAGCTATAGAGATTGTGACTGTTGCCGAATTGATCAACAACCGTAAAATCAGGCCCGATAGACCCTTCCGGCATTTGACCATAGCTTGTGAGAGACAAAAGCAATCCGCACAAAAAAAGAGCAAAACCCTTCATGTTGTTCATTACATAATTTTTATTGTCTCAAGGTTGCTGAAATACAGTTTGATTAGGACGAATAGAAATGAATTTTTCCGACACCCTATTGTTGGGACCCCATAAACTTAGGAATCAGATTATACATACAGAAAGATAGGGCAACGTCACCTAACCACCATAAAGAATGCTTTGTAAATCGATCCCATATGGATCTGATACAATCCTTCTCTGAAAGAACCGGTATCAACTTGAAAACTTGATTTATCAGCTCTTGTTGCCCAAACAAGGCGTCCGGAAACATCATAAATCGAAACCAATTTGCCCTGTAGTTCCTGATGTCTCACTATAATTCGTTCATTGCAAGGATTGGGAAATAAAACAAGATTCAATTCATCTTCATTAACCCCGCCCAACACCACCTCAAACCCATCCGACACTTCCGATTCACAGACGTCTTCTATCACAATGACGCTGTAAATACCATCTTCCACTGCCAGATAATTTGACGCTGTTGCTCCGGGTATCATCTCACCGTTCAAATACCACTGGTGTCCCGATGCTTGGTTCGTTATGAGTAATTGACCTTCGGCTGTTACACCGCCATCCGTGATAACCGGATTACTTACCGCAATCACACCCAGTGTTGCCATTTCGGAAAACGCTTCGCAACCGTTGTCGTCGATTATGGAAACTTGATAACTACCTGCTACAGCAGATTCCAGAAAGCTGTTCGTTTCCCCCTCGAGCAACACACCGTCGGTATACCACTGAAGCTGTGCCGGAGCATCAATGAATGCTTCGAAAAGCTGGGTTTGGCCTTCGCACACGTTCACGGATCCGCTTGGCTCGAGCAATAAATTGGGCGCAGCAAAAGCGGCAATCTCCAAGGTTTGTGAGGTGGCATAGCAACCATTGGCACCTAGTACCTCTACCCAGTAAATACCGGGTGTTGTAATAGCCAGTGTGTTAATTTCTTCACCTTCCAGCAGTCCATCCTGTGAATACCAGGCATAGGTATTTCCGGAAGCGGCTGAAACATTCAGGGTATCTTCTTCTCCACACAAAACTGGGAAGGGTTCTTCAAAAGTGACTATTGCATCTGGTAGTGAAAGTGTCTCGATGTTGAGTTCGTTGGAGGAAAAACTGCAACCGTTGGCATCGGTTATGCGGGACGAATAGACTCCACTCGAATAAACCATCACAGCGGCATCAGCAGCGCCTTCTATGATTGCGTTGCCGAGGTACCATGAGATAGTTCCCGACAC
>CANIAA010000184.1 GCA_947465255.1 Flavobacteriales bacterium | reverse complement strand
GAACACAAACCGGCCATGATCATTTTCGACGATGAGTTGGCACCTTCACAGCTGCGAAACTTGGAAGGCACGTTCAAAGAAATGAACGTCAAAATTCTCGATCGAAATAACCTGATCCTCGACATTTTTGCAAGCCGCGCGCGCACGGCTCACGCCAAGAAGCAAGTGGAACTTGCGCAATATGAATACCTGTTGCCGCGCCTCACGCGCATGTGGACGCACTTGGAAAAGCAACGTGGTGGTATTGGTATGCGCGGCCCCGGTGAGCAAGAGATCGAAACGGACCGCCGTATTGTTCGCGATCGTATAGCCTTTCTGAAGGAACAGCTGAAGGAGATTGACAAGCAAATGGCGACCCAGCGAGGGAATCGTGGTGCTTTGGTGCGTGTGGCATTAGTGGGTTACACCAACGTTGGCAAGAGCACCATCATGAACATGCTTTCGAAAAGTGAAGTGTTTGCCGAAAACAAACTCTTTGCTACGCTCGATACCACCGTGCGAAAGGTTGTAGTTCACAACCTCCCTTTTCTGTTGACAGATACCGTAGGCTTTATTCGCAAGCTGCCCCATCAACTGATAGAATCGTTTAAGAGCACGCTCGACGAAACGCGTGAGTCTGACTTACTGGTGCATGTAGTTGACATTTCGCACCCGCAGTTTGAAGATCATTTCAATGTGGTGAATGAAACGCTCCGCGAGATTGGTGTGGGTGATAAACCCACCATGGTCATCTTCAATAAAATTGACGCGTACAAGCATGTTCCTAAGGCCGAGGATGATCTCACACCTCCTACCCGCGAAAACATTACCCTTGAAGAATTACAACGAACATGGATGTCTCGACTGCAAAATTCGGACGTAGTGTTTATCTCTGCTGCGAAAAAGCTGAACGTTGACCAGCTGCGCGACACGCTTTACGAGCGCGTACGCCAAATTCACATTACACGTTTTCCGCATAACGATTTCCTTTTCCCAATGGAGTAGCCTCGACTTCGCTCGGCTACCGACCCTCGGCTCCGCTCGGCTACCGACCCTCGACTTCGTGGTCCCTGAGCATAGCCGAAGGCCGGTCCCTGAGCCCAGTCGAAGGGCGGTCCCTGATCGCAGCCGAAGGGCGGTCCCAGAGCGCAGCCGAAGGGCGGTCCCAGAGCGCAGCCGAAGGGCGGTCCCCGAGCGCAGCCGAGGGGGAGTGTGAAAACAATCCTCATAACTTCACCCGTGTAACACCCTTTGAAGCGATACATTCGCGCTACAAATTCTATTCATTCGTTTATGAGCAACACAGCATCACCCGCGAACTATAGGGTGTCGCACATGGCCGAAAATCTGATCGGCTCAGAAATCATCAAACTAGCAGGCGAAATTCGCGAGCTGATGGCCAAGGGAGAGAAGATTTACAACTTCACCATTGGTGATTTTGATCCGAAAATTTTTCCGATACCTACAGAATTGAAGCAAGCCATAGTGGATGCTTACATGAACGATGAAACCAACTACCCACCGGCTGATGGAATGCTTGATTTGAGGAAGGTTGTTGCAACGGCTATCGCTCAGCAACAGTCGCTCGAGTATGCAGCCGATGAGATTCTTATTGCCGGTGGTGCTCGCCCAATCATCTACGCCATTTTCCAGGCTGTCGTTGATCCCGGTGATAAGGTGGTTTTCCCTGTGCCAAGCTGGAACAACAACCACTACACGCACCTCTCGCATGCGAAGCAAGTGTTCGTGGAAGCTAAGGCGGAGAACAACTTCTTGCCAACGGCCGAAGAATTGAAGCCTTACTTATCGGATGCAACATTGCTGGCATTGTGTTCACCACTTAATCCGACGGGTACCGTTTTTTCGAAACAACAACTGGAAGATATCTGCGATTTGGTGGTTGCTGAAAACAAGCGCCGCTCGCCTGATGAGAAACCGCTTTATCTGATGTACGATCAGATTTATGCTGTGCTGTGTTACGGCGATGCGAAGCACTACGATCCTGTATCGTTACGTCCTGAATTGCGCCCATACACCATCTTCGTTGATGGTATTTCGAAGAGTCTGGCTGCTACGGGTGTTCGCGTAGGTTGGGCGTTTGGTCCGCGCAAGGTGATTGATAAAATGAAGAGTATTCTCGGCCACGTGGGTGCCTGGGCGCCGAAGGCAGAGCAAGTTGCCAGTGCAAAATACCTCGCTAATCAAACGAATGTCGATTCATTTTTGGGTTCATTCAAGGGAGAGATTGAAGAACGTCTTAATGGTTTTTACAATGGTATTCAAACCCTCAAATCGGAAGGCTTTCCGGTAGATGCTATTGCGCCGATGGCCGCCATTTACTTGACCGTCAAGTTTGATTTGAAAGGCTTTAAGACTCCTGATGGCAGTGTAATTGAAAGCACCCCACAAATAACGCAGTACCTATTGCAAGAAGCTAAACTTGCCGTAGTTCCGTTCAGCGCTTTCGGTGCATCGAAGGAAAGCGTTTGGTATCGATTGTCGATAGGAACCGCTACCGTGGCCGATGTGCATGCGTCGATTGAAAGTCTGCGCGCTGCCTTGGAGAAGTTGAAGGTTAAAAGTTGAAGGTTGCAGGTTAGGCCCTCCCTATAATTCTACAATCCTGCAATCCTAGAAGGTTATTTCCATTCATATAAGCTCTCGGCTGACAAATCCATTTCGCCGTTGATCCATGAAAGATGGCCTTGAGTCAATTGAACCTGTTGAAAGAGCTTCGGATCCTTGAACTGGGAGGTCATCGGATTTTGAGAACTGTTTAAGAAGGAGAATAAATCAACAATCTTAGTTGTGCCGTTGGAAAAGGTAAGTTCCAATTGGTAATCTCGGACAATTTTAAACGCAACGATTCTCATGGGATTCTCTTTGTGATACGTTGTTTCGGTATTCTTTTATTGAGAACTACAAAGTTAATCCACGATTGTATGATGTCGCTCTGATATGTATTTATCAGTTTTTTCAAATCATGCATTTGTGCATTGGGAAGCATTTTATAGCCCCTCACTTTTCGAAAGCAATGTGTTTTCTTTTTTACATCGAATTCAACTTTACATGCGAATTCATCACCATAGAATGCGTGAACATGTATTGGCCAATGTTCGTTTGAGAAGAACTTGACCATAATTGGAAAATACTCGTATAGCGTTGGCATTTTTGGCTCAAAGCTGAGTTTTATATCTTCTTGGCATCTTATTCCACTCATGATTGATTTGGCATAAGTCCCGTTAAATCAAGGTTTACGAAGGAATAAAGTTTATGAGGCTCTGTGTTCAATTCAATTGAAAGTTGCAAGTCGGCCTCCCTACAATCCTACAATCCTTCTACCTTCAATCCTCAGAAATTCCTCCTATTTTTGCCCGCCTTGATTCCCAACCATCAAGGCAACAAGGAAAATCATGAACAACAAGAACTACTGCGTCATCATGGCGGGTGGCATTGGCAGCCGTTTCTGGCCCATGAGCCGCACATCTTTCCCCAAGCAGTTTCACGATATACTCGGCGTTGGTCGCACGCTCATTCAAATGACCTACGACCGTTTCTTGCCTATTTGTCCGAAGGAAAATATTCTCGTAGTGACCAACGAGCGCTACAAGGATTTAGTTCTGGAACAATTGCCTGATTTAAAACCGGAGCAAGTGTTGTGCGAACCCAACATGCGCAACACTGCGCCATGCGTCGCTTACGCTGCATTCTGGATTGCCGAGCGCGAACCCGATGCGAACATCATCGTGGCACCGAGCGACCACCTCATTCTCAAAAATGAGGAGTTCCTCGAAACCATTCGCACGAGCATTCGCCAAGCACAGGAGAGCGGTAATCTTGTGACGTTGGGCATCAAGCCTACACGTCCCGATACCGGTTATGGATACATTCAATGGGCCGACGAGAAGAATGCGTTTCATGAAACCGTTAAGCGTGTGAAGACATTCACCGAAAAGCCGAGTCTTGAGCTTGCAAAGGACTTCCTCGAAAGCGGAGATTTCTATTGGAACTCGGGCATTTTCATTTGGTCGATGCACGCCATCATGAATGCCTTTGAAATTCACCTTCCCGAGATGTATCGGTCTTTTGCGGAAGGACAAGGCAAGTATGGCACAGCGGATGAGAAGGCATTTATCGATCGCATTTATCCCGCTTGTGAAAATATTTCCATCGATTACGGTATCATGGAAAAGGCTCGCAACGTTAATGTGGTTCTCAGCGACTTCGGCTGGAGTGACCTCGGAACGTGGGGTTCACTGCACACGCATCTGGCGCAAGACGCGCATGAGAATGGTGTTGTAGGAAAGAATGTGGTGCTCTACAACTGTGCTGATAACGTGGTGAATGTCCCAGACGGCAAACTCGCCGTATTGCACGGTCTCAACGGCTACATTGTGGTCGACACCGACGATATTCTGCTCGTTTGCAAAAAGCAAGACGAGCAGAAAATTAAGCAGTTCGTGAACGATGTGAAGATGCAGAAGGGAGAAGGGTGGGCGTAGGAGTGACTAATGACTAGTGGCTAGTGGCTAGTGGCGAGTGGCGAGTGGCGAGTGGCGAGTGGCGAGTGGCGAGTGGCGAGTGGCGAGTGGCGAGTGGCGAGTTTAGTTGTAGGACT